>JALSLR010000085.1 GCA_026988245.1 Sulfurimonas sp.
AGTTTATTTTACACTCTCAAATTATTCTGTTATATTTAGTAAGATATCTATCGATTGTACTCTTCTGTTTTTGTTATACTTCTTGTAACTTTTTTCTCAGTAAAGCATTAATAAGTGTTTGATATGGAACTTTTTGCTCACTTGCTAATTTTTTAAAAAACAAAACAATGTCATTATCAAGTCTTAATGAAACAGGTATCTTTTTAGGTTCATAAAATCTACCTCTCACTCCATCACTAAAGTCATACTCATCTAGCATCTCATAATCATCAAATTTTTCTCTCTCTTTAATGTTGCTCATAAAAAATCCTTTCTTTTTGATTTGCTTTTCTCGCACTTATTATTCTTATTATTTCTTTGCCATCTTCATCGAAGAACATATTGGCTACAACTAAAATTTTATCTTTAGTTGTAGCACCTAATGTAATCCATCTTTCTTCAAAATAATCAAATCTATAATCAAGTTTTGAAATATGCATAGGATCTAGAAAAACTTCTTTAGCTTCTTCAAAGCTAACTTGATGATTTTTAATGTTGAGTTTATTCTTATCATCATTCCACTCAAATTTCAAACTATTCCTTTTCATGATATGGATTTATTATAGCATTTTTGTATTTACGATGTCAATGTTTGCGTGAGAGTATAACGAGTAAAATTGACTTAATTGACAATATATTTATAAAATACTATAATTAGTATATATTGTATATACAAAAGGAAAGATATTAAACAGTTTAATTGGGATGAAGATAAGAACGAACTTCTACAAGAGAGTAGAGGTGTTTGTTTTGAAGATGTTATATTGAGTTTAGAGAGTGGTAAGCTTTTAGATGTATTGCCACATTTTAATATTGAGAAATATCCTAGACAAAAATTGTTTATTTTATATATACAATCTTATACTTATTATGTACCTTTTGTAGAAGATGAACAAGAGATATTTTTAAAAAATATCATACCAAGTAGAAAATACCATAAAGTATATAAAGGACAACCATGAAAGATACACTGACAAAAGAAGAATTAGAAATAATCGAGTATGTTGAGAGTGATGATGCTAAGAGCATAGAGAGTGTTTCCAAAGAGATACTCAACTACACAACTATGGCAAAACAATACGTAAGTAAAAAAAAAGCTATAAGCATTAGGTTGCCTGAGAGTGACATATATCTTTTAAAACAAAGAGCTTTAGCAACAGGGATAAGTTATCAAAATATTATTCAGTCTTTAGTCCATCAATACACGCACAAGCAAATCAAAGCTAAGCTTTAGCAATCAATAAATCTTATGGCAAAAAAAAACAAAAAAAATATAAAAATCAACCAACAAATAAAGAAAATCTTTGATGGTGACCCTTTTGACGTTGGTATTGAGCGTGTTAAAAGTGAGACATTAAGCAATCTTTTTAATGCTTTAGGCATCTTTGAGATAGACCACTCTAAAGAGGTGCTTTTAAAAGCAGTACGAATGCTATGGAGTCAAGCAGACAGTGGTTTTCGTAGAGATATACTTACTTTTTTTGAAAACGAAGGGATTGTGTATCCCTCCGATAGTGCAAAAAAACCTATCTATACATCTTTAGAAAAACTTGATGAGGTTTTAAAAGAGTTTGACTTAACGCCAGAGGAAGAGGCGTACATCTACGCTGACTTTGCAGATAAACGTGCCAAAAAGATAACAGCACAAAAGATAGAGTCAAAACTCCATCATATGCGACTCGAAGCAAAACGCGAACGTATTGAGAAAAAGTTAGATGGTTTTTTTGAACTCGATGATAGTTTTGAGTTCAATGCCTCTATCCACTATGTACTCTTTGGTGAGAGTTTTCATAAGATAGAGGTCTTACGTACAAAAGCATATACGACACAAGAACTTGATGATGCTAAGGAAGAAGACTTAGTTGCTGAACTTGCTCAAGAAAAAGAGATGGTTATACAAAAGCGTCAAGCAAGTGTGGATGCATTCATAGCATCATTACCAAAAGAGCATAAGTACTTAACACCTCATGAAATAGTCTCATCTTTACGTTCATCCCCTCCAAAAATAACACTCTACCCTAGGATAAAAGAAAAGGTTTTAGAGTTAATCATAGCAGAGTATATAGATATGACTCACTTTGAATTGCTTAAAGATGAGTTGATACTCTCTGTAAAACAAAAAATAAAACTCCCTTTTCAAGAGGAGGGTTTTTCTTATATTTTGGATTTGCACTTAGAGTTAGACTCTATTTTAGAGGATATTTGGAAGCAAAAGGAGTTGGACTTTACTAAGGTACTTCTTAGCATCAAGAAAGAGCATGAGGTGCACTTTTTAGGGGACTTAGAGAACATACTTGATGAGTGTAGACGATATGCATCTTCTTTGAAGTTCACAGAAGAATACTTGCATCAAAAAGTCTATAGATTTTTACTTGACATACTCCCATCTGACCTAGTCATTACCCCTAAAATCATCAAAAAAACTCTCCGTAAGTTCATCTACTCAGTAGGTGAGGATATAGCTAAACAACAACGTCAAAACCTTTTAGCAGGGACTATTCGGGACTTTAAAAATCTTTTTCCAATGGCAAGAGAGATGCATAGAAAACTCATACTGCACATAGGACCAACTAACAGTGGAAAAACCTATCAGGCTATGCAAAAACTCCAAGACGCTGATACTGGGTACTATTTGGCTCCGCTTAGACTTTTGGCATTAGAGGGTTATGAGGGTTTAAAAGAAAAGGGTATAGAGTCTTCGCTTATTACAGGTGAAGAGCAGATAGTGAGTGATGATGCTACACATATAAGTTCAACTATAGAGATGTTAAACTTTGAAGTTGATGTTGATGTTTGTGTTATAGATGAGGTGCAGATGATAGATGACCGTGACCGCGGTTGGGCGTGGGCAAATGCCATCATTGGGGCGCCTGCAAAAGAGATTATTATGACTGGATCTTCGAACTCTCGTGATGCTGTTGTAGCCCTTGCTGAGTATCTAGGGGAGGAACTCCAAATCATAGAGTTTGAACGTAAAACACCTTTGAGGCTTTTAGATGATCCTACAGATGTGCGAGATGTTCAAGAGGGGACAGCTATCATCGCTTTTTCTCGCCGTGATGTACTCAAACTCAAACAAGATTTTTCAAAAAACTTTGATGTAAGTGTAGTCTATGGAAATCTTTCTCCTGAGGTTAGGCGTGAAGAAGCTCGACGCTTTCGTGAGGGAGAAACACAAGTCCTCATTGCAACCGATGCCATCGCTATGGGTTTAAACATGCCCATACAAACCTTGCTTTTTTCTAAGGCAAAAAAGTATGATGGAGTGAAAGACAGAGAATTATTACCAAGCGAGATACATCAGATATCTGGACGAGCAGGGCGTTATGGTCTGAGTGAAGAGGGTTTTGTGGGTGCTCTTTATGCTGATGTTCTTAAAATTGTAAAAAAGAATTTTTATAAGCCAGACAAAGAGATAGTTATACCTTTTAAAGTTATGGCAAATCTCAACCATATTAAATTGGTTGCAAATATACTAGAAGAAAATTCACTCAACATAATCTTTAAATTTTTCGTGGATAACATGGAGTTCAACGGCCCTTTTATAGCTTCAAATCTTGATGATATGCTTGAGGTTTCTAAGATAGTAGATGCCTATGACTTAGATATAGCTACGAAATACCATCTCTCCTGTGCCCCACTTACCTTAAAGTCCCCCTACATCATCTCAGCCTTTGAGAGATATGCACAAGCCTTAGAACAAAAGATTCCAGTCTCCTACCACCCGCCAGCTTTGATGGGCGCTCATGCTGTAACAACTGAAGATTTACTTCGTGCGGAAGATATGGTTAAAGAGATTTCACTTTATCTTTGGCTGAGCTACCGTTTTAAAGACTACTTCTTAGATGATGCTAAGGCAAGACAAAGTCGAGGAGTGATAAATAAGTATATAGAACTCTCTTTACAACAACCCCGCTTTGTTCAGACATGTAGAATGTGTAGTGCACCACTCCCAGCGAACTCAAAACATAATATTTGCAATAAATGTTTTAGAAAAAACTATACTAGCGGTAGAGACAGAGGGAGAAGACGAGATAGATAGTATTTTTGTAATGCTTTAGTAATAAATCTTTTTTATAATTCGTAAAAATATTTAGGAGTTAGATTGGGTTATTTCAAAGATGCAAAAATAGGCGACAAGGTTTATGGCTTGATATTTGGCAAGGGAAAAATTACTGAATATTTCGAAGATTCCCACTACGTTATCATGGTTACTTTTGCAAATGGTTATGAAGTTCCTTTTACAGTAGATGGCATACCAAGTTGGGGAAATTTTAACAAACAAACATGTTTTTATAAAGATGACATAGATTTATCTAAAGCAGATTTTTCACCTACTTCAAAGATACTTAGCAATAAAAAGATAATTAAACTTCGTGAAAAAGGTATGCTTGAAGTCCGAGTCCCATCTGGCGCTTGGAAAAATGTAAAAAAATGCCCAGAAGACTATATAGAAAAAATTTGTGAAGAGGAACAGTATCACCTCTTTAGAAAAAAAGTTAAGAAGTAGTCTTAACTTTTAAATTCGTTGATAGTAGCTTGCAGGTTGCTTGCAACTTCTACTAGTCTTTGTAAATCATTTTCTATATGCTGAGTGCTCGTGTTATTTGCAGTAGAAAGCGTATCTATTTGATGGATAAAATCTATGATTTCACTGACATTTACAGAAATTTGTTGTGTATCTTGTGCTGATTGGTTTGCTACATCACTAGACATTTTTATGGCATCTGAGGTTTGGTTGATTTTTCCTTCTACTTCTATTGAGATAGTTGAGAGGCTTTCTATATTTGTAGCATTTGTATGCATCTTATCACTCACATCGTTGATAGCTTGAACGATAGTACTTACACTCATATCTATTTCGCTCAAGCTTTTAGTAGTTCGTTCGGCGAGTTTTCTTACCTCGTCAGCTACAACGGCAAAACCGCGCCCATGTTCACCTGCTCGGGCTGCTTCTATGGCAGCATTAAGGGCTAAAAGGTTTGTTTGCTCAGCTATATCTTTGATAATATTGAGAATATCTTTAACGCTTTGGGCATCTGTTTTTAGACTAGTGAGTTCATCTGAGAGTTCTGTTTCAATTTCAACAAATGAACTTACCTCTTCAGAGAGTGTACCAAGTGCTTCTTTTGCAGTTATAAGCTCTTCATTAGCTTGGGCTACATTTTTTTGAGTTTTATGGGATGCTTCTAAATTTTTCTCAAGTAAAAGTTTAATAGATTCGGATTTTTGTGTAGTATCTTGAACTATCTCTTGTTCTTGTTCTGTACTTTTTCGGATGACATGAGATGATTTTTCTATCTCTTTGGCAATACTGGAGTTTTCTTGTCCTAGCGTTTTAACATTGTTTACAGTGTCTTGAACCATCTCTATGAATGCATTTATCTCATTGGCAGTTTGACCAAACTCATCTTGGTTTTTATGAAAAACTCTTTTTGTTAAGTCTTTGTCTCCACCGACTAAAGAAGCTATACGCTCTTTAAGGTTGTAAATAGGTGTAAAAATCTCTTTTGAGAAAAAGACTAAGGCGATAATACTAAAAAGAATCGCGGAGATTATGAGGGTAATAACAAGAGCTACATTGGTGGTGTTTATATCTTCATCAGCCTCATTAAGTGAGATGACTAAATCCATAGCACCAAGGACATAACCAACCTCTGCATTGTAATGACAGGTTAAACATTTTTGCTCAGCAACCATAGGTTGAATCAAACGAATGTTATGACTGTTGGTTTCATCTTTTTCAATCATTTTAGTAGTTTTGTTTTCTAAGACATCACGTATGAGTGCATCTGATGTGTAGGCTTCATTTGGTGCATAGGTCTCTTGCACTGCTTTTGATTTGTAGATGAGTAGTGACTCTATCCCTTTGATACTTTGTGCTGATTTTAGAGTCTCTTCTACAAGATGAGAATCCCCCATCATCATACTTGTAGTCATTGTTTGAAATATAGACTGACTCAGCATTGAAAGAGATTTTTTACTTGTTTTGTTAGACAAGCTTTGAAGTGTAAAAGAGAGATACGAACTCATCGCTATTAAGCCTAAGATACTGACTGATACTAATGCTAAAATAACTTTAGACTTAACTGTTTTAAACAATGTGAAATCCTAATAAAAATTTAAGTAATCTGCAATTGTACCAAAATATTAAAGAGAATACATCATAAATTGTATATTTTGCAATATTTCGTCATTTTTGACCTTATTTGCGTTGGCATATGCTAAAGATGCACCTGCTCCTACTCCCTCTTTCGCTTCCCCGTCATCGTATTTTTTAAGCACTGGTATCTCTGCATTTGCAAAAGAAAAAGTGGTGTAGATTGCGTGCGGTGTGTAAGAAAGTTGTGCTAAAATTTTCTTTATATCTGACTTAGCATCATTGGCTACCCATGCAGTAGTAGCAAGTGTAATGTTGTCACTTTTGACTCTCATAAGTAGCTCTTCTCTTAAGGCATCTGCTATCAAAAGAGAAGCTGCCATCTGTGTCCCACCGGCTAAAACTACATGAAAACGGCGTGATGCTTCAAGGATAAAACCAGCACAAAACAAAAGCATGTTATCACTAGTGTGTGATAACTTTTCAAAATTGTCCATATCTTTTGTGATGAAATTGAGTGCATTATCAATGGTTTTTACCCTTATGTCATTTGGTACATTTAAAAAACTAGATGAAAAATCTTCCCTCAAGTCATAGCCAAGGGCTAAAGCAGATGCAGTCGCAGTTGTCGTTCCACTTGGGGTTGACTCGCCTAGTATAAGGTAGCTTCCTTTGAGTTCGTACTCACGACCAAACTTCATACCCTTGCGTATAATCTCCTTAGCATCGATGCCTGCACCTTTGTCTATGGAGTTTGATGGTGCTATGTCAAAGTTTATAAGTGGAGAATTTTGTGGAAGTGACTCTAGTCCTAAGTTTAAAATCTCCATAGAGCTAAATGGGTTCAGATTATGAACAGCCCTTGTGATGAGCGCTGGGGTTGGAACTCCAGTAGGAGTTTCGGCTAACTCTGGCATAGAGTAGACCTTTTCATCTACAATGAACTCAGCATCAAGTGTAGGCGTAAGTGGAATCTTTCCAGGTATCCCAGCTTGGGTAATCCCCTCTATCTCACAAGTTTTTGTGACACTCGCTGCGAGTAAAAAGTCAGCTTTTCCCTCTGGAAGTGAGTCCTCTTGGTCTGTAAATATATTATATGTTTTCAATTATCAAATCTCCGTAATTCATTTTTTTGCTAAAGACTTCACTGAGTGTCTTTTGGTGTAGTATGCTTTGTAAAACTCTGATAACTCCAGCGTGAGTTATGATGAGAATATTTTCTTTGTTGAGTGATGGTAGGTACTCTAAAAAAAATCTCTCAATACGTTGGATGTAAAGGGTATAATCCTCCCCATCCAAAGCCTCTATCCATTGTAAAAAATCTTTATATTTTATCTCTTTTTGATTAATAATCTCTTCGAAACTCAGCCCCTCATGTTTGCCCCATGATTTTTCTCTTAACTTATCTGTATATATGATTTTGTTTTTATTTTTGTAGTATTTTATAGTCTCTCTTGTGCGTCTAAGGTCGGAGCAATACACCGCATCAAACTCTAGTTTGTTGAGCTTTTGACATAACTCTTTTGCTTGTTTTTCTCCATCTTGAGATAAAGATATATCGTTGTGCCCATTGTATTTGTTGAGATACTTTTTTTCAACCTCTGCATGGCGAACTAGGGTAAGTTTCATAAAGAGAGTATCACGACATTTAAAAGTACAAGCTCAGTAACTTCTATGCTAAAACCATAGATGTCACCAGTAAAACCACCATAACGCTTGATGAAAAAAAGTTTTAAAACAAAGAGTGTAAGTAGTGATGCTAAGAGTAAACTAAAGGCGTTAAACACCACTATGATGCTAAGAACGAATAAGCTGGTAAAAATAAAGAGCCTTTTTGTGAATTCCTCTTTTGCCAAGGTGCTCATACCATTTGGAGATACATACTCAAAAAGATAGATGGCGACTACAGCATTAAAACGAGAGAGCATTAAAATGACAGGTAAAAGATAGATAGCACCCATCGCCATAAGTGATGATGCCTTTAAGATGAGAAAAGTCACTGTAAATATCATCCCCATCCCACCAGCATGAGGGTCTTTCATAACCTCAAGTGCGCGCTCTTTTGGAACAAACAAACCATCAAGCGTATCACTAAACCCATCAAGATGCAATGCCCCAGTGATGAGTACCCAAAGAGCAAAAATAATGATGCTAAGATGAAATGGCGGAAGATAAGGAGTTAGCATCATATGCACAAGGTACAAAATCCCACCTAAAATAAAACCAACAAGTGGGTAAGACAAAACAGCATAACCGTTAATACCCTTGTAAAAATCATGCACCTTAAAAAAAGGGATGATGCTAAGCATGGAAAATGCCAGAGCGAAGCCTGTAAAGTAGTTCAAAAATTGCCTTTTTGAAATTGTAGCATATTGTAAGATTAATGAATTGAGAATAGTAGAAACGGCATTTTGATAGGATGAACAGTGTTCAGTTAAGTCTAAGACAGCCTTGCAGAGGGAACCGCAACCTCTTTATTATAGCCCACTCGTTTCTCACTCGGATAAACTATTAGTGTTATGATATAATTGTTTCCATTAAAAGGAAATAAAATGGGCAATATAGTTTTAGGACTGGATTTAGGGATAACTTCTATTGGTTGGGCTTTAGTTGATGTTGGCGAGGATATAGCAAAAAATAAAATCATTGATAGTGGAGTTAGAATTTTTACCATTGCCGAACATCCAAAGGATGGTAAATCCTTAGCACTTCCAAGGCGTGAAGCGAGAAGTGCAAGACGAACAACAAAACGAAAAGCTCAAAAGCTACGAGCTATAAAAAGGCTTCTTTTAAAAAATAAGATTCTTTCTCAAGAGGAGCTTGACAATCTTTTCATAGGTAATAAAGGGCAAAAGGATGTTTGGGATTTAAGACGAGAAGCACTTTATAGAGAA
>JALSLR010000086.1 GCA_026988245.1 Sulfurimonas sp.
TTGTGGTGTATAAAGACTAGGGAGCTCAAAGGCTATCTCTTGGTCACCTTCACGTGGTGCTCCAAAGAGATTTGTAAGTAACAATAACGAGATTAATAATAGTTTTTTCATTTTTTTTCCTTATTCACAAAGACTTGAATTGGATCCTGCGTTGAGTGGATCTACTGTGCCAGTTTTAGAATGGCAACTGTTACATGAGAGTCTGTTTTGATAGTCAATAGGTTGTCCTATATCATAATCAGCAGAATTAAATCGATGGTTAGTCCCTATCGCTAGTTGGGTACCATTTGCAGTTGTGATTTGAACATTATAATTATCAGCTGTAAGTAAACGTAACTCTCTTTGGAGAATGAAGATATTTCCTTTAGCATCATAGCCTTTGGAATTTGGATCTTCATAGTCTGCTGAAGAGTACTCTAATACTCCAGTTGAAGAATTATAAAAATTGACTATTAATTTGCCTCCACACATCTTAGTAAGGTCATTTTGATCAGCAAAAATCGCTTGTTTATAAAGTGTACCACCATACAATAGATGCTTGTCAGGATTGAGGTCTACATTGTGACATGCTAAGCAGTCTCTTCCTTGTTGATGCCAACCTTGTACAGTGCTAGTAGCTCCCTCATCACCTTCGTTTTCAGAACAACCACTTAGAAAGACTAATGTAGTTAGTAATGCAAGAGAAAGTAGTTTATTATATATCATTTGTATACTCCTTGAATGAAAATAAAATAATATTAGTCATTTAATGCACCAGCTGTTATCCAGTCACGAATAGTTGCATACTCTGTTGATGTAGATGGCAGGATAGTTCCTCCTCCATGGTTCGTTCCACTAGCCTTACTTAGAAGTGTAGTGTTTACAAATGGTGTAACTCCATCATAGGTAGTGGCAGATGTTGTGATGCTAAATGCACCACTACTCCCATGGCATGATTTACAATATGTATCTAAAATAGGGAGTACATTTGCAGTGAATGTTGGAGTCCCAGTTGGGGGTGTAATTGTTATGTTGGTTGTGTTGGTTGATGTAATAATTCTTCCTGGTGCTCCATTTGCTCCAGAGGCACTATGACAACTGTTGCAATCAAGCCTAGTGTTGTCGTGAGAATCAGTTGCTGATGTATTTACAACGTTGCCATTACTGTCAAGAACTTGAGCTGTAAACTTATTTATGGCACTTCCGTTGTAGAATTGAACGTTTCCACTTCCCCCTTCGGAATTTGCATAGTAGTTAACAATACTAGCGTTGTTTTCAAGAACTAAACGCAAGGTATGTGTAGTAGATACCTTCGATGTATCTAAATCTGCTGCATCTATCGCTGTAAATATAGTAGCACCTGAGGCGAACTGCTCTTCGTTAGAACCACCTATGCTATGACAACTTGCACAACTTTTTCCTTGGTTATGTAGGTATGTGTTCTCGCTATCATTTTCTGCATCACTTGATGTTGCATCTGTAGTGCCACAACCACTAAAGAGTGTCGCTACTACTGTAAGAGCTAGTAAATATTTTGTTTTCATAATCATTCTCCATTTCTTGAATTATGAAATGATAAAATAGTTTTATGAAGAAAAGATGAAGATTGAAAGAGGGGTAGTTATTTGTTTATTTTATATCCGATGCCACGGACACTTAAGAGAAAGTCTTTTTTTTGAAGTTTTTTACGGAGATTTTTGATATGGACATCTACAAGATTAGAATGCTTTATAGAGTAGTTGTCTTTGTTAATATGCTCACTAAGTTGGTAGCGTGTTAAAACCTGATTTGAGTTTTGCATAAAGAGTTCTAGAAGGTCAAATTCGGCAGTAGTTAGGTTTGCATTTTCTCCAGCGACAAAGACCTCTCTTGATGCAGTATCAAGGACTACATCCCCTATGGTAATGGTAGTGGTTTTTTGAGAAGTATCACGACGAAGCAAGGCACGCATCCTTGCAAGAAGTTCTACAGAGGAATAGGGCTTGCAAAGGTAGTCATCAGCCCCGCTGTCTAATACTGCTACTCTATCATCTATCTCAGAGTTTGCTGAGAGCATAAAAATAGGCGTAGTTATCTCCATATCTCGAATCTCTTGAAGCAGTTCAAGTCCATCTCCATCACCCAAGTTCCAATCAAGTAAAATAAGGCTGTAGGAGTTTGCATCTAACTTTCCTTGAGCCTCTTTGTAGCCATAAGCGATGTCGCAGTTGTATTTATCACTGATAAGAAGTTTGGATAATTGGTTTGCTGTTAAAATGTCGTCCTCTACAATCAAAATATTCATTTGATTAGCCCATCAACCTATTGATATCATTGTAGAGACCTAGTCCCATTAAACCAAAAAGTATAATCCAACCTGCAATAGTAAGGTTAATAAGTACTTTTTCGCTTGGTGCACGTCTGGTGATAAACTCATAGATATTAAACATAATATGCCCACCATCTAAAGCAGGGATTGGGAGTAGGTTTAATACTCCAAGATTTACAGATATAAGTGCTGCAAAAAAGAGGACACTCATCCATCCTGCAGCTGTTGCATCAGAGGTGAGTTTTACGATGCTAACAACGCCACCTAAGTCTTTAGCAGGGACTTCGCCAACAAGAAGTTTTTTAAGCCCTGTAAATATGACTGTAGAAGCAAAGATAGTCTGCTCTGTAGCGTAGCTGAGAGTATCGCCTAGGGCAAGATCTAGTTTATGTGAAACTCCGGCACTCCCAACTCCTATCATCTTTTTTTGTATAGTCTCGTTGAACATATTGGTAGATTGGGATATCTTTGGTGTTAAGATGATGTGCTCTAAAAAGCCATTACGCTCAACTACTAAGTCAAGTGAACCTTCGGAATTTTGGATAGACTCAGCCATCTCTTTCCAAGTTGTGATGCTAAGGGTGTTAATAGACTTAACGATATCATTTGTTTGTAGTCCTGCTTGCATAGCTGGAGAGTCTTTGACTACTTTTCCAATAACTGGAGATAAAATCTGAGGTCCACCTAAAGCGATACCAAAGTAAAGTATAAAAGCAAGTAAAAAGTTAGCAAAGGGACCAGCGAGTAAGATGAAGATTCTTTGTATGGGCGTTTTAGAGTTATAGCTGTCAGAATCTGAACTTATGTTTGTTGGATCAGAATCATCCTGACCCTTCATCTTGACATAACCACCAAGTGGGACAGCAGAGATACTCCACTGCGTACCCCATGCTTGAAAAGAAAAAAGTTTTTTACCAAAGCCGATGCTAAAGACTTCTACATAGACACCCATAAGTTTTGCTGCGCTATAGTGACCAAGTTCGTGAAAAAATATAAGCCCCGAGAGGACTAAAATAGATACTAATATACTCATATGTTACAATTCATCCAGTTCATGTTTAAGTAGTTCACGTCTAAAGCCCCAAAGGTACTCTAATCCTGAGTAAACTGTAAGGAAGACAGCTAACCAAAGGATGAAATCAGCATAATCCCAACGCATAATTAAAAAACCTATAGCAAACATTTGTACTACGGTTTTTATCTTGCCTGCGAGGGAGGCTTTTACATCGAGACCCTCTGTTACAGCAACTGTACGAAGACCAGTGATGAAAAGCTCTCGTACTATGATGATGTAGATAGCCCAAGCTGAAGCTTCCCCAATCATCATGAGACCTAAAAATCCTGCAAGTGTTAGCATCTTATCTGCAAGTGGGTCAATGATACCACCAAGGAGTGTCATTTGATCCCACTCTCTTGCAATGAAGCCATCAAAAAAATCAGTTGTAGCTGCCACAACAAAGAGTAATGATGATGCGTAATAGTTCCATGTAATATGGTAACCATGTGCTACAAACCACTCAGGGTTTAAGATAACCCAAAAAAGTAGTGGTGCTATGAGTATGCGTAACATTGCTAAAGCATTTGGAAGGTTAAACAAAAAAATCCCTTGAGTTTATTTGAAAGATGTTCCGCCATCTACAACTATAGTTTGACCTGTTAGCCATGAAGCTGAGTCATCACATAAGAAAAGACAAGCACCTGTTAAGTCTGTAGCATCACCCATGCGAGAAAGTGGTGAGCGTTTTACAACTTCAGCTTTCATATCTTCGTAGTTAGGAAAGGCTTTGAGTGCGTCTGTGTCTATTGGACCGCCACTTACTGCATTAACACGAATTTTTTTCTCACCGAGTTCAGTTGCAGCGTACTTGACCATAGTTTCAACTGCTGCTTTGTTTGTTCCATGTCCAGAATAGTTAGGAGAATAAACAAGATTACCAGTTGAGCTCATGCTGATGATGCTACCGCCATCTTCATTTTTTTCTATACGTTTTGTAGCTTGTTGCGCACCCATAACAAATGCTGTAACTGTAGCTGTATAGATGTTTGTTAAACCCTTTGGTTTGAGTCTCATAAATGGAGCAAATCCACCAACAACAGCACGACCAGAGATGATAGCATTTGATATAAAGAAATTTAAACTATCAAAGTCAGCGTCAAAAGCAGTAAATACATCTTTATAAGTATCTGGTTCTAAGATGTCTAGTCTGTAAGCACGAGATTTTACACCATAGTTTGTTTCTAAATCTTCTATGATTTCATTTGCAATATCTGAGTTTGAAGCATAAGTAAAAGCAACATTACAACCTTTTTGTGCAAAAGCATATACTATAGCTTTTCCTATACCTCTAGTTCCGCCACTTACAAATAATGTCTTGCCTGTCATTGTTTTATTGTCCATTTTTATAGTCCTTTTATTTCATAGTTTTTCATAACTTCTTCTATCTTTTTCATACTTGCAACACTTGGTGCAACAAGTGGAAGTCTATACTCTAGTGTATCTATGAGTCCTGCTATGTACATCGCTGCTTTTATAGGCATAGGGTTAGCCTCACAAAACATGACTGAGTTAAGAGGGTAGAGTTTATCATTGATAGCTTTTGCCCCTGCGAAGTCACCACTAAGCGCTAGTCTTACTAACTCTGACTTTAAATCTGGCATCAAGTTTGATGTTACAGAAGTTATCCCCGCACCACCATTTGCAAGGATAGGGTAGTCAATAGCATCATCCCCTGAAAATACTTTAAGTTCAGGACAAGCTGATAGAAGGGCAACTGTACGCTCTAAACTTCCTGTAGCTTCTTTGACACCATAGATATTTGGTAAGTCATTAAAAAGGCGTATAGTTGTCTCTACTGAGATATCACACATGGTACGACCTGGTACATTGTAGAGCATGAAAGGTAGGTTCGGTACAGTCTCAGCAATAGCTTTATAGTGTTGGTAGAGTCCCTCTTGTGATGGCTTGTTGTAGTACGGTGATACTGAAAATATAGCATCAACGCCACAGTCTTGAGCACGCTTAGCAGTGTTTATCGCTTCTGCTGTTGAGTTGCTTCCTGCTCCTGCTAAAACTTTTGTGTTCGTACCTTTACAAACTTCTACAGCTATCTCCATACAACGAATGTCTTCATCTGTTGTAAGTGTAGCACTCTCACCAGTAGTCCCAACAGGACAGACTGCGTCCATACCGTTGTTTATCTGTCTTTGTATAAGATTTGCATAGGTTTGTTCATCTAGTTTGCCATTTTTAAATGGTGTGATGAGTGCGGTTGAAGAACCAAGAACTAAATTCATAAATATTACCTTTTTATCTTTTAAATAATTTTGAAATTATAGCTAAATAGTTTTAAAATTTATTAGATTCTGAATCAAGTTCAGAATGACGGACACATTCCGGGCTTGATCTGGAATCTACTTTTTCAAAATCATAGTAGTAGATTTATCAAAATTAAAATACTTATTTGCCACTTCTTTTATCTGTTTTGCATCTAAGGCATTGATTCTATCTTCATACATCTCAAGTGGTTTTAAGTCGCCACGTACTAAGTAACCTCCGAAAAGTGAAGCTATGGAAGTGGAACTTTCTAGTGAATACACAAAGTCTGCTTTTGTATTTATCTTCACTTTATCTAACTCTTCGTTACTCACATCTGTTGTCTTTAAAAGCTCTATCTGTTTTACAAGTTCTGCTTCTACATCTTCTGCTTTGATACCAGGATTACATGATGCTAAGAATATAAAAAGACCTGGGTCTATGTTTTCCATATTGTAAGCATAGACTTGGTTGACCATACGTTTTTCGTTGATAAGTGTTTTGTAGAGTCTCGAACTTTTTCCTGAGTAAAGAATCTCACTTATGGCACTAAGTGTCGCTTGATCTTTGTCTTGAAAGTTTGGTATATGAAAGGCAATAGCGACTATCTCTACTTCACTCTCTCTTTTTATCATGATACGTTTCGCCCCATCTTGTTCAGGTTCTAGCGCTAAAACTTTTGGAATAGTTACTTTGTTCTCAATACTTGCAAATTCTTTCTCGGCTTTTGCAAATACTTCACTAGCATTGACATCACCAGTTACCATTAAAAGTGCATTGTTTGGTTGGTAGTAGGTTGCATGAAAGTTTTTGATGTCATCAATAGTCCAAGTTTGGATGTCATTCATAAACCCAATAGGTGTCCAATGGTAAGGATGATAGACATAAGCGTTGTTAAACATGGCAAAGTATAGATAGCCAACTGGTGAGTTCTCAGTACGCCATCTACGCTCCTCTGCAACAACATCACGCTCAGGTTGAAACTCTTCATCTTTTAAGTTCAAGTTTTGCATAAGTTCAGCATACAACTCGAGTGATTTTCCAAGATTATCAGCACTTGATTTGATGTAGTAGTGCGTATAGTCAAAGCTAGTTGAAGCATTGTTTACTCCACCTATGCTTTTGACCTCTTTGTCAAACTCTCCAGCATCAAGGTTTTTTGTAGACTTGAAGTTCATATGTTCAAGCATATGTGCTATTCCAGTTTTACCCATAACTTCGTTACGGCTTCCAACTTTATAGAATATATCTGTGCTGATTACATTAGTGCCGTTGTCTAGTGGAATGACTACTATTTCAAGTCCATTATCTAGTGTTTTTGTTTCGTATTTTGGTAAAGTTGTTGCCATTAAAGTTCCTATGCTTAGTATTGTTATTAAAAGTATTTTTATCATTTTCTATCTGCTCCGATAGCTTGAGTTATGTTGGTATATCCATCTTCTTTGAGCAATGTTATAAGCTCTTTATTGATGTTCATAATCATATCTGGACCACCGTAGATGAGGCCGCTAAGTATTTGAACCAGTGATGCACCTGCTTTTATGCGTTTGTAGACTTCCTCAGCAGAGTTGATTCCACCTACAGATATAAGGACGCATTTGCCATATAATTCTTGTGCAATAGCATCGAAAATTTCAAAACTTTTGTCTTTTAAAACAGCACCACTTATTCCACCTATATCTTTTGGATTAGGTACGAGTGAATAATCAATAGTTGTATTAGTAGCGATGATACCATCTGCACCCTTTTCAACTGCCAACGTAGTTAATGCTACTGCATCTTCTTTGCTCATGTCTGGTGCTATTTTTAGTAAAATTGGTTTGCTCGTAAGCTTTTTAGCAAACTTAAATAGATTTGTAATGAAATCTTCATTTTGTAAATCTCTTAAACCAGGAGTGTTTGGTGATGAGATATTTATAACGATGTAATCGCCTAAGTGCTCTAACTCTCTAATGAGTGTAGTGTAGTCACTTATAGCTTCCATCTCACTCGTGAGTTTGTTTTTACCAATGTTTATACCGATAGGTGTAGAAAAAGGATAACGCTCCTCTAAGCGCTCTTTTGCATACTCCATACCTTTGTTGTTAAAACCCATAGCATTTTGAATGGACTCTTCTTCTATATGACGCCACATTCTTGGTTTTGGATTGCCATCTTGTGGTTTAGGGGTGATAGTCCCTATCTCTGTATAGCCAAAGCCTAAAATCTCCATCCCTCGTATCATAGTTGCATTTTTATCAAAACCAGCTCCAAGACCAATGGGGTTGGGAAATATCCTACCAAAAAGTTCTTGAGAAAGAATAGAGTTATGTATGAAGTGAGAAGATTTAAATGGTTTGAAAAACCAAGGGCATTTGTTTGGCATACGCAAGATACACTCAGCTAGGTGGTGTGCAGATTCTGGTTCAAGCTTAAACAGAAGTGGCTTAATTGTATTATAGTAACTCATTTATATCCATTTATTTATAATTTTGATATTATACAAGGATAAAGTAAAGGCTTGGATTAAAAGTATTTTTAAATGAATTATGATATATTATGTTAGATATAGATTAATTATTTACTATAAAAGAACAAGGGGCTAAATGTCTGAAAATAAGTTTATGCGTATCAATAAAGATATCTTATTACAAGGTACACTCTCCCCTTTTGAAGTATATTTTCCAACCTCTTTGGACTCTCAAATGGAACTGTGCCTATCCAAGGAAGAGGTAATTACTCTTAATCATATGGATTTTATTGAAGAGAAAAGATCCTTGTATATTAAACAACACGATAAAGAGCTCTATAAAAATATAGCTTTTACTTATGAAGCCTCTTTAAAAAGAACACCCTATGAGAAAAAAACGCACGTAGTTTATGCAAAAGCTACAAATGTGATCGAGGAACTTTTTCATAATCCTGAGACACTTGGTGGAAATGAAAAAGCCAAAGATGTAGTAGATGACTTGGTTCAAACTATTCTTCATGATGAATACACTATCCGCTCATTGATGAAGATAGCTACTCATGATTATTATACACATACGCACTCTTTAAATGTTTCTATTTATGCCCTTAGTTTAGGGGCATATATGAAGCTTACGAAGGAACAACTATCCGAACTTGGAGAGTCTGCACTTTTGCATGATCTCGGTAAGAGCAAAATAGCTGTTGAAATCATCAATAAAAATGGAAAATTAACAGACGAAGAGTTTACAAAGATGAAAAAGCATCCTGAACTTGGGTTTCATCTAGCCATAGCAATGGGTATTAAAAATAAAAATATACTTCATGGCATAAGATATCATCATGAAAAGATGGATGGAAGTGGGTATCCATCAAAACTAAAAAAACAGAGCATACCCCTTTTTGCTCGCATAGTGGGACTTTGCGATATATTTGACGCACTTACTAGTAAAAGAAGTTATAAAGAGGCCATGACAACCTTTGAAGCACTGAGCCTTATAAAAACAAAAATGAATAATCATGTAGATTTAAACTTACTTAACAACATGATTAAGATGTTTAAGTGAAGATATTTCTAGTCCTAAGTATTTTCCTCTCTTTGTTAAGTGCTAAAGAGATAGAAGCGGTTTATAAGTTCAAAGCGAGTGGTTTTGTGAATGACTTTTTTATCTCAAAAAATAAACTTTATATAGCTACAGATGCAGGAATTTTAGATATATACAGTTTAGAATCAAAAAAACTTATCGATCAAGTAGTTTTAGAACCCTTAATAAGTGCACAAGGTGTTGTAATTGATGCTCATATACTCAGTGTGGATATGATAAATGATAAAGTTTTGTTTGTATCTACTACACTAAGTGGTTACAGAAATGTTTGGTTATACACTGCTCATAAATTACGTTTAATTGTAGATGAAAATCGTGAAATAGCTGTAAAAGAAGCACGATTTATCGATGGTGAAAAAGTGATGTTTTCTACTTTAGGCGCTGAGATGATTTTACATGATATTGGAGAGAGTTATAGTCTTTATACAAAGCAAATCAGTGGTTCAAGTTTGGGGGATTATCAATTAAGTAAAGATAAAAAAACTATAGCCCTAGCAGATGAAAGCGGAGCAGTAAGAATTATGAGCGTTGCAGAGGCTAAACTTTTAGCTGAACCCAAACCTCAAAATCTTGATAATATTTTTCATATTGCCTATGCTAATGGTTCAGTTTTAACTGCTGGACAAGATAGAAGAGTGGGGGTATATCCTAAAGGGATCTCATCATACTACATAAAAACAAATTTTTTGGTTTATTGTGTAGGGTTAAGTCCTAGTGCTAGGATTGGCGTATATACAAAGGGCGAAGAAAATGTATTACAGCTTTTTAGCCCACACACAAAACAAAACTTAGATACTTTAGTGGGACATAAAGGGATAGTAAACCAGATAAAATTCACTAGCGAAAATGAATTTTATAGTTCTGATAGAAGTAGGTATATCTACTTCTGGAGGTTTTAATTTTTTATTTAGAGAAGCTTTTTCATAAGCTCTATATGATAACTCTCTTGATAGTTGATAAAGTCAAAAAATTTGGAGAGTTTTTCTTCGTGGATAGACTCACTTAATTGTTTACACATCTCTTTAGCAGCTTCTTCTTCTGCTATACCATCATGAACAAACTTCTCTAAATCTTTGACTATGTATGTCATCTCATGAAGTTCGCGGGGTAGTGCTAAGATACCGAGTTTTGCCATCATATTTCCAAAAGATTTTAAGTGAAAGTGTGATTCATCTATAAGATCTTGAAAAACATTAAAATGTAGTGCATTTGAAGTTCTCGCTTGCATATAGGCATAGACTAAAATAAGTTCATATTCTTTATATAACTCTTCAAACAAAAAGAGAGTAAGTGCATCAGTTTGTGAAGCATCTAGCTCCCCCTTATTCCAAACTCGTTGCATATTAAAGGCCGTTACCTCTTGGTTGTTAGCATCATCTGCTAAAACTTGACGAAGATATTCGAGGAGGTATGCATCATCAGTTTGTGCACGCTTGCCTAAAATAGTATCTGTATAAAGTTTTTGGATATTTAAAACTTCAGATTGCAAGGCCTTTATAACCTCAAATACATTTTCACGTTTATAAAGCTCTATATCTCTATCGTAGTTATAATCATTGCCATGCTCTAAGAGATCACTTCCTATCCACTTCATATGTCGAAAGGCAATGAGTGAAAATTCATAAAGTCTTGATTTTATTGTTTCATCATTGATAGCAAATGATGCAAAGGTGATGTGTAACCATAGTTCATGTTTCTTTTGGTATAGTTTATCCATTGTTTTCTCCCATATTTGTTGCATCGCAACTCTCTTTCATTTGCACAAGGTGCATCTCTTCAACTTTACCATCTATTAAGTTGTTAAAGTTGATGAGTGAAGCAGAAAAAGCACTAAAGACAATATCGGCACATACTTGTTGCTCTGGCGTCATGTCACCTAGTTTTTCATGCATTTTTTGGACTGCTTTTTGTGCATATTCAACATCATTACCTTTTATCATATCTGTAAACATGGAACCTATTACTACTGTATCTTGGCATCCATTGGTTGCATAGTTGACATCCTTTACTATGGAGTTTTCAAGTTGCGTGTAAAAGATGACATATTCACCTGTTTTTTCATCATTAGCTACACCTATGCAGTTTGCACTCTCTAGTTTCCCATAATTTCTTGGGCTCATCAGATGACTCATCACCTCTGCATCCATCCCCTCTGGAAGTTCCACGCCACTTAAATCTAACATCATTTACTCCTTACATCAATTTTATCTAAATATAGCTAATCGTAGTTTGCAAAGTATGACTTTTTTGAGGTTTTATCTCTTTAGCATCTTTTAAAGCATTCGCAGTCTCTACACATACAAAGGTTTTGTAACTCTCATTTTTCATAGCAGACATTCTTGAGCATTTTTCTATCCAAGGGTTCCAAACAACGACGGATCTACTCCCTCCATTTATGATGCTAAGAGTTTTTTGTTTGTCTTTGAGTACTATCTCATTATCAACCTCTTGAAAAACTCTATCTACCTCTTTATCTATTTGTATATTTTTTTGTTGTATTTTTTCTTTCATATCTAAAGCATCTAAATAAGGCTTATTATGAAGTCCCTCTATCTCTATATTTGATATGTCTGATATATTGAAGTAAGTATGGAGTGCTTGCGTGATGCTAAAGCTCTTAGTATCACAGTTTTTTGTTGTAAGCTTTAGTGTGAGCTCTTTTGCTAAAGTGATGCTAAGGGTGAGCTCAAACTCATAAGGAAACATTGTTCTTGTTTTCGTATCACTTCTTAGCATCATAGTGACGATGGTAGAATCAGCTAGCTCCTTAGCATCTACATATTCCCATAAAGCTGTTCTTGCAAAACCATGTTGGGGTAGGGAGGTATCTACTGTATGCATTCCAAACCAAGGCCAGCAGATAGGTATGCCTCCGCGTATACTTGTACCATACTCCAAGTCACTCACATCACTGAGCCATAATATTTCTTTAGCATCATGGGGTGTAAACTCAAATATATGGGCACCTTGCAGGGCTATTTTAGCTTTTGCATACTTGTTAGTAACTTCAAGGTATTGAAAGTCGTTAGCTGATAATGATTTGATTTTTACCATTTTTCTTTGCTTCGTACATAGCATTGTCTGCTCTATTTATTACGCTATCTATGCTATCAGTATCTTGACATTGGGTGAGGCCAATACTAGCAGTAACTCCATTTTTTATATGTTCTTTTAGGTTGACATCAGTGCTGATGTTTAAAAGAAGTTTATTAGTAATCTCTTTTGCTTCATCTATGTTTGTATTTATGAAAAGTATTACAAATTCTTCACCACCCCATCGCGCACAGATATCAGTGGAACGGATGTTTTGTCTTAAAATTTTACTAGTTCGTTTAAGAACAATATCACCTATATTATGACCATATTTGTCATTTATAGCTTTAAAATCATCTAGGTCTATAAAGGCTAAGCAAAGTGGGGTGTTGTCTCGTTTAAATAAACGAAGAAAGTAGGTAAATGATTCACTAAAAATTCTTCTATTTTTAAGTCCAGTAAGTGAGTCTCTCTCCGCTAAATGTTGCATCTCTTTTTGATTCTTTTTTACAACATTAATAATGATAAATGCTACGATAAGTGTGACAAAGAGAGAGATGATAAGGTCAAAGTAAAACACCCTTTTTACATCTTGAGTAAAACTCTCTACATTTGCTTCAACCAAGAGGTATAAACCAAGTTCAGGTATAAACTTTGTATTGACTATGTAATTATTATTATTTTTTGTATATTCAACGACATTTGTCCCCTTAGACAAAATTGTATCTTTATGTACAGCAAGCTCTTGTATCTGACTTATATTTTTTATGTTTTGGTCTTCTGCGAGTATAATCTCTCCAGCATTATTTATAAAATATACTTTAAAATTATATTCTTTATGAAACTTTTTAAGCATCTCGCTTATATGGGAGATCTTTATACCTATACCTGTGATACCGAGCAAATTGAAATTATTATCAAATATTTTGACATTAATAAACATCATCATATACTCAGATATCTCTTTATCAAAGTCCAGGTTAATCTCATGTTTGAGATTAGTTTTTTCAAAGTTAAAATACCAATCATCGTCTATATTTTTTTTAGATATTGTTTTTAAAAGACCCTCATCTGTGTAGTAATTTTTTGTTTTATCTCCAACTAAAAATGCTGTGGACATACTGTACTTGTTTTTAATTGCATCCAAATACTTTGCAATTTTTTCAACATTATGTTCTCCGGAACTTATCCAGTCTTTTAAAAATGTATCATGAGCCATCATAGAAGACACAAGGTGTGGCTCAACTATATTTTTTTGTATCTCCGAATAGATGTTATCTAAAGAAAGAGGAAGTGCTTGTGTTCTCAGTTGCTTCTCAGTCGAATTTAGTGAAACCATATAGTTTGTTACTGATATACTAATTGATAAAATTACTAAAAGTATAATTATTATACTTACAGTTTTATAGTTAGACTTCATGCTTATCTCTCATAAATATTAAATTTTTTAAACTTCTACTTTCATCTTCACTTGCAAATTCTTGGACATTTTGAAGTCTATGACTAAACTCAAAACTAGGGGCTAACTCTCTTATGAGATTTTTGATAAAATCTTCATTCAAATCAGGTGAATTTAAACATGCTAAAAGTATACAATTATCTGAGGCAATTTGCGGTAACTTCATGATAAGTTTACGATAATCTTTTGTAGCCTCAAAGCTTCCCCTTTGAAAAGTTGGTGGATCTATGATGATGAGATCATAAGGCCCTTCTTTCTTGATACGTGAAAATGATTTTAAGATGTTATATGGATGAAAACTTACATCTCTTGTATCGATCTTGTTTATCTGATGGTTTGTTCGACCAAGACTCAGTGCACCCTTACTCATGTCAATGTTAGAAACTTTTTTCGCACCACCCATCATAGCAGATACACTGAAGGTACACGAGTATGAAAAAAGGTTAAGTACACTTTTGCCTTTAGCGTTTTCTTTTACAAATTTACGTCCATTTTTCATATCAGGAAAATAACCAGAGTTTTTGTTTGAGAGTAGATTGAGTTTTATTTTTATTCCATCTTCTATGGTATAAACCTCTTCAGGTATCTCCCCAACTAAAACTTCACTTGGACTACCTTGTAAGTATCTCCTTTGAACGACAAGAGTTTTATATTTTGAGAGTTTACAAAACTCTCTTAGCATCATAAGAAGTTCCTCTTCATTTAGCTCTTCAAAATAAAGAGCTACACTAAGTATAGTATCGATAGAGTCTATAGTTAAATGTTTGAAACCATCATATAAACCACCACGACCATGAAAAAGGCGTTTGAACTCTTGAGTTGCATTATGAGAGTTTTCTTGCAGAAAGTTGTGTAGCTCTCTTATATCCATATTAAACTTTTTCCCAAAATGTACCTTGTGGTGTATCCATGATACTCACACCAAAACTAAGTATCTCATCTCTTAGTTTATCTGATAACTCAAAGTTTTTTTCTTTTTTAGCTTCGTTTCTCAAAGATATTAAGACATTTATCTTCTCTTTTGTTTCTTCGTTGATACCAAATTGGAAGTACTCAAAAGGATTTTTGACGCCAAATCCAAGTATCTTTTCAATGAAGCGAAGATTTGAGATAGTTTCTCGTTTGAGTATTTTATGTTTGCCTGCACTATCTAAACTCTCATTGGCAGTCGAAAGCATCTCATCAATAAGAGCTAGTGATGCTGAGATGTTTAGGTCGTCACTTAGATGAAGAAGCAGGGCATCTTTAAACTCTGTAGCATCATCATTCTCTGCAAGTCCAAAAAGACGTTTTTTAAGTCTATATATCTTGTCTAAACGTCTTTTGGCAACTTGTAAATCTTCTTCATTGAAGTTAAAGTTAGAGCGGTAATGTGTACCTAAAAGATAAAAGCGAAGAACCTCTCCATCATAGGCTTTGAGTGCATCTTTGAGAAAGAAACTATTGCCTAAAGACTTAGACATCTTTTGTCCATCAATATTTACAAAACCGTTATGCATCCAGTATGATGCTAAGGTATGGTTGGTTGCGCATCGTGTTTGTGCTGCTTCATTTTCGTGGTGAGGAAAAAGTAAATCTGCCCCTCCACCATGAATGTCTATAGCTGATGCTAAGCCATCTGTCGCTAAGTGTTTTTCTATCATAGCTGAACACTCTAGATGCCATCCAGGACGACCCTCTCCAAAAGGACTCTCGTATCTAGGGGTATCATCCTTAACACTTTTCCATAAAGCAAAATCTGCTTGATTTTTTTTCATGCTAGAGGACTCTACTCTCTCTTGCTTATCCTCTTCGTCTTGAACACGTTTGGAAAGGCTAAGGTACTCACTGTCACTTGCTGTGTCAAAGTAAACATCACCCTCAGTTGTTGCATACGCATGACCTTTGTCTATGAGTTTTTGTATAAGTTCATACATAGCATCCAAGTTTTCAGTAGCTTTTGGCTCTAAGTCTGGTCGTGAGACTCCTATTTGAGCCATCTCTTGATGAAAAGAAGTTGTATAAAAATCAGTAATCTCTTGTATCCCTTTGTTTAACTCTTGCGCTTTTTTAATGATCTTGTCATCAATATCTGTGATGTTTCTTGCATAGGTTACATCATATCCATTCGCACTAAGGACACGAGTGAGGAGGTCGAAAACAAGTGCAGACTTAGCATGTCCTAAGTGGGCATCATCATACACTGTTGGACCACATACATAAAGAGTAGCCTTGTTCTCAACTTGTGAGATAAATTTTAGTTTTTCTTTTTTTGTAGAATCATATATATACATTTTATTCTTTCATATTGTCATTCCAAACTTGATTTGGAATCTACTTTAATTTATATTAGAATTATACTATAATCATTGTATGAATTATCAAGATGAACTCACAGCGAAACTTGAAGCTGCTAGACCAAGCCTTAGTATACAAAAGTCTAACAAAGTTACGACAAGCTCTATAGAGCAAAAACTATTATCAGAATTAGAAGAAGAGTATGAATTTTCTCAATATGACTTAGAAGAAAGTGACATCCTCCGCACGCTAAAAATTTTAAGTATACTCAAACCTTACGAGAAAGTTTTTGGATATTCAGATGCATTGAAAGTTTTTTATACTATCGCTAGAGTTGAAATCATTACTGCTAAATCTTTACACTCATTTTTAGGTATGGATGCGAAACTATTGAAAAAAATACTACATCAAATGGCAAAACAAAAGTTACTTTTTCAAAACAATGATAATGAACTAGAACTAACGCTAGAGGGAAAAAGTCTCGCTGATAGGCTTGGAATCTATATATTTTAGAGGTGCCCTTAATAGACTTAAAGATGAGATGAGTACCTAACTTACCAAGTTTTTTTTCTATGTCCACTTAAGGCATAATATAAAATAAATCCATAAGAGATAAATCCAACTACATAAGCATTTTGAATTGATGTTATATCTGCGATTTTTCCAAACAAAAGTGGTAAAATTGCTCCACCTGCTATACCCATAATGAGCAGGGCGCTTCCTTGAGCTGTATGCTTCCCTAAGCCATCAAGTGCAAGTGGCCAGATAGTAGGCCAGATGAGTGCGTTAGATAACCCTAAACTAGCTACAAAAAATAAACTAACCAATCCACTAGTGCTCAAAACTCCTAGTAAAAAAATCATACCAAATACGGCAGAAAAGATGAGCGCTTTTTCTTGAGAAATGTACTTAGAAATAAGAAAAATTCCAAGTCCATAGCCTATAACCATAAACGTCATGGTTATGGAAGTAAACATCGTGTAGTTTTGTAGTCCTAATGCTGAGCCATAAAGCCCAATGGTGTCACCAGCTATAACTTCAATGCCTACATAAAAAAACAGAGCAATAGCGCCTAAAATAATTTGAGGATAGGCAAGTACATTTGTTTTAGCATCATAAGTATTATCTTCAAAACTTATCTCTTGAAGATTTGAGTATTTTACAAAAATTATAAGTCCAAAGAGTGTCATAGCCATGATAAGATAAGGAGTCCTCAGCCGTGATGCTAAGGTCTCTTTATCAAGTAAACTAAGTGCGGATGTGTCAAAGCTATTGATATCTGAGAATATCAAAGCAGTAAAAACAAGAGGGACAATAACTCCTGCTGTTTTGTTGATGATACCCATGATACTGATACGTTTTGCTGCACTTTCTTTAGGGCCTAAGGCTACTACATAGGGGTTTGAAGCAGTTTGAAGTATAGTAAGACCAGAACCAAGCATAAAGAGTGCTAATAAAAAGAGAGGGTAGGTGGCAAATTGTGCCGCAGGGATGAAAAGAAGTGAACCTATGGACATGATAAAAAGCCCTAGCATCATCCCATTTTTATAGCCATAACGGTTAAGTAAGTAGGACATTGGAAGCGCCATAACTGTGTAAGATATATAAAAAGCAAAAGTGACAAAAAGAGCCTGAAAATCACTTAAGTCCAATATGAGTTTTAAAAAGGGGATGAGTGAGCCGTTGAGCCAAGTTACAAATCCAAAGATAAAAAATAATATACCAATTATAATCATTGAAAGACAATTCCTTTATTTTCAATCTTCATAATTCTATCACAGTATTGCAACATTCTGTCATCATGTGTCACCATTATGATTGCAACATTTTGTTCTTGTGCTATTTTTTTTAGCATTTTTACTACACTTATGGAACGGTCCATATCTAAAGCTGCCGTTGGTTCATCAGCAAGAATAATTTGGGGGTCATTCATAAGTGCTCTTGCTATGGCTACCCGTTGGTTCTGCCCACCACTAAGCTGTGAAGGCATTGCTGTTTCTTTTTCAAGTATGTCAAAATACTGGAGTAACTCTCTCGCTTTTTTTTGAGAATCACTATCTTTAACCTTATTAGCTTGGGGCAAAAGAGTAAGGTTGTCGATGATGTTTAAAAATGGTATGAGATAGTGCGCTTGAAAAATAAAGCCTATCTTCTCTCTTCTAATCTCTCGTGTTTTTTTAGTAAGCCATTTATCTTCATATACTTTTTCATCTCCTAGCCACATGGTTCCAGAGTTGGGTTCATTGACACATCCTAGCATCATAAGAAGTGTTGTTTTTCCAGCACCACTAGGAGCTATGAGGGCTACGAGCTCCCCCTTGTTAATAGTGAAGTTTGCATCTTTAATGACATCTACAAAGGCATCCCCTGTACCAAAAGACTTGTTGAGATTTTCTACTTTAATCGCTTGAGTTTGACTCATTTTATCCCCCTATTGCTGCAGTTGGGTCTGCATTTATAACTTTTTTTACACCTATAAATGAAGCAAATATTGAAGAGATAACTACTATAAAGAAGAGTGACCATGCATCAGATATCTCTAAAAGAACATTTTTTGGAAATTTTTCATAGATTAGATGTGAAAATATATTTCCAAATATAAAGGCAAAAATTCCAAGGAGGAGTGTCTCTTCTACTATCATTTTTATGATGATAGAGTTTGGCAATCCTATGAGTTTCATGATAGATATCTCCTTCATCTTCTCTAAGGTCATCGTATAGATAATCAGTGCTATGATTATGGTCGATACTCCTACTAGAATAATAGTAAAAAGGCCTATCTGTTTAGAAGCTTTTTCTACTACATTTCTTGTTAGTACTACTTTTTGTTCAGCCCTTGTATAGACACTTTTATGGAGCCATTTACGTATCTCTTGTGCTGTTTTATCTACATTGTAGCCATCTTTAAGAGTTGCGATTATTGCATTGACTAGGTAAGAGTCTTTACTTAAAATACCTCGTGCCCTATCTGTTTGGATACGTTTGTTTGTATAGGTGAATTGTAACTCTTGGGCATCTTTGAGACTTACATACACTAAGGGGTCGCCCCCTGATGCTACAGTACCATGTGTGATGCCTACTACAGTGTAATCATTTCTTCCAAGTCTAATCTTATCGTTGAGTTTATACAATGTTTTATCGCTTACTACTATTTCATAGTGGTCGTTTTGTAAGACTCTGCCTTGAATTAACCTTTGAGAACTGATAGGATTAATATCCCCATAAATATCATAACCAATAGCTAAAACAGCAAGTTTTCTATTTGCTAAGGGTAGTTGTAAGTTTTGAAAGGTAATAGCTTCGCTTTTATCTATAGCATTGATACCTTTTATAGTGTATTTAAGGTCTTCATGAACTCTTGATGCTTCAGCAAAGGGTCCTAATGTGTTATCTTGTACAATCCATAAATCAACACTTAAATCATCAAGCAGTACTTCGGCATCTGCTATCATTCCACGGTAAACTCCCATCATAATCAACACTATACCCAGAAGCATACCAACACCCATGGCAGTTACTATGAACTTTCCTAATGTATGTCGAATATCTTCTTTTGCTAAATGAATCATAAGTGAATTTTCATCCCATTTTTGAGAGATTTTTTATGTGGATTAGGGACAATTATTTGTGTATTGGTATCTAAGTTCTTAATTGCCATCTCCTCGTCGTTTTGAGCAATTTTTTCAACTAACTTAAAGTATGCTTTACTCTCTTTTAAAATCCAAACTCCTGTTTTTCCAGCATCTTGAACCAATACTTTAAGCGGGATTTTTTCTACATTTGCTAAAGTATCTATATCTATGCTAACCTCTGCTTGTTCATTGATAAAAAAAGGCTTAGGGATGTGTAAAAAAGCTACATCGATTTCACGTTCAAGAGTTACAGAGTCACTTATAGTATTTATTTGTTTGACTATCCCCTCGTATACTTTACTTGGCTGAGAACGCAGTCGTATACTTGCTTTTTGTCCAAGTTTGATTTGAGAACTTATTCTCTCATCTATCTTTGTTTCAACCCATAAAGTTTTGGCATCTACTAATTGTAGTATAGGGGTAGCAGGAAGAACATTTTGAGCAACCTCTGCATCTTTTGAGATTATGTACCCATCCGCAGGTGCATATACTTTAAGTCTACTTATCTTTATTTTCAAAGCATCTATATTTCTTGAAGCTATGAGGGCAGCAGCTTTTGCAGAGTTTATGTGAGCTTTTGAGGCACTTATGGCTGCATCAATACTTTGTAAGTCCGCTTTTGCTTTGTCATATTCTGCCTGAGATGCAAAGTTTTGTTCTTTAAGCTTTTCGTAGCGTTCATAGGTGATTTGTACAAGATCTCTTTGTGATTTTTGATTTTGTAGGTCATTTTTTGAAGCCTGTATGTCGTACTTTGCTTTTTGCAGTGTTGCCTTAGCTATGGAAAGTTGTGATGGTAAGTCTACTCCATCCATCTTGATGAGTAGGTCACCTTTTTTTACCCACTGACCTATATCTGTATAGATAGCTAAAATTTTACCACCTGTTTGTGCAGTGATGGCATAGATGTCGTTAGCTCCAACATTGCCAATGCCACGAATACTAACTTGTAAATCTCCTCTAGTTGGAGTAATGACTTTATATGTTGTTTTTGGAATATAGACCTTGTTAAAAAAAAGTGTAGCACCTAAGAGTAAGACTATGAGTGTAATAATGTACTTTATATATTTTTTCATTTTGTTTTTCCTTGTAAATATTCTAGTTTATGAATAGCGCTACTGCGTTCATACCTTGCACTTAGTAGTCCAAGTTCAGCATCTAGTTTAAGAGCAGAGGCATCCAAGACCTCTATGTAAGTTGCTAATCCCTCTTTGTATCTAGCGTCTAAAAGATTACTAGTACTATTTGCAGCATCAAGTTGTGCCATTTTTGCTGCTATAGTTTTTTCATACCGTTTGATGTCTATGATGAGGGATTCTACCTCCTCTCTTAAGGCTAAAACCTTGGAGTCATACTCTGCTTGTGAGCTTTGTATATTTATTTGTGCTTGTTGTGCTTGAGCTGAAACTCTTCCACCACTATATAGTGGGATATCTAAAGTCAATCCAACAAGAGTTGAATCATAAGAGTTCAGAGTATCTTGATAGTTATACGAGGCTATAAAGTCTATAGAACCGTAGTGTGCAGAGTGTACCGAGTTGTATTCTAAAGAACTTTTCTCTATCCCTTTTTCGAGAGCCTGAAGGGATGGAGAATTTTGAATGATATTTTTTTCATTAGTACTTGGTTTTGTATAAAGAGAACTATTGTTAAGTATGACATCACTTTGTATCGTCTCATTTATGTAGATTGAAAGAGTGTTTCTCGCTTTATCAAAACTTGCTTGAGAGATAGCTAGGTTATCTTTTGCAATGTAAAACGATGAGAGAAAGCGTGTAGCATCCGCGGATGTTTTCATCCCCTGTTCAACAAGTGCCTGTGCTTGTTTATAGAGTGCTTCTTTGGCTTCTAAATCTTTTTGTCGTACCTTCATTGCCCACCGTTGTACCAAGATGAGTTCATACTGTAGTTTTACCTTGTATACTAAGTATGCTTTTGCATCTTCAAGTGAAAGTTTAGCGATAGCTATACTTTGTTTTTGCGCGTCTATATTGGAAAGGGATCTGTCAAAATCCCATATTTTTTGATGAAGAGTTGTACTCACCTGATATCCATCACTATCAAGAGTATTAAACTGTCCGTTTACGGGAAGGACATACGTTTTTGTAGGATTATACTCAGCATTAAAGTTAACCTGTGGCAAATAATCTGACCTAGCAACATCAACACCGCTTTTAGATTTATCTATTTGGAGTACAAATCTTTTGATGTCTGGGTGTGTATCCATTGCCTTACTTATGGCATCGTCAAGTGTTAACTCCTGAGCAATAAGACTAAAAAACATACTAAAGACTAATAAAATTTTTTTCATAATATAACTACTTTTTGTTTAGTTATGATAATTATTACATATTTGTATTAGTTTAATGTTAAGAGGATATAACTGAAGGGCACCTCTAAAAACCCTTATACCCTCAGAGCCAAAAAGAGAGGTAAGATTGTGCAAAACTTTTTTTGAACCATAGCCATAGCTACGGTGATGAAAAATTTTGACGCAAGATTGCCTCTCTTTTTGGCTCCCTATGGGCATTATAGCAGATACACTACTACTGCGTTAAAAACTCTTGAAGCTACTAGTAGCTCCTGCGAATTTTCGCCTTGTATTAGCATATCTGCTATAATGCTGAGGATACAAGGGTTTTTAGAGGTGCCCTTAACTTCTTTATAGTGTATTTAAGTACTTACAAACAGCATCTTCATCATTGGTATGCTCAAGGATGAGGGAAGCTGACTCTTTTACTTTTCCTTGTGCATTAGCAACAGCTATGGAGGTTCCTGCTAACTCAAACATCCCTAGATCATTGTAGTTATCTCCAAAGACGCTCATCTTATCTAAGTGAATGCCCAAGTGCTCACTTAGGGTTTTTAGTCCATTTGCCTTGTTAGCATCAGGATGGAGTATCGTAAGGTAGTAGCAACCCATGTAAGCCTCAGGTGCTAGTATAGTAGTGATTTCGTCTTTAAAAATACCGTACAACTCTTGTTGAAAGATAGTTAAGGTATCTTTGTCTGCCATATAGGATATCTTGAAATTCTCATCTTTTGGGTATATCTCATCGAGTAAGACTACATGATCATCGTTTATGTATCTTGGAAGTAGGTTTTGCTGAAAAATATTGCCATTTTTTGGATATAAAAATATTTCACTCTCTTTTTCCCAAGCTAAGACAAAAGGCTCAAGACCATAGATAAGTCCAAGGTTTATCACCTCATTAGCTATCTCAGCATGAAGTGTTTTTTTCTCTAAAACCTTATCGTTGGTATCCATGATGAGTGAACCATCAAGTAGGATTCTTGGAGCATTGAGTGTAAGACCTTCTAAAAACTGTTCTGTTTTTTTATGTGACCTTGCTGTAGCTATGGTCATTGTATGTGATTTGGCCATCTTGTTCCAAATCTCTTTTGAAAACTTAGAGATGCTAAGGTCATTTCGTAAAAATGTATGGTCTAGGTCTGTTATAAAAGTTTTTTTCATTTTTGTCTCTTTTTATAAAATTCTTTTTTATACTCATTAAATCTATCTTCTATGATTGCTTGACGTACTTCACGCATTAAGTTTAAGTAGTAGTGTAGGTTATGGATAGTTGCTAGACGAAAATAACTCAACTCTTTAGCGCGATAAAGATGGTTTAAATAAGCACGGGTGTAACGTTTACACGTTAAACATTCACACTCTTCATCTATAGGAAGTGGGTCTTCTTTGAACTTTGCACCCTTGATGTTTATACGACCAAAAGAGGTAAACAGAGTTCCGTTTCTTGCATTTCTTGTAGGCATAACGCAGTCAAACATGTCTATGCCACGCTCGATGTTTTCTATGAGGTCTTCAGGAGTTCCAACACCCATAAGGTAGCGTGGTTTATCTTGGGGCATATACTGTACAGTATGTGCAACTGTGTCATACATTTCGTTGTTAAGCTCCCCAACACTCAGCCCACCGATGGCAAACCCATCATAATCCATAGCACACAGTTCTGTCGCACTTTTAGTTCTAAAAGCTTTGTCCGTTCCTCCTTGAATGATTGCAAAGATGTTTTGATCTACGCATATCCCTTTTTTTTGTTGGCTTCTAAAATAATCTATGGACTCTTGTGCCCAAGCAGTAGTTCTCTCTATGCTTACTTTGATACGCTCTTGTGTAGCTGGAAGTGCAACTAAGTCATCTAAAATCATCATGATATCTGAGCCAAGATTTGTTTGGATATCTATAACTTTTTTAGGAGTAAAAAAATGTTTACTCCCATCTATGTGCGAGCGAAACTCTATACCATCTGTTTTAGGTTTACTAATGTCTGAGAGCGAAAATGCTTGAAAACCACCACTGTCGGTTAAAAAACTTTTTGGGTAGGTGGTGAAACCATGAAGTTTTCCCATCTTTGCGATGGTCTTATCACCCGGTTTAAGGTATGTATGGTAGGTGTTTGCAAGGATGATTTCTGCCCCAAGCAGGTCTAGTACATCTTCCATGTCAAGAGATTTTACACTTCCTAAGGTTCCAACAGGCATAAATACGGGTGTTTGAATGGTTGAATGTGCAGTGGTTATAGTGCATGCTCTAGCTTTGTTTGAAGTGGCATTGAGGGTGAATTTCATTGTAGTAGAGTCCTAAAGTTATAATTGTAACATTATAGCATCTTCAACTACTTTAAAACATATACTATGGTTATTGTAAATTCTTTTGGAAAGTCAAAGAGAGTAGGACTTACTTCAACAGGGAAGCTTCTTTGTATAGCTTTTATAGCTGAATGTTTAAAAGTTTTTCTTCCAGATATAACTTGAATATTTTGGACATTGCCATCAGATTTAACTTGAAAACTAAGTTCTATATCTCCTTCTATACCGCGTCTTCGCGCTCTTTTTGGATATGATTTATTATTATTAATACGTTGCACCAAGTTTTTTATAAAAAGGTCTTGTTCTTGTTTTATCATGTCAGTATTAGTTTGTACATTTTGAACTTTTTCTTTTATCTCTTCTTGTACTACTTCTTGCATGAGTATTTCTTTTTCTATTTCTTCCTCTGGAAGCTCTTCTATAATTTCTTCCACTATAGTTTCTTTTATAATTTTTTCTTCTACTATCTCTTGTTTTATGGGCTTCGATTCAGGTTTAGGCTTAGGCTTAGGCTTAGGTTTAGGTTTAGGTTTAGGTTTAGGTTTAGGTTTAGGTTTAGGTTTTTGCTTGCATTGTTGTGCTAAAATCGAAAAGTTTACCTTCTGTATCTTTTTATCTGAGACTATATGACAACTTTCTTTTCTATTTAAAAAATAAAATACTAGAACCATAACGCTTATATACACTAAAAAAGCGATAAAAAATGAAAATATGTATCTTTTCATACTATTTTATACCTATGAAAAAAATTATACATAGTTGGAAGATATAATAGGTTGAGTATAGTCCCCCATAAAAGTCCAAACCCAATAGTGACTGCTAAAGGTTGAAATGTCACCGCTTGACCAGAGGCAAAAAACATTAAAGAAGAAAGACCAATGATAGTAGTGATGGACGTTAAAATGATAGGTCTTAATCGTCTTTGAGCAAGGGTGAAGATATCATCTTTAGTTTGAGCAGTTTTGAGTGTAGACATCATGATGATTCCATCATTTACTATTACCCCTGCTAAGCCTAAGGCACCTATTAGAGAAGGAAGAGATATGTTCAATCCCATGATAAAATGACCCGCATATACACCTAAAATTGAAAATGGTATAACAGACATCACTATCAGTGTCTCCCTTAGTGAATTAAAGAGATATAAGATGGAGATAAATATTAAAATAATTGCAAGAGTAGATGCTAGAATCATCTCTGTCTGAAGCGTTCTTTTTTGTTCCCTTTCACCCCTAAAAATAAGTTTAACTCCATCTTGGTGTAATTTTTCAATAATAGGATTTATTTTTTCTAAGACTTCACTAGATGTTATAATTTTAGAATTAACATTTGCAAACACATAAAATGTTGTTTCTCCGTCATCTTTAACTAATCGTTCCAAAGTACTTACTTTTTCAAAGGAACATATATCTTGCAGTTTAACATAAACATTACCTCTAAGAGGTATTTCAAACTCTTTAAAACTTTCTAAATCATCCTCAATATTAAAGGTTTTAACTTTAATATCTACGAGTTCATTCCCATCAAAAATAGTCCCAACTTTACGTGAAAGATAAAGATTAGAAATATAGGTGCCAAGAGATTTTTCAGTGATACCTAATTCCTCTGCATAAGAGTTGAGTTTGAGTTTTATCTCATAAGTTCCTAGTTTGACATTGTCACCAAAGTATTTAATACCTTTTATGTTTGAAAAACCCTTTTCAATGGCTCTTATAGCCCCTATAGCTTTTTTATAATCATCGCTTAATACACCTATTCGGATGTCTGCTTTTGTATGGCCCATCTTATTCTCAACTACCATGAGATTGGTGAGATTAAACTTGCTTTGATATTTTTGTTCTTTTATCCATCTCCTTATATCTTGCGATATATCTTGAGAGTTACTATCCCTTGTTCTCCCTGTAGCATCATAATAAAAGCTAAGATAAGGTGTTATAAATCTATCGACAAAGTTTAAAGGTTTCATCTTCTTTAGTTCTATGGATATATAGCCAACGTAAGGGTACATCTCCGCTGAACCAGTAGCACTTCTTCTGTAACCTGCAGTAGAGCTAACATGCTTTACAAAAAATCTTTTTTTATTTTTTAATATCTCTTTTTCTAGTGTTTGAACAATCTTAAGTGATTCTTCAAGAGTCGTTGTTGGTTGGGCCTTAAAGGTTATGTTGATGGAGGAAGCATCAAAGGCTTGAAACATTTGAAATTTTGAACTCTTTACACCAAGAAAGATTAATGCAGGGACAAGTATCAAAAATGTCATTAAAAAACTTTTTTGATGCTTCACAAGAAGTCGTAAAGCTTTAGAATAAAGAATGTTGAATTTTTCCCATGAAAGTGTTTTTGATTTTGAACTTAAAGTATGAGAAGCATGAATTGGTAAAAAAATGAATGATTCTACGAGTGATGCTATAACTAAAGCCGAAAAAGCGATAGGAATAAGTTGTATAATCTCTCCAAGCCTTCCACTTAGCATCAAAAGTGGTATGAAGGAAAATAAGGTTGTGATTGAGGCAATAGTGACAGGTTTAGCAACCTCTTTAGCACCTAAAAAAGCTGCTTCTTTAGGGGGATACCCTTTCTCTATGTACTGTTGTATATTTTCACTTACAACGATAGCATCATCAACTATTATCCCAATAGCTATGAGAACCCCAATGAGTGAATTAACATTGATAGAATAGCCAGTAAAGTAAAAATAAATAGCACCCATAACAAATGAAGTTGGAATACCAAGCGCTATAATAAATGCCATGCGAATATTGATAAGAACAGCAGTTAAAAATGTGATGAGAATAACACCAAAAAGAATGTTTGAGATAACTATGTTGAGACGGTCTTTTATGACAGTTGACTTATCCATTCTTATATTTATCTCTACCCCATCAATACCAATTTTAGATACAAGAGTGTTAATATCTTTAGCGATGCTAATAGCATCCCCTTTAGGGTTTTGTGATACTGCTAATGTGATGGAATTTTCTCCATTCATACTTGCAAGAGTTGAGGCATTTTCATATCTTTTTTTAATTTTTGCTATATCTTTAAGAGTGATTTGTTGGTCGTTTATGTTGATGATAGTATTTTTAAGATTCTTTGATAGTTCTTTATTGTTTTGAATGGATATAAAATACTGTTCTTTTTTGTTGTCTATTTTACCTAAAGGAAAGATATAGGAAAGTTCTGAAAACATTCGCAATACTTCATCCATAGAAAGATTGTATGCTTTAACTTTTCGTTCATCTATAAGCACCTCATAAAAAAGTTCAGAATTTCCAAAAATTGTTACATCTGATACATCGGGTATAGATAAAAGTTTACTTTTAAAGTTTTTTGCTAACTCTTTGAGCTTATCTCTTGAGATACTTTTAGCTATCATAGAAACATGCATAATACTTCGTGAGTGTGCCACCCCTCGTATTATTGGATCATCCATATCGCTAGGAAGGTTTATCTTAATGAGAGATATAGCATCTTCTACATCTGCTATTACATCAGTTTTTGTAACTCTTTTGTCGAGTTCTAAAATGATGGCAAATCTACCGGGAGATATGACAGAAGTAACCCTATCTACTCCAACGATATTTTTTACTTCATCTTCTATCTCTTGGACTGCCATCTTATTTAAACTAGCTACAGAAGCACCATTGTATGAGCCTCTTATAGTTATGGAGTTAGGCTCAATAGTAGGGGATATCTCTTTTGGAATCTTTGTGTAAGCATAGACACCCATCGCAAATATAAGAAAAAAGAGCGTATAGTTTAATTTATGATTTTGTATAAAAAACTTTAATATTTTATCAAACATTAATTATTTTACGTCCCTTTCATATTGGTATGACTCATGTGCTAATATCGCCGCTCCAAAAGATGTAGTTATCTGAGGGAATTCAGGGATAAATATCTTTTTTGATAACTCATTTTCAATAGCATGAACTAAACCTTGATTAAGAGCTGGTCCACCATCAAAGTATATACTATCTTTTATACCTACTCTTTTTACAAGTTTTATAATTCGTTTAGCTATGGAGTAGTGAACACCGGCAACTATATCCTCTACGCTGTTATCATTGCCTAAAAGACCTATTATTTCAGATTCGGCAAAGACTGCACAGGTGCTGTTTATTGCTAATGGTGTACCAGAAGATTTGAAGTGATATTCACCTAGTTCATCGACTTCTAACTCAAGATTCATAGCTACTACATCTAAGAACTTACCTGTTCCAGCTGCACATCTGTCATTCATAGCAAAGTTTACCACATTTCCATCTTCATCGAGAGATATTGCCTTAGAATCTTGTCCACCTATGTTGATAATAGTTTTAATGTTACACTTATCGCCAGCAGCTGCTCTTGCTCCTAAAGCATTAGCAGTAATTTCACTGATATTTTCATCCGCCTCCTTAAAAAGCTTTCTTCCATAACCAGTTGAAACTGTATAGACTAAATCATTTGTATCAATACTAAGTTCATTGAGCATATCTTTAAGACTTTGTTTTGCATACTTATAAAACATACTTCCACTTGCACTTATCTTGTGACCTATCAACTCTTTATTTTCATTTATAAGTGCAACCTTTATCGCTGTTGAACCTATATCTATTCCTGCAAAGTATTTCACTTAGCTTTCCTTTTTCTATTTTTAAGAGACTCTACAAAAGCCTCTATTCTGGTTGTAAGTTGTCCTAAGTGACTTGGTGAGTAATCACTCTCTAGGTATATTATTGGGATACCCTCTTTCTCCATCGCTTCTAGCACAGAGCGTTGTTCCATCTCATATACTTGACAGCCTGCAAAAGCTTGGTAAACCACACCATCTGCCTTATATTCTCTTACTAAATCTATAATTCTTCTTTTTCTATCATCATTTTTTGTAAAAATAGGGCAGGTGCAACCTTTTAAATACCTATCAGCTACACTGTCAACCATATCATATAAAAACCATTCATCAACACTAACCATATCATTAAACATTCTGTTAGAAGAACATGTTTCATCAGCTACAATTATGGCATCTGATTGTTCAATGAGGTATGGAATTTTAAGATTTGGAAAGATTGGAGGGGAACCTGTGTAAACGATTCTTGGGCTTATTTTACGAGCTGCATCTGTACCGTCTTTTACTCTTTGTTCACATTCAGATGCAAGTGCTTCTACTGCAGGTATCCATGCATCTATCTTGTCAAAGAAAAAAGCATTTGTTACCAAGAACATATCTACTCCTAGGAGTGGAGAGTGTGCATTTTTTCTTAAAGAGTTTAGTCTATGGTAGAGTGTTTGTGCATAACCGATTTTTTTAATTGATTCTTTGAGTTTTTTTCTTGTGAGTTTTTTGCCAAGATTGTTTGAGAGCTCTTTTGTGAATTTTCTAACACTTCGTCTCCAATATTCACGACTCTCTTCACTCTCTTTTGTTCTTGGAAACTCCATGTCGTATATATCAAAACCCATATCTTCGATAATGGCTCCAGACTTTGCTTTTTGGTCACAGGTTGTTGGAGATATGATGATGTCTGGTTTATCTGAGAAGTTATTTGATGCAAATTGTCCAACTGTAGCTTTGACTAAGGGGCATGATTTTGAGGGAAGAAGATCACTCCCTATTTCATCATCCGTATAAAAGCCATTACATAGTCTAATTTGAACAGCATCAAGCGCATGTGTAATCTCTGCTGGTACCTGAATGCACATTGTTCCAACTTTTACTTTATCTGCGTGTAAGGGTTTTTGTTTACAATGAACATCCTCATAAAGATTATAAAAATAATCCATAGCCTTAGGGGGTTCTTTAAAATCATGCTTGAGTTTTTCAAGCATAGAGATAGCCTCCATCGCTTTATGACGGTTTTGTTTCTCTTTAGGAGATTCTATCTTGTGTTCATGAATCATTTTTTTTCTCCCACGTATCCATCTCCATTCTTTTCGCAAATCCACCTTTTGTTGATTTAAAAATTGGATAATTTACAAGATCAACATGCAAGGCATCATCCTCAGGGCATGCTGCTACACATTTTAAGCATAGTATACAGTCGTCTCTTAATATATTTGTGCTTTGTACATCATCTGCTATATCTTTTATTTGCATATCACATACATTATAACAATCTCCACATTTTGTACATTTATCACCATCTTTTTTTAGTTTTAGTAGTGCGGTATCACTAAAGATATAATGCATAGCACTCATAGGACAAAAAAAGCAAAAAAATCTTTTTTTTATGAATGATCCAACAAAAAAAAGTGCTGTAAAAATTAATCCAAATGAGGAAAGAAAAATAGCTGTTTTGGTTGAAAAATCAATGCTCCATTGAGAGAAATCTCCAACAAACATCGGTGTAATTACTCTTGCTGGACACATGTCACAAAAAGCACCACGCCACTCACCATCAAGTAGACCTAGCCCTATTAATAGTGGAAAAATTATGACTATAATCAAGAAAATATATTTTATTTTTTTGAGAGATTTATATTGTGTATCGTTATAGGTACTATATGGTATCCCTAAGAACTTTCTAAATGATGTTATCCAATCTTGAAGTGTCCCCATAGGGCATGCATACCCGCACCAAGCTTTGTTAAATACTATGAACCATAGTAAAAATACTAGAAAACTAGTAAGTACACCAATACTTGCTGCACTAAAAAGTGTCTCCCACGGTCGTGCTAGTTGATGTTGTAATGGCATAAAGTAGCATGTTCCAGCAGTTTCATGGTTATACCCACATGAAAAAACAGGAATCTCTCGCCCTAAGTCAATAGCAAGATACCCACCATAAATAAAAAACACAAAGAAAAACAGTTGTAACCAAAAACGAAATTTTCTCAAATCTGCATAGTTAATGAAATGTTTTATCTTTTTAATCATCGAAATGTACCTCTTTAAATGGTTTTTGTAATCTGTATCTATAAAGGTATATAGCTCCACTAAGAAGTATAATGATAATTAAAGTGATGACAAACCCGTAAGAATAAGATGAATAGGCCTCCCTAGGAGGGGTAAAGATACCACTAAAACTTGCTTTGTATTTTTTTGAATCTTCAGTGTATGTAGCTACAACAAGAAAATTTTCTTTAAATCTTTTGTTGAACTTATTCCATTTTGGAAGATAGTCTTGAATGAGTTGAATTTTAGCGATACCATTGGCATCTGTTTTAAGATTTTTTTGCCAACCAAACTGTGTAGTTAATGATATGTTTACACCACTTTGTGCAACGCCATTTTTAATGACTTTAAATTTCAATACATCTCCACTATGCGGACGTGAATAAAATGTTTCATCTTCTGCTCTAAGTTGTAAAATATCAAAAGGTATCTCTTGTATTGTTTTTGCAGACATTTTTTCTTTTTCATAGATTGCTTCTGCACTATGATCAAATCTTTTATACTCGTACTTAGCTACATTAATACTATGTGGTGTTTCTAGGAGGTAATAAACTTTGTAGTAACCACTTTTTGGCATTTTAAAACTTATGCTTGTGCAAGATTTTTGATTGAGTTTTACTTCTACGAGATTGTTGTCTATATCAGTTGCAAAAAATTTCCCTATTGTGTTGTGTACACATTTAGTATCATCTAAAGGGTCTGTAACTAACCAAACTTTTTTGCTTGGAACTTTTGATCTATCTCTTGTTCCCATCATATGTGCACCACTATGCCCCATTCTTGATACAGGTGTTGGCTTTTTGTCACTAAAGTATACAGTGTCTAGTGGCTTTGTTGACTTGCTTAGGATGTTTATGTTTTTAGAATGATTAGAATCAGTACTTTTCATAGCATGTGAACTGTGTGATCCATGCGTACCTCTACTAGCTCTTCCATATGTATCTAAAATATAAGATCTATAACTATTGACACCTAAAAAGAAGATAACAAGAAGGGCCGCAAAGGGAAAGGCAAGGGTTTTTCTTAGCTTAGTGCTATCTATGAGTTTCATTCTTTTGTATAGTATTATAAGTGCCCAAATGATAGCTATCCATTTGAGTATGCCAAAGACTGCTAACCATTTATCACCGCGTGATGCCAAAGAAGCAATATCTACTTTGCCAAATCCAAATCCAAAAGCAAAACCTTCTATGATTCTGTCATATCCTCTCGTAAAAAAAGATTCAAGTGAGTGTGCTATAGATCCTAATATAAATAAAGGTGCATAAGAATAGCCTAGGTCATAAAATGTTTTTTTATAATCTTTTTGAAGAATTTTAGATGCTATATACATACCTAAGGTGGCTGCTATGATAGTAAAGAGCATTGCGTATAAAAATGCAAAAAGACCAACTGCATCAACAGAACCAAAATCTATAAAGCCTTTAAAGTATTCAGCAGTTTTTGCCCAAATCATATCACTTGCAACTTTACTTCTTCCTAGTCCATGATGAAATGCCATACTAATAGGTATAGCTGCTAAGATAAGTATAAACGTCCATACTTCAGCTTTTAAAATTTGAAATTTTGAAAAGAGGGAAAAAGAGGGCTTTTTTACTTTAAAACTTATAGCTTCACAAGCTGCTGAACAATCCATACAAAGTGTACAGTCTGTCATTGAGTTTCTTCCATCAAAAGTAAATGGTTTTAGATTGTGTTGACAAGCTGTTGCGCATTCAAAAGTTTTGCACTCATTACAAGCGCTTTTGTAGCTTCCAAGCCAAGTAAATGAAAGTTTTGCATAGGCACGCGTAAGTGTTCCAATGGGGCATATATATTTACAATAACTCATATCTCTGTATATAAAGTAGATGATAAACGCAAGTATGGTCATTACAAGGAACATCATAGCTGTACCAAAAGGAGTTCTGTATATACCTGGGAACATATAGTATATCCCCCACCAACCAATAACCAATATGAAGACACCTATATACTGGTTTTGCATCCATTTTGGCATCTTTTTTTTAAGTCCAAATTTTGTTATGTATTTACCTAAAAAGCCATGAGGACAGATTCCACAAAAAACGCGTCCTAGCGTTGGAAGTGTGACCACCATGAAGAGTGACCAAAAGATACCCCAAAAAACTGCCCATGTAAAAGTGTTGTCTTTTCCTTGATGTGTAAACCCAAAATAGATAGCATAAAAAAAGATGAAAGCTACAACTATTTTGAGTGTCATGATAAATTTTTGATTTTTGAATAAAAAACCTAGTATAGGCTTTGCATAAATATCATCTTTATCGCGTTTTATAAAATCTACCATATTATATTCCTGTTTATTTGTTAAAGTATTAATATACCATTTAAAACTAATACACCTACACTCACAAGAAGGAGTGCGGCTAATCGTTCGATGAAATGCTTATAGGATGAAAATTGAATCATCAAACCTTTGATAAGCTTAGAGACTATAAATCCATAAAAAAGGATGGAAAACATAACTGCACCAAGACCAAAAAAAAGACCAAGTCCAATGGTGTTATAGATATTGTTACTATTTGCTGCAACAGCTAAAAGCGCCATAATAGGAGCACAAGGGTTAAGAGACATGGTCGCACCAATAGTGAAAAAACCAAATTTATTAAGATTGGATTTTTTTACTATTAGTGATGTCTGTGTGCAAGATGAATTTTTATCAAAACTTTTATAAAAAAGATATATACCCATACTTATAGTGCTAAACCCAAGTATAAAAGTAAAGATTTGGTTGTCATCTAGTATCTGTTTAACCCATGCAGAACTAAGGTATGCGACGATTGCTATAAATGTATAGCTAAAGATTCTTCCCAAACTAAAAGGAAGTATAATTCCTAATGATTCTTTTGTATTGTTTGCATTGCTAATGAGCAGTGGACTTAAAAACGGCATGCAGGAAAACATACACGCAGTAGCTCCATATGAAAGCCCTATGATGAAAATTGAAAAAAATGTTGCAAACTCCATCTTAGAACTTTTTAGTTGTTTTTCTTGGTTATTATGCCAAGGTTTTTAAAATTTTTAGCCTCTAAATTATCTAAAAGCAAAACAAAAAAGTCAAATTTTGCTTCTCTGTCACAATTGATATGAACAGGAATGTTATTGTTATAGTTTGAGAGATTCATAAGTATATCTTTTTCTAAAATAGCTTTTTTATTAAAAAAAATACTGCCATCTTTTTTAATGCTAATGCTAAGTTTTTTTAGATTATCTTGCTTAGCTGCTGTTTTGGAATTTGGTAAATCAACAGGTATTACTCCTTTTGCTACAAAGGTTGCAGTGGTTAACACAATGACAAGAAGGACTAACATAATATCTATGAATGGGACTACATTAATCGAATCAAATTTTTTAACTTGCAATTTTTCTCTTTTGTTCTATATCCCATCTAGCTAGAATAACTTCAATTTTTCTAGCTAAGTGGTTGTAAAATATGATGGATGGAATTGCCACTACAAGACCCATAGCAGTAGCCTTAAGGGCTAGAGCTAGGGAGGTCATTATCATTTTAACATCAACATCGCTACTTTGACCCATGAGATAAAATGTAATGATTATTCCAAATACAGTGCCTAACAGTCCGATATAGGGAGCATTAGAACCAAAGGTTGATATGATGTTAATATTGTTTGTTAAAACAATCTCAAGCTCCTCTTTTGTTTCAAATTTTTTTATATCTAAAGTTTTGTAAAACAGAAGCCTTTCTATCCAAAACCATAAAGCCATGAAACTCATTATTCCAAGTATCCCTATAATTCCATAGTCAAGCATATCTTTTATTAGTTCTATATTCATCTTTTTTATCTTATATTTACTAGAATTTTGCTGATAATCCAGCAAGATATACCCTACCTGGATTTACAGTTAAGCCCATGTCTCTCACATCGTATATCCCATCATCATTTCTATCACCAGTCACACGAGGCATCATATAGTACTGCTCATTAAGAACATTGTCAACTTGAGCAAAAAGCTCTATGTCGAAGATTGAAACATTAAGATTATATTTAGTTCTCAAGTTAGCTACTGCATAGCCATCTACTTCTATCATATTTCTTTCATCCGCAAACTGTGCTGTTCGGTAGTTTACATCTGCAGTCATAGACCAGTTAGACATAATTTTATATGTACCTTCTAAATAAAAGGTATGATTAGATGTTCTAGGCACAGTATTTCCACCTAAATCATATATTGTTGAAGTAGTTTCACCCTCTAAAAGTAGTGCAAAGTTATCGTATTTTGTATATATTGAATCTAAGTATGTATAGTTAAATGCAAATGAGAAGTCTTTTGCTCTATTACTATTTAGAGAAAGTTCTAAACCTCTATTTCTGATATCTGACATATTTCCATAAGATACATTTTCACTTCCATCTGGTGAAGAATAATTCCCCGTACTTTTAGCTATCACATCGTTTCTGGATAGTTGATAAATAGCTATATCATAAGTTAGCATATCTGATTTAGATCTATATCCGAGTTCAACATTATATGTTTTTTCTGTTTTCATATTTATATTGTTTTCATATGTAATGCCTCTTGAAGTACCAGTTATGTCACCAGCAAAGAGTTGTGAGATGAGTGGTACACGAAAACCGGTAGAACCATTAGTGTAGATTACTGATGTTGCCTCTAGTTTGTATGTAGCTCCAAGTCTATAAGAAGCTTCATTAAACTCTTTATCCCAATTAGAAGAATCCAAATGATTTGAATAGTTATATTTTATTTGATCATATCTTGCATTTAGTGTAGTAGTCAGTGCGTTAGTAATACCATACTTTAGTTCACCATATATCGCATTTATATCTTCCTTGTTTGTATTATTACTAGCTACATCACCTATGGCATAAAGAGTCCCTCTGCTTGTGTAATCAACTCTTACCTTAGAGTCTCTATCTGTTGTATTTCTAGCTATATCTATACCAAGCATTGCCGCTAGTGTATCACCACCTGTTCTAAGCTCAGTTTTAAAACCTTGTTGAAGAGTATCTGCAAAAGAGCTATAGAGATGATCATCTCTCACACCATCACCTACTGTGTCAATAGCACTACTTTTGTTAGTAGTAATATCCTCATAGTTATATATCTGCGACATTAGGCTTAAGCCATTATCAAAATCTTTAGCATAAGTAAGAAAATATTTAGAAAGTTCTATCTCATAGCCAACAGCATAACCAACTTCACCCTTACTCGTAGGATTTGTTTCAACATTGTTTGTATATACACCGTTTCCTATAGGTGTGCCATCAAAAGTTGCATAAGTAATTGAACCTGTGTCATTTTCAAACCTTGTCGATTTATCAATACCAAGTGTAATATCACTACTGTCATCTATATAGTATTGAAGTTTACCATTGAGAGATTTTGCCCAATAATCTGAGTCTTCCCAATACCCATCACTTTCTTTAGAACTTGCTTGAAATCTAACAGCTAAATCTTCTGTTCCTCCCGTGAAACTTGCGATATATTTTGCATATCCATAACTTCCTTGTTCTGTGCTCACGAAAGCTTCGTTTTTGTTTTTAGCTTTTTTTGTTGTGATGATGACTGCTCCAGCTAAAGCATCATTTCCATAAAGGTAAGAAGCCCCACCTTTGATAACTTTAATACTTTCAATATTATCACTATCAATGTTAATACTACCAGCTCTCTCTTGAACGGGTACCCCATCTATAACGATAGCTACACCAGGCTTCTCTCCCATATACATCTCTGCAGCTATACCCCTAATATGTATCTTATTTGAGTCCCCTTCATTTCTTCTTACTGTAACACCTGGAACAGTATTTAAAACATCTGCAATATTTTTAGAGTGAAACTCTTCTATCTTTGCACCTGTTACAGTTGTTGTGTTTGAAACCTCAAGCATTTTTGATTCAAATTTGTCATCAATAGTTGATGATTCTACCTGAATAGTTCCTAAATCAGATGCGTTGGCATTCACTATGAGTGCACAAATTACTGATAGTAATATCTTTTTTTTCATCTTATTATCCCTTAATACTGAATTGGTCGCAAAGTATAGAGTAGTAACGTTAGATATTTGTTAATTGTTAATGTTTTATGGATAAAAAAAACAATTTTAAATTTTAAAGAAAAAATTAATTTAATCTATAATTTTGTATTTTTTATGTAGAATTTCATAAAAAGCTTAAAGGTATATATATGGCTACAGTAGGTATGAGTGATATCAAAAAGAATGTTCGTTTAATCGTAGGTGAAGTACCTTGTAAAATCATAGAATTTCAACATGTGAAACCAGGAAAAGGTGCTGCATTTGTTCGTATGAAAGCTAAAAGTTTTTTAAATGGAAAAACAGTTGAGAAAACTGTACATGCTGGAGATAAGTTCGAAGTTCCAGAGCTTACTTTTTCAACTATGCAGTATCTTTATGATGATGGTGATATGTACCAGTTCATGAATACAGAGACTTATGACCAACTTGGTCTTCCTTATGAGCAGTGTGAAGAGGCTTCAAAATGGTTAAAAGATGGAATCAATGTTGAGATTATATTTTACCAAGGTAAAGCTATCTCTGTTGCTGCTCCTGAGTTTATGGAGTTAGTTGTAACAGATACTCCTCCAAACTTTAAAGGTGACACTTCTAGTGGAAGTAAAAAACCTGCAACTCTTGAAACGGGTGCAGTTGTTCAAGTTCCTTACCATGTGCTTGTAGATGATTTAGTAAAAGTAAATACTATTGATTGTGAATTTTTAGGAAAAGTGAAGTAGATATATTGAAACTTCTTTCTTTAGTTTTATTTTTTAGCCTAAATTTTCTCCATGCCCAAGTTGTAAACTTGGCTGATTTAGGCGAAAATATCACTAATCTCGCTCCAAAAATGGCAATTTTAAAAGATTGTAAGCATGATTTTACTTATGAATCTTTACAAAAAGATGAGAAAAATTATGTGCAAAATACGAAAGAGTATCTTTATTTTCATTTCTCAGATGTAGCATACTGCTTTCAATTTTCTTTAGATGCAAATGATGCTGATGACCTATGGTATACGCTCGAAGTGAAGAGTCCATGGATTGATAGGGTTGAGCTATATAAAATACAAGATGAAGAACTTCAGTCTCTTGGTGTCTCTGGAGACCATGTTTTAAAAAAAGACAGAGCTTCTTTTCATCGCAATATAGTATTTCATTTTAAGGTTCAAAAAGGTGTTCAAAAATACTATTTATATGTGCAAAGTAAAGATGCTCTCCAACTTCCTATCTATTTAAGTAGAAATGATATTTTTCATAAACAAGAGATAGATATATCGCTAATATTTGGTGTTGCTTTTGGGATTTTTATCTTTATGGCACTTTTTAATTTAACTAATCTTATTATGTTGAGAGACAAGCTTTATGGGCTTTATCTTTTATATATTCTTTTCTTCATTATGATGACAGTGAGTGTTCGAGGGTTTGGACTTCATTATCTATGGACAGATAGTATTACACTTAATGAGATAGCGTATAATTTTTTTATGATGGGTTATCTTGGTTTTATGCTACTTTTTACAAGAGAGTTCCTCTTAAGCAGAATTTATACTCCTACATGGGATAAGATACTGTTGTATGGTGGATATTCATACCTTTCTTTTGCTCTTCTAACATTTGTTATTCCTTATCCTCTTGCTATGGAGATAGGAGTTTATTCCGCTACTATTATTCCCTTTATTGTTGTTGTTCCTAGTGTCTTAATGCTTCGTACAGACTTTGTTCTTGCTAAGTTTTATTTTGCTGCTTGGTTACCAAATACTGTCTTATATATAATATGGTCACTTTCATTCTTTGGTGTAGTTGCTGATAATTATTTTACCCATTATGCAAATATACTAGGTATTATCATAGAACTCGGGATATTCTCTTTAGGTATGGCATACCGTTTTGAGCTTATTTTGAAACAAAAAAATAATTTAGAAGAAAAAATAGAAATAGATGTACTTTGTGGAATTAAAAATAGATACTCTTTTGATATATACTCTAGCAGAATAATGCAAGAGCAAAATGAAGATGCTAACTCTATATATTTTGCAATTATGGATATAGATAATTTTAAATTATACAATGATTTGTATGGACACCCAGCAGGGGATAAAGTGTTGCGAGATATTT
>JALSLR010000087.1 GCA_026988245.1 Sulfurimonas sp.
CAGAAGTTTCTTCTGGTGGGGTCTTAGCATCGGAACTAGACTTTAAGAGTTTAGAATCAAAAAAAATTAAAAATTTATATTTTATAGGTGAAGTGGTTGATGTTACTGGTGAACTAGGCGGATATAACTTTCAGTGGGCATTGAGTAGTGCTATAATGTGTGCAAATGCTCTCAACTCAATTTGACTTTAATAAATTTAATTTATATTTCATATTGTAATGGGTACAATATCTCAATAAATAGGCCTAAACAAGGATAGAAATGAAAAATATAATTTTAAAACTAGCAGTACTAAGTGCATTAATGCTTACAACGGAGGCTTTTGCTTCTCAATATAGATACAATACTAGCTCTTTAGTTGGTATCGAAGGTTCATACAGTTCGTTTGATGTTGAAAATGATGCGACACCTCCTGTTCGTGAAAAAGTGAAGTTTTCAGGGGTTGGTCTTAAGATAGGAGCACAGACACATAACTATAGAGTATTCTTGAGTGTGAGAAATAGTTTTATTGATGGGGATTATGATTATGCATATTTTTATGGTGCAGAGGTGCAGTATCTTATGAACTTTTCATCATATGCTAATTTTTTCATAGGCGCAAATGGTGGTGTTGTCAATATGAGATTTGTTGACTCTCTCAATGCTTCTCGAGATGTAGGGGGCACTTACTTTGGTGGTGATCTTGGAGTAAATGTTCACTTAGGCGATAGTGTAGACTTAGAACTAGGTGGAAGAATCATAAAACTTTCAGAAGCGGAATCAACTAATGCCAATGGGTTGACATACAAGTTTGATAATATTAGTGCTGGATATGCGAGTATTATTTTTAAATACAGTATGGATTAGTATTGATTAAATTTTTATTATTATGTTTAGTATTTTTACCTACTCTCAATGCTGATAAGATTTTAAATAAATCTTTAGCCTGTCCAACTATGGACTCTTTACAAAAAGCACCGCTTGGTGATGATTATTTAAACCTAAATATGTACGCTATAGCACATGGTTGTGAAATTTTGTATCGTGATGCTCAGATTCATGTTATTGGGTATGATCCTAGAAACACTCAAACTATATATCTTGAAGTAGTGAATAAAAAAACGGGAAAGAAACTCTTTATAAAAAAATCTCAAGTTCAAATAGAACAAGGTGGGAAGAAAGCAAATTATAGGTTTTAAATTGCTAAAAATGGTGCTCACAACTGGACTCGAACCAGTGACTCTTACCTTGTCGAGGTAATACTCTACCAACTGAGTTATGCGAGCACATAACAACAAAAGAATTTTACCAAATTAGTCTTAAATTTTATATAGTTTTTAGGTGCAATATGGGTATAATTGCAAATATTAATACCATAGAGGGTAAATTATGAAGATGTCAGAGTTAGAAGATATTGGTTTAAAAAATGTTGGAAAGGTTTTTCATAATCTTAATTATGATGAACTTATCCAACATGAATTAGATAACAATGAGTGTGCTGTTACTAAAAAAGGTGCAACAGCTGTTGATACTGGTGTATTTACAGGTCGTAGTCCTAAAGATAAGTATTTTGTAGATCGTGATCCTTCAAATAAATATATTGCTTGGGGTGATGTAAATCAAAAAGTATCTGCGGAAGTTTTTGATGAACTTTTAGAACTAGCACAAGAACAATTATCGAACAAAGACCTTTATGTCACAGATGTATTTTGTGGTTCCTCTGCAGCTTCTAAGCGTTCAGTTCGTTTTGTTACTGAGATAGCATGGCAGTCTCATTTTGTTAAAAATATGTTTATACGTCCTACTCCTGCTGAATTAGAAGTATTTAGCTCGGATTTTACAGTGCTTAATGCTTGTAAAACTGTTAATGACAAATGGAAAGAACATGGACTAAACTCAGAAGTGTTTGTGCTTTTTGATGTTGAGAGAAACCTATGTATAATCGGTGGAACATGGTATGGTGGTGAGTTGAAAAAAGGTATCTTTTCAATGATGAACTACTGGCTTCCATTGGAGGGTAAACTTTCAATGCACTGTTCAGCAAATGTTGGTGAACGTGGGGATACTGCACTCTTTTTTGGACTCAGTGGTACGGGTAAAACTACGCTTTCAACTGACCCGCATAGAGCTTTAATCGGTGATGATGAACATGGTTGGGATAACTATGGTGTTTTCAACTTTGAGGGTGGATGTTATGCTAAGGTAATCAACCTAGATGGAAAAAGTGAACCTGAAATTTATAACGCTATCCGTACAGATGCTCTTTTGGAAAATGTAGTGATGTATGGCGAGGGTGAAGTTGATTATGAAGATAGTTCTAAAACAGAAAATACTCGTGTATCTTACCCAATAGAGCATATAGAAAATCATAAAACAGACCTCATGGCTGGTCATCCTGAAAATATTATCTTTTTAACAGCAGATGCATTTGGGGTATTGCCTCCAGTATCTAAACTGACTCGAGAACAAGCAATGTATTACTTTTTGAGTGGATACACAGCTAAAGTTGCTGGAACTGAACGTGGTATCACTGAGCCTGTTGCAACTTTCTCGGCTTGTTTTGGTGAAGCATTTTTACCATTACATCCAACAGTATACGCAAAACTTCTTGGCAGAAAAATTGATGAACATAATGTAAATGTATACCTTGTAAATACAGGCTGGACAGGTGGTGTTTATGGTGTTGGGCATAGAATGAGCATCAAAGATACTCGTTCATGCATCAACGCTATTTTAGATGGAAGCATCCAAAAAAGTGAGTTTGATACTACTAAAACATTTAGACTTCATGTTCCTAAAACTCTTGGAGATATTAACCCAGAGATTTTAAACCCTCGTAATGCTTGGGCAAACAAAGCTGAGTTTGATAAAACTAGAGATACTTTAGCTGATATGTTTGTTGAGAACTTTAAGAAATATCAGACTGCAGATGCTGAGTTTGATTATTCAGAAGCAGGACCAAAAGTAGGAAGTTAAATTCCTACTTTTTCTTTTTAGTAGCTTTTTCCATATATAACCATAAACTTCCACCAAAGACTACTAAAACAACCGGTGCTATCCAAGGTTTTTCACCTATGAGTTCGGCTACTTTCATCAATGGAGCTCCAGAATAGTAACTTCCAAAACCAACACTTAATGCCCAAATAGCTGAACTACCTACATTTAAGATACTAAACTTTTTAAAGTCATACTTTGTAAGACCGATGGCGATAGGTATAAGAGTTTTTATACCATATACATATTTTTGTATTAATATTATCCATGAACCATACTTTTTCATCATGATATGTGAAAGTGCAAGTTTTCGTCTGTGTTTACGTATACCCTCCATCATCATACTCTTTTGGTATCTTGCCATATAAAAAAGCATCACATCACCTAAGGCATTTGCAACAAACGCCACTGCTATGGATGCCTCGATATCCATTTTCCCCATATAGGAGAGTACCCCTGCACCAACAAGTGCTACAAATCCACCCCCAAGTGAGTATAAAAATAAGCCTATATATCCATAGGTTGCTAGGTTACTAAATGTATCTTCCAAAAAATCTCCTTGATTTTTATAATTTCTTTATTTTCATTATTTCGTCACGAAGACGAGCTGCTTCTTCAAAGTTTAACTCTTTTGCAGCTTTTTTCATCTTTAGCATCAATTCTTTAGTTAAAGCCTTTTTTTCTCTTGGAGGCATTTTATCCATTTTTTTATGCTTTTGGTAAATATCACCATAATCTTCTACTTTTAAATTAGCATCTAACTTACGAATAGTAGTAGTTGGTGTTATTCCATGCTTTTTATTATGTGCTTCTTGAATCTTCCTTCTAGAACTTGTTGTATCAATTGCTTTTTGCATAGATTTAGTGATTTTATTTGCATAAAGGATAACGCGACCATTCGCATTTCTTGCTCCACGACCGATAGTTTGTATAAGAGCGGTTTCACTTCTTAAAAAACCCTCCTTGTCTGCATCGAGAATAGCTACTAAGCTCACCTCTGGTAAGTCTAACCCTTCACGTAAAAGATTGATTCCTATGAGTACATCAAATTCACCAACTCTTAAGGCCCGAATGATTTGGTTTCTTTCTATGGTATCGATATCTGAATGCATATACTGAACCTTTATGCCTAAGTCTGCTAAGTACTTAGTTAGGGCTTCTGCCATTTTTTTTGTAAGGACAGTTATGAGTATACGTTCATTTTTAGCTGCGATTTCTATAATTTCATCATGGATGTCTTCAACTTGGTTATCTGAAGTTTTGATCTCTAGTATTGGGTCAAGTAGGCCTGTTGGCCGGATAATTTGATGTGCAACTTCGCTAGACATCTCTAACTCATACTCAGCTGGAGTAGCTGAAACAAAAAGATAATGGGGCGCTTTGTTTATATATTCATCAGCCATAAGTGGTCTGTTGTCTAGTGCTGAGGGCAGTCTAAAACCATACTCAACTAAAACCTCTTTTCTCGCTCTATCCCCAGCGTACATACCACGATATTGAGGGAGCGAAACATGGCTTTCATCAACTATGACAAGATAGTCCTGATTTCTTTGTGCAAAATAGTCAAGCAGGGTAAAAGGAGCTTCCCCTGGTTTTTTATCAGTGAGAAGTCTTGAGTAATTTTCAACCCCCTTGCACATACCAGTAGTTTGAAGCATTTCTAAATCAAACTCTACTCTTTGTTTAAGGCGTTGATGCTCCAATAACTTACCCTCTTTGGTGAAGTATGCAAGTCTATCATCCAGTTCTTCTTCTATGCGTTTGATAGCTCGTGCCATTTTTGTTTGACCTACGCTAAACTGACTCGTAGCATAGATAGTAAATTTTTTATGATTTTCAAGTTTTTTTCCATCAATCACTTCAAAAGTATAGATAGCCTCTATCTCATCGCCAAAAAATTCTATGCGTATAGCTTCTTGTTCAAAGTAGGGTGGGTAGATATCTAAACTTTCTCCATTTACTCTTATATGCCCACTATCAAAGTAACTGTCATTTCTGGCATAACCCATCTCCACTAAACGAAGTAAAAGCTTTTTTTGATTTATCTCATCACCAACTTCTAAAGCTTGCACCATATTTAAGTATTCTTCAGGATCACCAAGACCATAGTTAGCTGATACTGAGGCTATAACTATAACATCATCATAGGAGAGGAGGTTTGCAGTTGAAGAGAGTCGCATACGTTCTAGTTCATCATTTATCGCACTATCTTTTTCGATGAACAAGTCTTGTCTAGGGATGTAAGCTTCGGGTTGGTAGTAATCATAGTACGACACAAAATACTCAACATGATTGTTAGGGAAAAACTGACGAAACTCAGAGTATAACTGAGCAGCTAAGGTTTTGTTATGTGTCATAATAATGGTCGGCATCTTCACATTTTCTATGATTTTGGCCATAGTATATGTTTTACCACTCCCGGTCACCCCTTCAAGTGTCTGGTATCGGTTTCCCTTGAGGATAGATTCAGTCAATTTTTTTATGGCTGTTGGCTGATCTCCAGCAGGTTTATAGGGAGTATGCGCTTTAAAATTTATATCTTTTTTCATTGGCATAATTATAACTAAAATTGGGGCTATGGCTGTTTATCAACTCACAAATGTTAAGTACTTTTGCTATAACAACCTTATCTGTAGTCTCTGTATCAGCTTGCGATAAGAGAGAATGAGATTATTAAAAATAAATACTATCGTAGTTATTATGATACAATTTAGGATTAATTTACTTTAGAGGGAAAATAAGTATGGGTTCAGAAGTAGAAGTGAGGATAAACGCAGAGGTAAATAGAGCATATTATACTTTTGAAAGATATAAGGTGGAGGCAACCTTTGCTTTAGTGTATCATGAAAAAGAATTGAGCTTAGAAGAGTTAGGAAGTTTTGTTCGTATTAGTGATAGGTTTGTAAAGTTGGATGAAAATTATTTTTTTGTGCTCTATCATTTTACAGGAGCAGAGGAGGCATCTAAGGCTTCTCAAAATTTACTGCTAAAATTAGACAATTACTTTCACAATACAACTACATGTATAGCGATAGATAATTTTAACATTGCTAATAATACTAAAGTAGTCTTGCACAGGTTAAAGCAAATTATTAAAGAGACTAGAAAAAACTCTTTTACAAGAATAGAATATGAAGATATTCTTGATTCATATATATAATATGGTAAAATTTTACAATGGAAAATAAAACTACTTTAGAAAAACTCAGTGATAAGATTTCAACACTTTTAGCTCAGTTTCATTCTCTAAAATCTGAGAACGAAATGCTAAGAAGAGAACTCACAGTTTTAAAAACAGAGCGTGAAACTAAAGAGGTAGAGATACAAAAACTCATAGAAGAAAATACCTTAAAAGATATGGAAATAGAAGAGATTGCAAATAATATAGAAAATATTTTAGGTTAAAAATGAGTACAAAAATAGCACTAAAAGTAGGTGGAAAAAGATTTGATGTTGATGTTGAAGATGATTTTGCCATTTTCTTAAATGAACAAATGGCAATTGATTTTAAAATAGATGCAAACAATGAGATAAAAACTTTACTTCAAGCCTATATACGTAAGAGCCACAACTTATTTATTCAAGAACAAAATATTCAAGATATTTTAGAAGAATGTGAAAATTTATAATATTATAAGTTAAGCATGATATAATTTCATCCTCTCAAAATAGAGACAATGTGCGTTCGTAGCTCAGCTGGATAGAGCACCGGTTTGCGGTACCGGCGGTCAGGGATTCGAATTCCTTCGAGCGCACCACTCTTAAACTCCTTAATTATCGACTCCATATCACTTTTACATATTTTTTAATTAAGTCAAAATCTATATAAACGATTTATTATAAAGTATGCTTCATAATAAATATGCTATTATTCTCAATAGACTACATAAGGAAAAGAGATGGAACTTCAAGTATTGTTTAAAATATCAGCACAAATATTTTCAAGAGAGATACCAACATACAGAAGATGGCTCTACTCAAAGATAGATTTTTCGGGCAAGATGATAGGTATTAAAGGTCCAAGAGGTGCGGGAAAAAGTACAATACTCCTCCAGTATGCTTCAAGTCTTGATATGCCCTCATCTAAAAAACTGTATGTTAGTTGTGACCATCCAGCCATGAGTGGGGTAAGTATTTACGACCTTGCTGAGAGTTTCTATGCTAGAGGAGGAAAGCTCCTTATAATAGATGAAATTCATAAACGAGAGAGTTTTGCTAAAGAGCTAAAAGCTATCTATGATGTATTTGATTTGCAAATTATCTTTTCTGGCTCATCTGCTTTGCATATTGACAACTCCATTGTAGATTTATCAAGAAGAGCTGTTGTTTATAATCTTGGGGTACTTTCACTAAGAGAGTTTTGTGAACTTCAAACAGGTGAAATATTTGAGAGTTATACTTTAGATGAACTTGTGAACAATCATACTGAGATAGCAACAAAAATTATGTCAAAGATAAGACCACTAGAACAGTTTAATGATTATCTCACTTTTGGGTGTTATCCATTTTATAAAAATTCACTTATTGAGTACCCTCAAAAACTCACCGAGGTAATAAATATCACAATAGACTCTGATCTATCTACTATATATAAAATAGACCCATCAAAACTGGACAAACTAAAAAAAATCATCTATATGCTCTGCTCAACTAAACCCTTTGAGTTAAACATCTCTAAACTAAGTTCTGCTGTTGGAGCTTCTTGGATAACACTCTCTAAATACCTAGAGAGAATGGATGCAGGGAGTCTCATCCATATTGTAAGAGCAGGAAGTGGCATGAGAGCTGTGAATAAACCTGATAAGCTACTCTTGGATAATCCAAACCTTTTTACAGTGCTTTGTGCATCTGGAAATATTGGAGCAATAAGGGAGAGTTTTTTTGTGTCGCAGACATCACTTGGGCATCAAGTGCATTTTCATAATAAAGGTGATTTCATTATAGATGAAAAAAGAGTTTTTGAGATAGGTGGTGCTTCAAAAGATGCTCATCAATTAGAGGATAATTCAAATGGATATATTGTCTCAGATGATATTGAGATCGGTTTTGAGAATAAAATACCACTCTATCTTTTTGGATTTTTATATTAGAATTATTTGGTTTTTTATATAAGGGCACCTCTAAAAACCCTTGTATCCTCAGCATTATAGCAGATATGCTAATACAAGGCGAAAATTCGCAGGAGCTACTAGTAGCTTCAAGAGTTTTTAACGCAGTAGTAGTGTATCTGCTATAATGCCCATAGGGAGCCAAAAAGAGAGGCAATCTTGCGTCAAAATTTTTCATCACCGTAGCTATGGCTATGGTTCAAAAAAAGTTTTGCACAATCTTACCTCTCTTTTTGGCTCTGAGGATATAAGGGTTTTTAGAGGTGCCCATAATTAAATAAACAATAAAAAATCTGATAAAATTCACTTATGAAAAAATTAATTGGTTTATCCCTTATAGCTTTTGGTATATTTTTAGAGATTACATGGCTTGGTATATGTTTTGGTACGGTTATTATAGGTATTCTTCTTTTGATTTTTGCTCCAGGTATTCTTTTCTTTCCGTTTAACTTTTTTTTAGTATTAGGCTTGTCGGTTATGCGTGGCCAATCGTATAAAAATTCATATCAATTTAAATATAATGAATTTAATTATAAGCAACAAAATTATTCAAATCCTCAGCAAACTTCAAGTAGTAAAGTAGATGAATACTATAAAACATTAGAATCAACAAGGGGTGATAGTTTAGAGAGTATAAAAAAGAATTATAGACGTTTAATAAAAGAGTACCATTATGATTCTATTGCGAGTAAGGACCTTCCTGATGAGATGGTGAAATTTGCACAGGTAAAAACACAAGAACTCAATGAAGCGTATAACGAGATTAAAAAACTTTTTTAATCCTCAGTACACTTATTGATAATTTTGAGAATGCCATCTTCGTCTTTGATAAGCTGAAATACTTTTTTATTCATAGTTGCATTTATATTGAGTTCTATTTTTCTATCTGGTTTTGTGAGTATGTACTTAATGTGATTAAACCCATTGAGAGGTTCTTCTAGTAAGAGTTTAGAATTCATTACATCAAGCGAACAAGAGGATAGTTTTGTATAAAGTTCATCATATTGAGTTTTCTTAAACTTGACATCTTCTTGTATCTTTTTGTAGTGCACGTTCATTACCCTACATAGTTTATACTTATCAATAAGAATCGAAGATATTTTGACTCCATGTGCTTTACTTTTTAGGATAGAATCTTTGATTTTTTTGCATGGTTCTAGATTTTTTTTAACTTTTATAGTAATGATCTTATATTTTTCAATTAATGTATTGAGCTCATTTTTTAGTTGTTTTAAATAATCCTCTTGATTGTCTTCGTTATTATCTAAACCACTATTTGCAGATGCATGAAAAATAAATTTATTTTCTTCACCTCTTGTTCTGCTAATCTCTATGTACTCAGAAGCTTCTAAAACTACATAGGAACCAAGAACTTTTATCTTGATTGTTTTGGCTTTAATTTTACCACTCATAGCATGTTCAATTAGGACATTGTCAGCTATAACTTCACCACCTTGCAGTGTTTTAATATTTACTGAACGAGCAATTATTTTACCTTTATGTGTACCAAGTTGGGCATCTACACATTGAATAAGTGATGAAGCATGAGTTTGACCGCTTATCGATACATTCCTTGCTTCTATCTCTGTGCTTGGACCTATACTTCCATCTGTAGATAAATTTTGAACTCTAACTTTCATCCCTTTTTCTATGGCATCTTCTAGTGGGTCATCTTTTACTATGTTTATAGATATTTCTGTTTCTAAGTCAGTGTCAATCGTACCTGTAGTTTTAAAAGAAATTTCATCAATATCAATAGAGTTTGAGACATTATAGTTTTCTCCATCTCTGATGAGATAACCACTTTTAGTTGCTAAATATTTGATGTTTTGAAAACTGTCTTGTATCTCTATATTATCATTGACGTCAAACTCAGGTTTAGCATCTAAGTTGACTATTTCGACTTCTATGAGTTTTCCTCGACAGTCCCTACCATGTTTACCCTGTTTTGGTTTTGAAAACTCAAATAACTCTTCACCTTCTATGCAACTCATCAAATAATTTCTATCAGAGTAATCTATCTTTGCATTCTCATCTTCTTCTTTCTTTGCTTCAATTGTCATGAGTATTTCTGCTTGAATTGATTCTAGTTCTCGTAAACCTTGGGAAATTAAAATTTTTTTATCTTCTTTAAAGGTAATGGTTTTTATTTGCTGAAGAACATCTATAAGGACTTTCAAAGACTCCTTGTAGTTGACATCAAAGAGTTGAAGCATCACGCTAGAACGTAGTTGTTGTTCAACGATATAATTTGAAAAGTCCTGTTCTAAATCATCATAATAACTTAGCGAAGAACCTTTTTTTATGATGAGATTTACTGTTGTAGCTTTATCTTCAAACTCTATTTCACAGTTCATTCTAGCAAAGGGGTAATTATCGTATTGTGAGCGTATGGTTACATCATACTCTTGTTGAAATTCTATGTCTGGATCTCTTAGAATCTCTTCTTGTGTATATTTTTGAAAATCTTCATAAGATATTTCTATAAACTCTGTATTGGCATCTTTTACAAAAGTACGAATAGCTGTAACATTAATATAGAGACTAGAAGATGGTACAGCATTTTGTGTAGATATACGTAAAATTTCTCTTGCAACATTGTTTGTTGTGATACTTACAGGATTAATCATTTAAGTAGTATACCTAATAGTTGATTTTATCTTTTATAACTTTTGCTAATTCTACACATTTAGAAATTTTCTGATTGTAGTTCAGTGCATCTTGAAGCAATATATCTATAAAGGCACTCCCTACTATTACACCATCAGCCCCTTTGACCTTGTCTCTTGCAGTCTTTTCGTTTACTCCAAAACCTACGTAAACTGGGGTGTTAGTATATTGTTTTATATTTGCTAAAAATGGTTGTAAGTCTTCTGCCTTTCCTGAACCGGTTATACCCGTATACGCGACCATATAGATAAATTTTTGTGCTTCGCTGACAACTGTTTTTATGCGTGCATCTCCATCTGTCGGTGCAACAAAAGAGATGTTGGCAATCTCATTTGAATGAAACAGTTCTTTATATCGAAGTGCTTCTTCATGAGGTAAATCAGGGATAATCATCCCCTTAAGTTGAAGCTCTTTAGCAAGTGGTAAAAGTTTTTGCATATTTTGTTGGTAAAAAGAATTAAAGTAACCCATCCATAGAGTGTCAACTTTTGGAGCTACCGCTTGAGTTATCTCTAAAAGATGTTTAAATTTAAAACCAAGCTCTAATGCTTTGTGATTTGCTTTTTCTATGAGTGGACCATCTGCTACTGGGTCAGAAAAGGCAACACCTAGTTCTAGCGAATCTACACCACTCTCACCTAATGCTAATGCAAGGTCTATACTAAAAGATTTTTCAGGGTATCCTGATGTTATATAAGCTACTAATTTTTTCAAGTTTTATCATCCAAGTCTGGTAAATTAAGTAAGGAGTACTTTATGCGTGTTAAGTCATTATCTTCTCTAATGTCAGTTTGCCACTGAGCAAAAATATCACTGATTTCTAATAGCCAAGTAACTGTATGCTCACCTATGACTTCATCTCTTTGTCTAAGCTCGTCTAAAAATTCTTCAACAAATTGAGCAAGTCTATTCATTTGAGTGATTTTAAGATAACCTGACGCTGATTTGATGTTGTGAAATACACGAAAAAGTTCATCTGTACTTCGTTTGTACAAAGTCTCTTTTGACAAATCTAATATCATAACTTCCATACTCTCAATCATCATACTATAGTGGTCATAAAATTCATCCACTATCTCATAATCGAATTCAGCATCTAAGTTAGTCCTTATGCCCATAAAGAAATTCTCCTATTTAATGTAATTGTATCAGTTTTTAGTTAAAATACTTTTATGAATAAAAAAATGACGATAACCTCAATACAAAAAGCAAAAGGTGTAGTGCCAATAGTGATGCTAACAGCGTATGATGCTTTGTTTGCAAAACTTCTCGAAGATAGTGCAGATATGATATTAGTAGGAGATTCTCTCAATATGAGTTTTGCCGGAAAAGATGATACTCTAAGTGCAACTATTGAGCAGATGATATATCATACAAATGCAGTTTGCCTAGGCGCTAAAAATACTTTTATAGTTTGTGATATGCCTTTTGGAACCTACACTACAAAAGAGGTAGCCTTAAAAAATTCCATAAAAATTTTTCAAGAAACTCGCGCTGATTGTGTAAAAATTGAAGGGGGACAAGATAAGTCCCATATTGTAGAACATTTAGTTAACAATGGTATCGCTGTATGTGGTCATATTGGACTGCTTCCTCAATCTGTAAGAGGTGAAGGTGGATACAAGGTCAAAGGAAAGAACGAAGAAGATAGAACCTCTCTTTTAGATGATGCTAAGGCTATACAAAATGCAGGTGCATTTTGTATAGTTGTAGAAGGTGTAAAAGCTGATGTTGCTAAAGAAATAGCACAAAACGTAAAAATCCCTGTGATTGGGATAGGTGCCGGAGTAGATGTAGATGGACAGGTTTTAGTGTTTTCTGACATGTTAGGACTCTTTGAAGCTTTTACGCCTAAGTTTGTAAAAAAATACATTGACGGAGCCACTGTAGTGAAAAATGCATTTGCAAATTATGCAGATGAAGTTAAAAATAAAAAATTCCCTACTCAAGAGCATACATACTAGATGGAACGTATAGTAGAGATAGAAACATTTAATGTTGATGAAGAAAGTTCAGAAGTTACTCTCCGTCCAGATGCTTGGAATGAATATATTGGGCAGGAACAAATCAAGAAAAATCTTGGGGTGTTTATTGAAGCAAGTAAGAAAAGAGATGAAGCCTTAGATCATGTTCTTTTTTATGGACCGCCTGGGCTTGGTAAGACTACCCTAGCCCTTATCATTGCGAATGAGATGAATGCAAATATAAAAGTAACAGCTGCACCCATGATAGAAAAAAGTGGAGATTTAGCTGCCTTACTTACTAACTTAGAAGAGGGGGATATTCTTTTTATAGATGAGATTCATCGACTGTCCCCTGCAGTAGAAGAGATTTTATACTCCTCTATGGAAGATTTTCGTATAGATATCATTATCGGGAGTGGGCCAGCCGCTCAAACTGTTAAAATCGATCTGCCAAGGTTTACTCTTATTGGAGCGACAACAAGAGCAGGGATGCTCTCAAACCCTTTACGAGATAGGTTCGGAATGAGTTTCCGTATGAACTTTTACTCTTCGGAAGAGTTAGCCGAAATCATAATACAAGCTTCATCAAAATTAGACAAAAAAATCATTAAAGAAGCCTCTTATGAAATAGCAAAAAGAAGTAGAGGGACCCCTCGTATAGCTCTACGAATTTTAAGAAGAGTACGAGATTTTGCTGATGTGGCAGATGAAGTAGATATAGAACATGAACGAACAAAATTTGCACTTGAAGAGTTGGGTATAAATTCTTTCGGCTTTGATGAGATGGACATAAGACTTTTAAAACTCTTAGCATCAGCAAAGGGTAGGGCTATGGGACTTAGTACGATAGCAGCATCACTCAGTGAAGATGAGGGTACAGTTGAAGATGTTCTTGAACCATATCTTTTAGCGAATGGTTATTTAGAACGGACAGCTAAAGGTCGTAAAGCAACAAGAGCAACATATGATGTCCTTAATATGGACTGGGTAAGCGATGAAGGGGCACTATTTTAATGAAATCTAAAAAAATCTATCTCTTCTTCGGGCTAAATTTTATAAATAAAATTTGCTCCAGCAAAGGATTTTTTCTATGAAATCTAAATATTTTATACTTATTCTTTTTGCAGTATCGCTTTACTGGATGTATCTGCTTTATACGCCTTTTATCTTAGCTATGACTATTGCAGCACTTTTAAGTATTAGTACGGCAAATATTGATGCATATTTTGTTAAAATATTTCGCTCTAAGCTGATAGCTGCGTCATTATCAAGTTTTTTAATGGCTAGTTTGTTTTTTGCTCCGCTTGGATATTTTTTAACAACGCTAACAATTATGCTTAACGATATTGATAAAGAAACCTTTGATATGGTTTTAATGTATTTGAAAAACATGGCTCTCAATCCACCGCAATCCTTAGAATTTTTAAAACCATTTATCATAGATCAGCTTAAGTATTTAGATATTAATAGTTTTACCTCGTATATATTATCTATTACTGGGACTATCGGGGCATTTAGTGCATCTTTTTTAAAAAATGCTATATTGATTGTTGTCTTTTATTTTTTTGCGCAATACAATGGAAAAAAAGTTGTCGAATTTTTACAAAGAGTGATTCAAATATCTCAAACGCAATCGATTCAACTGGTTAATGAGCTAACCTCTGTTATGAGTGTAGTTTTTTACTCGATTTTAGCGACTGCAACTTTTGAAGGTGTTTTATTTGGTATCGCAATATCTTATATGGGATATAATGGTCTTCTCTTTGGCATTATGTATGGGTTTGCATCATTAATCCCTGTAGTTGGTGGTATAGTGATGTGGTTACCATTTATGTTATGGGAATTTTCGGTTGGTTCAACAGCAAGTGCTATTTTTATAGCCCTTTACTCTATTGTAGTTATCTCAATAATTGCTGATACTTTTGTTAAACCACTTATTATTAAGGATATTAACAATAGGTTGCTTAAAGCTGAAGATACCCGTATTCACGAGATAGTTATATTTTTTGCAATCATTGCGGGACTTTCTACCTTTGGTTTTTGGGGGATGATTTTAGGCCCTGCAATTACTGCATTTTTCTTAACAATATTAAAACTTTTTGAGGCATATAATAATATAGAGGTGCCCTATAATTAATTTTGGTAAATTTCTGGTTTGTCACTCTTCCATCGACGATGTAACCAAAACCAAAACTTAGGTTCATTAGTAATGAGCTCTGTAAGCCAATCAGCTTGTAGTTGTGTAGCTTTTAGTATATCAGCTTCTTCATCATCAGTTTTCTCTACTGGTATCTCATCAAACAACATAAGTGTATAGTTCTCTTCATCATCAGTTCTGATGGTTACAGGTATAATCGCCGCATCAAATTTTCTCGCTAAATAAGCTGCCGTAGAGGTTTGACGAATAGGTTTTCCCATGAAATTGACAAGGATTCCCTCTTTTGGATTCATATTTGTGTCTATTAGTAGGCCACTTGCTTTACCTTTTTTTATTAATCTAATGAGTGGCTTAATTACGTTTGATTTTTCTAAATTTGTATTTCCAAAGGAAGCTCTTGCATCTAGTAGCCATTGCTCATATTGTTGGTTTTTTAGTTTTTTATATACAGCAGCTAAGGGTTCAACTAGCGCACCAAGAGATGCACCTCCAAGCTCCCAAGAACAATAATGCGTAGTGACATAAATAACTGCACGTCCTTGTGTATGAACTTTGTCTACTGCCTCTTTATTTTGAACAGTTACTTTCTTTTGAAGCTCTTCAATATTCATGTGGCGGAGTTCCATAAGGTGCAAAAAGTTATACATAAGATTTTTAAATGAGTATCGTATGATTGCATCTATTTTATTATCATCTAGTTTACTATCAAAAGCATAATGAAGATTTTGATATGCAATATTTCTGTACTTTTTTGATAGTAAATAGCCTAGCTTTCCTAAGAAAGAAAAAAAAGATTTTCTAACCCTCTTTGGTAAAAGCATTAAGAGTTTTTCTAAAAATAAAAAGAGGTAATAACCAATCATTGAAATCCTTTGTGTAATCTAATTATATCTTAGCCTTTGTAAATAGCCTTTTGCTATAATTAGACAATTGAAAAAAAGGGAAAAGATGGTTACATTAGATATACAGCAGTTTTCTGAGGGGCGTACAAAAGCTCGTGCATATTTTTGCTATCTATTTTCTAAAAATATTCCAAATAGGCTTCCCTCCCTAAGTGTTGAGATGATTATGCCTCGTTTGTTGAAAATAAAGGCAGATTTAGAAAACTGTGAAGGGGTATATCTACTTGATTATAAGGGTGTTCAAATCACACCTACTTTTACTGCAAATGGACAAATAGATGATGATGCAGGAAAAATAAGAGCTGATAGAGCTTACTACTATCGAGCAGTGCGTGAGGGTAGATGTAGTATAACTGACCCATATCCTTCTCTTATTACTCAGGAATTGACGGTAACTTCATCTCAGCCAATTTACTGTGAAAATGGAAATTTAAAATACGTTGCATGTTTAGATATGCCTTTGAGTGAAGTGATAAAAATCTCACATCTTAATAAATCAGATGCTTTCTTCTCAAAGTTTTTTAAATTTTCTTATGCTTTATTTGCTTTTGCACTTATTGCAGTTGCTTTGCTTCTTTTTGTGAGTGGTGTCCAAAGTTTCTTTTTAAATGAAATCTCATCATCTCATTTAGTTATTGACGATATGTTTAAAGCAACTATCTTACTTACCCTATCCTTGGCTATTTTTGATTTAGCAAAAACTATTATAGAAGAAGAGATACTTGGACGACATAAGGAACAAGATGTCTCTGGACCACATAAAACGATGGTGAAGTTTTTAGGTTCCATCATCATTGCCCTTTCTATTGAAGCTTTGATGCTGGTATTTAAGTTCGCTCTTACTGATCCAGAAAAGCTGATGTCTGCTACTTACATTATTGGGGGTGTAGCTTTACTCTTGGTTAGTTTAGCAGTTTATATAAAATTTACAAAAGTGAAGCATAACGCATGATAGGGATAGTTGATTACAATATGGGAAATTTAGCAAGTGTACAAAATGCTTTTGCATCTTTAGGTGAAGAAACAGTAGTTGAAAGTGACCCTGCTAAATTTAAAAATTATGATAAATTGATACTTCCGGGTGTGGGCGCTTTTGGTGATGCTATGCAACACCTTCGCGAACGTAACATGATAGAACCCTTACAAGCCTACGCTTTAAGTGGAAAGTATATGTTAGGCATCTGTCTTGGTATGCAACTTTTGTTTGAATCAAGTAGGGAGTTTGGAGAACATGAAGGTCTTAGCATCATAAAAGGTCATGTTACAGCTTTTGATGCTAATAAGTTTAGTGAACCTCTGAAAATCCCTCACATGGGTTGGAACAGAATGTTTACGAATAAGCATTCTCTTTTTGATGATTTAGACGAAAAACATTATCTTTATTTTGTTCATACTTATCATGTGAATTGTACTCATGAAGATGATATTATTGGGCGTACAAATTATGGCTATGAATTTACTTCAGCGGTCGCTCATAAGAATGTAATGGGTATCCAGCCTCACCCGGAGAAAAGCCATGAAAATGGTTTGAAAATACTTAAAAACTTTATAAAACTATAGGAAAATATTTATGACTTTATATCCCGCAATCGATTTAAAAGATGGAAAAGCAGTACGCCTTACAAAAGGTTTAATGGATAGTGCGAAGATTTACTCAGATGAGCCTTGGCAATTAGTGAAAAAATTTGAAGAGATGGGTACCCAATGGGTACATTTAGTTGATTTAAATGGTGCTTTTGCAGGGGAACCTAAAAATCTAGAAGAGATTATAAAAATTCGTGCAAATTGTAATGTAAAGTTAGAGTTGGGTGGTGGTATTCGTGATGAAGCAACAATCCAAAAAATGCTTCAAATCGGGATAGATAGGATTATTTTAGGAAGTATTGCTGTTAAAGATGCTGAGTTTGTAAAAGATATGGCAGCAAAATATCCTATAGCTGTAGGGATAGATGCCATTGATGGTTTTGTAGCAGTTGAAGGTTGGGGAGAAGTAAGCTCAATGAAGGCAACTGACTTAGCAAAAGAGTTTGCAAATGCAGGGGTTGAAGCTATTATATGTACAGATGTTGGTAAAGATGGTACGCTCTCAGGGGTAAATGTAGACTTTACTGTTGAGATTGCAAAAGCGAGTGGTGTGAGTACTATAGCAAGTGGTGGTGTTAAAGATGAAGAGGACATAACAGCACTTATAGCTACGGGTGAAGTCGATGGTGTTATCATAGGTAAGGCGTATTATGAAGGTAGACTAGATTTGCCAAAAATGTTTAAATTACTGAGTTAATATAAATAAAACCAAAATTTTGTTATCATAATGGTAATAATTTTATAAAATGTTAGAAAAAAAGGATTTTAGTTGAAGATACTTGTTGTTGATGATAGTTCTACAATGCGTCGTATTATAAAAAATACTCTTGCTCGTTTAGGTTATAAAGATATCTTAGAAGGTGCTGATGGTGTTGAAGGTTGGAATGAGATGGATGCGAATCCAGATATCGAGATGCTAATCACTGACTGGAATATGCCTGAAATGAATGGACTAGAACTTGTGAAAAAAGTTCGCTCTGATGAGCGTTTCGTAGATTTACCAATTATTATGGTAACTACAGAGGGTGGAAAGTCTGAAGTTATTACAGCCCTTAAAGCTGGTGTCAACAACTACATTGTGAAACCATTTACACCACAAGTTCTAAAAGAAAAACTTGCAGTTGTGATGGGTGTTGAGGAGTAATGGGCATAGCATTATAATGGAAGAGTTCTATTATGAACTCACTATCAAAGTGTCATCTCACCTAGACCTTTTTAGAGATTTTTTAGATGATACAGTTGATGTTGGCTTTGAAGAGATTGATAACGGTTTCATTGTTAGAAGTGAAGATGACTTGGAAACACTGGCATGGGGACTTGAACAGTTTTGTGAAGCACTCTCAAAAGCACTCTCAACAAGTGTAGAATGTGAATGTTCTCAAAAAAAACTAGAAAATAATGACTGGGTAAAAACCTATCAAAAAAGTATTGAAGCGCTCCAGATAGAAAATTTTTATATTCACCCTACATGGGATGAACCGAGTGATAGCTTAATCAATATAGAAATAGACCCAGCCTTAGCTTTTGGTACTGGACATCACCCAACAACAGCTTCTTCACTTAGAGCAATCTCTAAGTATGTCAGTAAAGATTCTACAGTCTTAGACGTAGGTTGTGGAAGTGGAATACTAGGAGTGGGTGCATTAAAATTAGGGGCAACAGTTGACGCTTGTGATACCGATATAGTCTCAGTTGAAAATACCTTGGTGAATGCTAAGCTTAATCAGGTAGAGTTTCGTGATGTTTGGGAAGGTTCATGTTCCTTAACAAGCGAAAAGTATGATGTCGTTGTTGCAAATATTGTAGCAGATGTTTTAACCTTTATCGCAAAAGATTTAAAAGATGCTATGAAAGAGAATGGCGTCTTAGTTCTTTCAGGTATTTTAGATAAGTATGAAGATAAAGTGTTACGATTTTATAAAGATATGAATATAGTTCAAAGAATAGCTCAAAAAGAGTGGGTTACTTTGATATTAAACAAAGGATAGGACTGCGTAATGCAAAACAATCAAAACAATAATAAAAATAATAACAATAATAACAATAATTTTTTTAATCAAAATCCACTAATAACATTTGCAATATTTTCAGTAGTAATCATACTGCTTTTTAAAGCACTTGTTGGTGAAAATGCTACGATGAGTAATGCACAAGGAACTTCGCAAAGATCCAAACAGGTGACATACTCTGAGTTAAAAAGCCTTATCTCTTCAAAAAGTTTAACGAAGGTAGAAATCGGGCAAAGCTACATAAGAGCTAAGGGCACAGATGGTTCTACTTATACAACTAGAATTGTAAGAGGTGATACAGAATTAGTCAAGGAATTAGAAAAGCAAGGGATAGCATATACTGGTTTTAGTGAAACAAACTGGTTTACCGAGATGTTTGGCTGGCTATTTCCTTTCTTAATCATTATGGGCTTATGGTTGTTCTTTGCTGGGCGTATGCAAAAAAGTATGGGTGGCGGTATCCTTGGTATGGGTGGAAGCAAGAATATGATAAATTCTGAAAAACCAACAACTAAATTTGATGATGTAGCTGGAGTTGAAGAAGCCAAAGAGGAAGTTCAAGAAATCGTGGACTTTTTAAAGCATCCTGCCCGCTACGTTGAGATTGGTGCTAAAATACCTAAAGGTGTACTTCTTGTTGGAAGTCCTGGTACTGGTAAGACACTTCTAGCAAAAGCAGTAGCTGGTGAAGCTGATGTTCCATTTTTTTCGGTAACTGGTTCTAGTTTTATAGAGATGTTTGTTGGTGTTGGTGCTGCACGTGTACGTGACCTGTTTGAGCAAGCAAAAAAAGATGCTCCAAGTATCATCTTTATCGATGAAATTGATGCTATTGGAAAAAGCCGTGCATCTGGTGGTATGATGGGTGGTAATGATGAACGAGAGCAAACTCTTAATCAACTCCTAGCTGAGATGGATGGTTTTGGAACAAATACTCCTGTTATCATTCTTGCTGCTACAAATAGACCAGAGATTCTTGACCAAGCACTTCTTCGTCCTGGTCGTTTTGATAGACAGGTTTTAGTAGATAAACCTGATTTTGAGGGCCGTGTTAAAATTTTAAAAGTGCACATGAAAGATGTTAAAATGGATGCTGATGTAGAGATAGAAGCTATCGCCACACTAACGGCTGGTTTAGCCGGAGCTGATTTGGCAAACATTATAAATGAAGCTGCATTATTAGCTGGTAGAAAAAGTCAAAAAACAGTGAAGCAACAAGACTTGTTTGAGTCAGTAGAACGAGCTTTAGCCGGACTTGCTAAAAAATCAAGGCGTATAAATCCTAAAGAGAAAAAAATAGTAGCTTACCATGAGAGTGGTCACGCACTTCTTGCTGAAACGACTAAGGGTGCTAAAAAAGTTTCTAAAGTTTCTATCGTTCCTCGTGGACTTGCGGCTCTAGGATATACTCTCAATAAGCCAGAAGAGAACAAATACATGATGCAAATGCATGAGATGTGGGCAGAAGTTGACGTTCTACTTGGTGGTCGTGCAGCAGAAGAGATCTTCATAGGTGAAATCTCTACTGGTGCAGGAAATGATCTTGAACGTGCTACTGATATCATAAAATCAATGGTACAAACATATGGTATGAGTGATGTAGCTGGACTCATGGTTCTTGAAAAATCTCGTCAATCATTTTTAGCTAACGGTATGCCAGCAGCTCGTGAATATAGTGAAAAAATGGCACAAGAGAGTGATGAATTTATTAAAAAATCATTAGATGAACATTATAAGTTAGTACTTGTTAGACTGCAAGAGTATAAAGATGCTATAGAAGATATAGTAAAATTACTCTATAAAAAAGAAAATATCACTGGTGAAGAAGTGCGTGATATTATCATTGATTTTGAAAAAGCTAATGATATTGAAACTAAAGTAGAATATTCTCAAAACGAGATAGAAGAAGAGTTAAAGCAAGATGCTAAAATGGCAGAAGATAAGCCAAAAGAAGAAAAGTAAGTTTTTACTTTTGCTTTCTTTCTTTTTCTCCATAAAGTAAATCTGTATCTATTTCAAAGTTAAAATAGTTTGATGTAAATCCTTCATCCCCAATTTGCTTCAACTGTATCGTAGCTCCACGATTATTTTTTTCTTCTAAATATAATAAACCAAGTGCATATCTAGCCTCTTTAAAAGTTTTATTTTTCATTTTAGATAATTCAAGTAAGGCTATAGCATTTGCATGATGCTCTGCTGCAGTAGAAGCTACCGCGCCTAAAAATAAAGTATACCCATCTCTTACCTTTAAATCATCTATGATGTGATTATAGAGCACATAAGATTCCTCATATGCCTTGTCAAATAAACATGCAAGGGCTAAAGCACTGTTGAGTTCATGAGTATCGTTACTTGTAGATTCTAAAACGTCTCGAAGTTGACGTCGCAAATAAAATAGTCTTCCTATATTTAAGGTTTGGCGTACATAAAGGTACCTAGTAACATAGGGACCATAATATAAGTCATTGTATGATAAATGAATATCTTTTAAGTAGTTTGTAACGGCAAATGCATATTTTTTAGGTTTCAAGTCTTTAAAGTGTGCATCTATATACATGAGATGTGGGAGAATATCGTTTGGAAACAGAGTAATTAAAGCAGTCGTTGCTTTTTTAGCGATAGGACTCTTGATTTCAGTTGCTATAATGGCCTCAAGAGCGAGATAAAAAGGTTTTTGTTTATAGCTATTGTCTAGCCAATCCACTGCACTGATAGTATTGTTATCCGCGATATATAAGATAGTACGAAGTAAGTCCATCTCTTCATTATCTTCTTCTAAGGTGATATACTCTTTAATGTTTGCTTTTAATCGACGATGCTCTTTATCTATAAGTTGGGCAGTCATAACTGCATATATACCTGAAAGATAGTTTTTTGCGTCAAGGTGGTATGAAGTCAAGAAGTGTTTATGTGCTTTTTGCATATTCCCCATCTGTGCGTAAGTAAGTGCTAGGTTATAGTGCAAGATAGAATGCTTAGGTTGAATGATCGAGAGTTCTTGCAGAAGAGTATTTGCCTCTCTTATTTTAAACTTAAGTGCCATTTTAATGGCTTTTACTATACCTTTGTTGACAGATGAGGAGGATGCACTTTTTTCAAGATAAGCTTTTGCATTGCTGATACTATCAACATAGATATTTGTAGTTCCTTTTTTGATATTTGTTAAAGTATGCTCAGCATTGAAAATTCTATAAGGAGAAAAATAAAATATTTTTTGATACTTAATCATTTTAGACGAGTATACTTCATCTCTGTAAATTGCTTGTGCTTTGAGTGTATCAAAAAGTTCATCTTTGAGAGACACTTTTATAGGGTAGGGTTTATACACTTCTTCTGGAAACATATCTGTCGTATTTTGTATAAGTGTGCCTGCTGAAGTAATCATGCCAGATTTCAGGTATATATAGCTAAGTGCCAATGCCGCTTTTACTGGTTGTATGTTTTTTTGAATAGCTTCGTTTAAATACTTTTTAGACAACTCTATATCACCCGTTCTCGCATATAAAAGACCTAAAGTAAAACTATCATCGTTATCATAGTCTTTTTCTAATGCCTCTATGGCATCGTAATTATTATCAAATAATGCACTGATTTTAGCATTGAGATGTTTTTGTACATTTAGATATTCATCAGTAGTTGGATTTTTGAGAGCACTAAGTGCCTCAAGATAATTACTTTTATAGTACTGTATAAGGGTGTAGTAGTATGAGTAAAGAGGTGCATCAATCTCTTGGGGTAGATATGCATACGCTAAGTTAATATAGTAATTAAATGATTTTTTATCCTCAAGGTGAAGGGAACAAACAGCTGCATTTATAGCGCTTACACATCTTTTTTCTCCATTATTTATGGCATTGGAAAATGATTTTAGGGCTACGTTATATTGTTTATTTTTTAATTGTGCAACGCCGAGATTGTATTGAGATATTGACTCACTAAATTGTGCAATTTTTTCATATAGAAAAAGTGCTTTTTCATGTGAACCGTTGGAGTAAAGATAGTTGGCTTTTGCTATCATATTTTCTAACTTACTTAATTTTATCGGTTTTGTAGTGTCTTCATTTAGTCTTTCCTCTATAAAATCCAAAGATAATTCTTCTTGTGGTTTCTGCTCAGAACTAAGAGCCAAAATGAGAGAAATGATAATGAGAAGAACAACGACAAATCCAATTATGCCAAAGATAAGGGCTTTGTTCTTATTGTTTGAACTTGTCTTGAGTGGTACAACTTCTTCAATGTCATCAGAACCTGCAGCATCACTCTCTTCAATGATTATAATTTCTTCTTCAAGTTCAGCCATTATTGCCCTTAGTTGTTATACTCCAATAATAGCAAAAAAAGTACCAAAATTCAAATAAATTTTTGGTATAATTTTAAAAAATATGAAGGATATGCTGTGAAATATATATATTTGTTTGTACTATTAGTATTAGGTGCACCATTTTTAAGTGCTACAACAAACCAAGAGGTGATGCAAGAGGCAAAGGGTGCTATCCAAAAAATGGGTAAAGCTCTTAAGTCAAACATGAAAAAAAACATGAAAGCAGGAGGCCCTCTTCAAGCGGCAAAGTTTTGTTCGCAAGAAGCTTCAAATATTGAAAAAAAGATAAATGCAAGTTATAAGGATGGTGTAAGTGTAAAAAGAATTTCCCTTAAGTACCGAAATCCAAATAACAAGCCATCAGCAGATGAGCTCAAAGTACTCCAAAGTATTGAAAATGACATCGCGGTACATAAAAAAGTACCAAAAATGATAGTGAAAAAAATAGCACCAAATCACTATAAAGTTTACAAGCCAATGTTTATTCAAAAAGCTGTATGTTTAACATGCCATGGTGATGCTAAGACAAGAAGTATAGAGGCATATACACTCATAAAAGAGAAATATCCACACGACTTAGCAGTAAATTATAAAGAGGGTGACTTTAGAGGGGCTATGGTTGCAGAGATTGTAAAGTAGATACTTTACATCTCTAAGTAAGGTTTTAAGACCTTAGGAATATCGATACTTCCATCTTCATTTTGGTTGTTTTCCATGATAGCTACAAGTGTACGTCCAACAGCAAGAGCTGAACCATTGAGTGTGTTTACAAAAGTATTTTTCTTTCCATCTTTATAACGAATTTTTGCTCGTCTTGCTTGGAAGTCTCTTGTGTTTGAGATAGAAGATATTTCACGGTACTGATTTTGTCCCGGTAACCATACTTCGATATCTACAGTTTTTGCTGCTCCAAAGCCTAAGTCCCCTGTGCAAAGTTGCACTAAACGGTGAGGAAGTTCTAGGGCTGTGAGTATATCAGATGCACACTCTACCATCTCATTAAAAATAGTGTCACTTGTTTCAGACTTTGTGACGCAGACTAACTCAACCTTGTGAAATTGATGTTGTCGTATCATTCCTCTTGTGTCACGTCCAGCAGCTCCTGCTTCTTTTCTATAGCATGATGTATAGCCTGTCATCTTGATAGGGAGGTCTTCATAGGGGATGATTTCATCTTGAAAAAGGTTGGTTAGCGGTACTTCAGCGGTGGGTATCATAAACATATCTTGTCCCTCTATCTTGTAGAGATCATTTTCAAATTTTGGAAGTTGACCAGTACCTTCTAGGGCAGTTCTATTTACCATATGGGGTACACTGACTTCATGAAAACCACGTTTAGCATTAAAGTTGAGCATGAAGTTGATGAGTGCACGTTCGAGTTTTGCACCCATATCGTATGAGACACTAAAGCGACTTCCTGAGAGTTTTGCACCACGTTCAAAGTCTATCCAACCATTTTCTTGGGCAAGTTCCCAATGCTCTTTTGGTTGAAAGCTAAACTCACGAGGGCTTAGTACTTTTTTGAGTTCTACATTATCATCTTCGTTTTCACCATCTGGAACTTCATCGTCAGGCATATTTGGTATAGCCATAGCAAGTTTTTCGAGTGCCTCTTGTTTTTGCCGTTGGATATCTAGTGCTTCTGCGATAACTATCTTGTTAGCATCAACACGAGCTTTAAGTTCACTTATGTCTTTACCTTCGCGTTTATATTGACCAAACTCTTTACTCATAGAGTTTTGTAAAGCTTGAAGTGTTTCAAATGATGCTTTAGCTTTTTTTAACTCTTCATTTGCTTCTTTAAGACTCTCTAACATCTCAGCATCTACGCCTTTACGCATAAGTTTTCTACTTACTTCATCAAAATCTTTTTGTACTAGTTTTAAATCTATCAATTTTCTTTCCTATTATTGTAATATATCTCTTGCTAAGTCAAACTTATTAGCTGTCATTAAATGGATTTTTGGATGGAGTGCTTTGAGTTCATCAAATAAATTTTTGCTTAGTTCAAAACCTACTTTATACTCTTCCTCTTCACCTTTAGTGCTTGCTACTCTTAAGGCTTCCAGCCATGAATCTGGTACATTTATACCTGGAACATGGGTTGAGAGAAATTGTGCTGTACGAAGTTTAGTGATGGGAAATAAACCTAGTATAAGCTCAGAACTCTTAGCATCATTACAACACTCACTGTTTGCCTTGTCCATCAACTCTAGTAAAAGTTTCGCATTTTCTAGGTCATATACAGGTTGAGTTATGATTCCCAAGGCTCCATGCTTTATCTTTTTTTGCATCTTTTTTTGAAGTGTTTTAGGGTTTTTTGCAAAGCTGTTTACAACTGCAAATGGGTAGATCTCTTTTGGTTTGATGCTAAAGGGTTTGCCTGCATAGTTCATTCCAGAGTTAAATGCTGAGATGATATCTAGAAGCATAGAGCTATCTGCCTCAAACACACCTTTGGCATGAGGTTGGTCACTTATGGTAGCGGGGTCACCAGTAAGAGCTAGAATAGCTCTAACATCTACTTCATTAGCACCTAGCAAGTCAGACTGCAGGGCTATTTTATTTCTATCGCGCATACTCATAGTTGCAATGACTGGCTTATCGAACTTATCTTGAAGCATTTTTGCTGCAAAAAGTGCATTGTATTTTAGTTTTGCTAGAGGGTTATCTGTAGTTGTAAAAGCATCTACATAATTTTGAAGCTTTAGCTCTGCAATTTTTTCTACTATGGGAGAAAACTGTGGCGAATGACCAGGAGTAGTTTCTAAAGTTATATACGTGCTAGATTGTAGTTTTTTTATGAGTGCATCAAACAAAAGCGTTCCTATTTGGATATAATTTCGACATTATAACAAAAGAGAGTATTTTTATGTTGAAATTAGCCGTTTTTGATTTTGATTCTACACTTATGGATGGTGAAACTATAGATTTTTTTGCAGATGAGCTTGGCATTGGTGAAAAAGTTGCTGCAATAACACAAGAGGCTATGAGCGGAAGACTTGATTTTTTTGAGTCTTTGCAACAAAGAGTGGGGCTTTTAAAAGGTCTTGATTACTCTGTAGTTGAAAAAGTTTCACAAAACCTTCCTTACATGAATGGTGCAAAAGAGACTATCAAAGCTTTAAAAGATAAGGGCTTAACAGTTGTATGTTTTAGTGGTGGTTTTAGAAGTGCTACAGGTTACGCAAAAGATATACTTGGTTTTGATGCAGATTTCGCAAATATACTCCATGAAAAAGATGGCAAACTTACTGGTTTAGTTGGTGGAGATATGATGTTTTTCTCTTCAAAAGGGGACATGATACAAAGGTTACAAAAGATACTTGGTGTTTCAAGTGAAGAAACCTTAGTCTGTGGAGATGGGGCAAACGACTTGAGTATGTTTGCTCATGCTGGGACGAGAGTCGCTTTTTGTGCAAGAGAAATTTTGCAAAAAGAAGCAAATATAATAATTAATGAGAAAGATTTAAGGTTGATACTTCTAGAAATCTAGAAGCATCTAAAAGGTATGCAGAGTAAATTCTTATCTTTTCTGGCTAAACATTTATTGCATAAATGTTTGCTCATCAAAGGAATTTACACTATAAGGAGAAATATAAAATGTTAGAAAATAGCGTATGGCAACAGTACAATAAAGAAAATAATTTTAGAACTAAATTAGCTGAGTTTTGTGTGATGGAAATTGCAGATTTGATATTTGATGAAAAAGCACTTTATGGTGTAATGAAATCAAAACTTACAAAAAAAGAGTTAAAACTTTTTGCAATGGATAGTGCCGAGCTTGATGATGCTAAGATAATGCAAGAGTTTTCTTATACTCAAGATGACTTAGAAAAAGCAAAATTTAAACTATATAAAAAATTTAAACAAGATAAGACTAGACTTTCTTTTAGAGCATCTAAAGATTACGACTAGTTATTTAGTTTCATTTAAAATGATTTTAAATGAAACCCTTCTTGATTTTGCTTTATTTTCTACTGCATTGTCAAAGTTAATTTTTTTGCTGTAGCTATAACCACTCCCTTTAAAGATTTTACTTAACCATACTCTTGTTTGTTTGTTTTGGCAGGAAAACATAAACTTAAGGGTAAAAAATGCTCTTTGCATAGAGAGTTCCGCATTTTTTACATAGCCCTCTTCAAAAGCACTTGTCCCCCATTCACTTGAGGTATGTCCATTTACTTCAAATGTTTGAATCATATCTTGATGTTTATGTAAAAAAGTAAATAATTTTTTGCTAAATGTATCTAAAAAGATCTCTTGTGTCTTAGTGAGTTTATAGTTGGCAATATCGAAATAGAGTCGTTTGTCTTCTAGGAGTATCGTTAAATCTTGTTTTATCTTTATATCTCCAGAAGCTATCTCTTTTTTAAATAACCTAACAAGCATCTTGTAGAGACCTAGCGTATTTGTAGCTTTTTGAGCTATGGTAGCGTCACGGTTGAGCTTGAGTATCCACATATTTGATTCTTGAGAATCATTTTTAGTAAATATACCAGCACAAGCAGCTTGTGAATTATTTAAAATAGTGACAGCATTTAACATATCGTAGTTATCATCTCCAAAATGTGCCTGTTGGAGCAAGATAGCTTGTGCGTCTAGCATCATCACAAGAGCATCAGTATTGTATGCATCTCTAACATAACCTACTCCAACTATTCCACCATCTGAGTACTCTTTTATATCCATAAGTACTGAGGGATATTTTGTGTGAATGGTTTTATCAAATATGATATTTTTTTGAAGATCAAATTTTAGTAATCTGATTTGATCTTTATTCATATCATCAACAACAGACAAAGAGAGTAAAAAGTTGTTATCTCTTAGTTTGATAATTTTACGTGGCGTTATGTTTTTTAACTCTTTGTAGTGTTGTAGCCAAATTTTATTGCCATTTTCACCAACTCTCATAGTTGTTACATGTCTGTTTTTATTGTATCTAGTAGTGCTAACAACTATGATGGAACCATCATAGGCTTCCACAGCGTCTATGGCTCTATCATCATACTGTGTACCATACTTTTTACTCCATAGGGTACGACCATCTTTAGAAAAACGTGTTAAAAATATATCGTTGAGTCCAAGACCAGTTTGAAACATTGGGTCGTTATTGTTTCGAGATGTAGTAGAGGAGCCAACTGCTAATACACCCCCATCACTAAGTTGAACTATATTGCTTAATTTATCAAAATTTTTTGTTCCAAATACTTTTTTAAATATCAAGTTAGCAGAGGAGTCTAGCTTTAAGAGGATGAGTTGACCATCCATCGTCTCTCCACCTACATAGTAACCATTTGTAGGGGTCTTTGTGATAGCGATAGCTTGACTAAATTGTGAAAGTGCACTTGATTTGTCTAAAAGTACTTTTCCCTCTGCATTAAGTTTTATAAGTTGCATCTGAGTACCATTTGCACCGCTGATACTAGAAAGGTAGTCAAAGGCATTTGTATAAGAATTTTTATTTTTTTGAGTGTTATATTTTTTTGTAAAACCAACTGCTGTGATATCACGATCATAATCTTGACGTATATCTAAAAGAGCGTTGTTAAATGGTTTATCTATAATTATTGAATAATCAGAATCATCTGCTGATAGTAATGATGCTAAGAGTAGGGAGGTGAAAAGTAAGATTTGTTTCATGCATACACTTTTTTATAAAGTATATAGCAAGAAATATTCCCAATTAAGTTGGGAATGATGAAAACCTATTTTAGGTTTTCAAATGGAGCGGTAACTACTTGTTTACGAGTAACAGTATATGGTACTAATGCAGCTGCACGAGCACGTTTTATAACTGTTGCTACCATGTCTTGGTGACGTTTACAGTTTCCTGTTAAACGACGAGGCATGATTTTGTATCTTTCAGAGAGTGAAAAACGTAGACCAGCTACATCTTTATAATCAATGAAGTCTACTTTTGCTTCACAGTATTTACAATATCTTTTTTTATACTTTCTTCTTTCTGCCATGTTATATCCTTTTTGTTATCTATCTATTAAAATGGAATTTCATCTTCATCAATGTCGATTACTGGAATGTCGTTAGAGCTTGGCATCTGTTGTGCAGGTTGTTGGTATGATTGCTGCTGTTGAGGCTGACCATAACTTTGCTGTTGAGGCTGTTGCTGTGACTGAGGAGCTTGATAACTCTGTGCTTGTTGTTGCTGTGGTGCATTTTGAGGCTGAGACTGGTTTTGAGCTGGAGGAGTATAACTACTTCCACCATTATCCCCTTTAGAGTCTAGCATTTGCATTGTTTCAACTATTACTGAGTGTTTACTTCTTTTTTGTCCATTTTGATCTACCCATTGGTCAAAGTTTAAGTGTCCCTCAACAAGAATTTTACTTCCTTTGCGAAGATATTGATTAGCCACTTCCGCACTTCGTGCAAAAAATGTAATATCTACAAAACAAACTTCTTCTTTTTTCTCACCATTACTAGTGAACTTACGAGAAGTAGCAATTGCTGTATTTGCAATTGCAGTACCTGCTTGTGCATATCTAAGTTCTATATCGCGTGTTAAGTTTCCAACTAAAATAACTTTGTTAAACATGAGTTTTCCTTAATATTTAAAGCTTTTAAATAAGCTAATTACTACTCTGCTGCTGGAGCAGTTTCTTCTGCTGGTGCTTCAGTTTTTTCTTCAGCTACAGGTGCTTCTTCTGCTTTTGGAGCAGCTTCAACTTTAGGTGCTTCAGCTTTTTTAAGAGCTTTTTTAACTAACTCTTTCCATGCTGTAACTTCACGGTTAGTATCGTATTTGATAGTAACAAATCTTAAAAGTTCTTCGTTAATACGGAAACGTCTTTCGATTTCTGAGATTACTGAAGGCTCTGCTGAGTAATAGATAACATGGAAGTGTCCACGCTCGTTTTTGTCTATAGGGTATGCTAACTTTCTCATGCCCATAGTGTCAGTTGTAGCGATTTCGCCACCATTTGAAGTGATAACTTCTTCGATAGCTTTGATGCTTTCTTGAATCTCTTCTGCTGTTAATGTAGGTTTAACGATAACTAAGTTTTCGTAATTTCTCATATAATATGATCTCCTCTTGGTATTTGTTTCCCCTTCGGTTCAAAGCCTTATGGCCTGTGATATATCAAAGACTAGTCTTGATACAAAGAGAAAGGAACGCGGGATTATACATAATATATGCTTAATACTTAATAAGAGCAATGAAAGTATGTCATTTTGTTATATCTTAGAATGAATTTTGCTTTTTTAGATATAGTTATACAAAATAAATACTTAGGTTCTCTATGTCAAAGCGTAAAATAAAGAAAAATAAAAAACCAGCAGACACTGCTAAAGTCCTCAGTCTTATAGCTTGGACACTCTCATTCATTACAGTCTCTTTAGCCTCTTTGGCTTTTGGATACTACCTTGGGTATGGCGATGCAAAAAAAGAACTCTCAAATGATGCTAAGACAAAAGAGCTACAAAGATTGGCTGTCCTTAAAAAACTAGAGACAGTAAGTTCTGATGGTGCTAAGCAAAGTGTTAGTGCAAGGCTTAAAGAGGTCTTGAAAAATCAACCAAAACAAAAGAGTAAAAAATCTCTTGGTGCTTCTCATGAATATGATGCTACCTCTTTAGCTATGCCTCCAAAGAGACCCAAGCGAGCGATAAAAAAAGTTGGGATTAAGCCAAAACTAGCAATCATCTTAGACGATGTTTCAGTTAAGAGTCAAGTAGAAGCTATAAAAGGCTTACATTTAGCGCTGACAATGTCTTTTCTTCCCCCAAGCAAGGCTCGTCCCCATTCAGCTGAACTAGCATCTAAAGAGCCTTTTTATATGGTACATTTACCTATGGAAGCTATGAGTTTTACTAAAGAAGAACCATTTACTCTCAGAGTTGATGATTCGCAAAAAAAGATAAACGATAGAGTCGCAAAAGTAAAAAAACTTTTCCCAAGAGTTCGCTACATCAACAACCATACTGGCAGTAAATTTACCTCAAATGAAAGAGCGGTCAATAAACTCATTTATGCATTAAACAAGCAAGATATCAATTTTATAGACTCTCGGACTATAGGTGCTACAATGGTTCCAAAGGTGATGAAAAATTTTGGATTAAAGTATATGTCTCGAGATGTCTTTTTAGACCATCATATGGATAAGCCCTATGTCAAGAAGCAGATAAAACAAGCTATAAAAATAGCCAAAAAATATGGAAGTGCCATAGCAATAGGTCACCCTCATGCTAACACCATTATGGCACTTTATGAGTCAAAAAAACTTTTTAAAGATGTTGACTTAGTCTTAATTAACAAGTTGTATTAAATGCCAATAGTTCAAGAATCTATCTCTGAACTTAAAGATATGAAAAAGTATCCAAAAGAGATAAACTACAGAGGAAATTTGGCGTTACTTAAAAAACAAAAAGTAAGTATAGTGGGTACCCGTCACCCAAATCAATATACAAAAATAATGACGCAAAACTTAGCCTCAAAACTTTCTACAAGTGGTGTTTGTATAGTAAGTGGTGGTGCTATGGGGGTAGATGCTCTTGCGCATAAATCTGCTGGAGTGGACAATACAATCATGGTAGCTGGAACAGGGATAGATGTAAGGTACCCTAAAATCAATGCTAATCTCATAGAGGAGATAGAAAAAAGTGGACTCGTTTTGAGTCAGTTTAAGTCTAATACACCCTCTGCAAAGTATAACTTTCCTTTACGAAACGAATTGGTAGTAGCTCTTGGAAACTTTCTCATAGTAACTCAAGCTGATTTAAAAAGTGGCACTATGAGAAGTGTTGAGTATGCTTTAAAAATGAATAAAAAAATATTTGTTTTACCGCATAGAATAGGGGAATCTGAAGGGACAAACTCTCTTTTACAAAGTGGTGATGCTACGCCAATATATGATATAAATCATTTTATCAAAGAGTTGTTTGGGATTGCAAACAGTGATGATGCTAAGGACGATTTTACAAAGTTTTGTTTAAAAAATCCCACTTATGATGAGGCAGTTCGTGCCTACCCTAGTAAGATTTTTGAGGCTGAATTGAGTGGTGAAATTGAGATTGTTGATGCTAAGGTATATCTCACTACACTTTAGCAACTACTCTATCTCTACCACTCTCTTTAGCCTCATAGAGTGCTTCATCAACTCTTTTTAGTAGCGCTTCTTTTTCGCTATGCCCATCACAATGTGTAATCCCGATGCTTACAGTGATATGCTCAACATCTTCAAAATAGTGTGCTTTGACTTGTTTTCTTAGCTTATCTGCAAGTTTTTGTGCTACGTGTATCTCTTCGTTTGGGATAAGGAGCATAAACTCTTCACCACCCCATCTTCCAAACATATCAGTATCTCTAATAGAGCTTGAAATGATTTGGCTAAACTCTTTAAGTACTATATCCCCGATATCATGACCATGAGTGTCATTTACTTTTTTGAAAAAATCTATGTCAAACATGAGCAGAGAAAAATGTTTATTATAGCGTTTTGCTCTTTTGAGTTCATCTTCTATTGATTTGTTTATGCTGTACCTGTTGGCTATACCTGTGAGCGCATCTACAGTAGCTAATGTTTCAAGTTGTTCTTGTAGTTTTACTTCTTTGGTAACATCTTTACTTGTAGAAACATAGTACTCAATCTCATCTGTATCTTCATTGAGAATAGGTGTGATGGTTTGTTCTTCATCGTAAAGTTCACCATCTTTTTTGGCATTGACAAAGACCCCTTTATAGCTCTTTTTATCCTCTATGATATTGTACATTTTTTCATAAAATTTTTTATCATGTTTCTTCGAGTTAAAAATATTATTTTGCTGACCAATGAGCTCCCCTTTTTTATACTGAGTATGTTTCGTAAGAGCTTCATTGACATAGGTGATATAACCATCTTTGTCTGTTATACGAACCATCTCATCCATTTGTTCCATAGCTTGTGCTAGAAGTTTTAACCTCTCCTTGGTGTCAAGTAAGTCCGTGATATCAATAGATGTTCCTATACCTGCATATCCACCTTCATACTCAATAGTATCAGTAGTAACACGATGTATTTTAGTATCACCATTTTTGCTAACTATGGGTATCTCATTATGTACCCTCGGGAATTTTTTACCCTCTAGTCTTTGATAGACGATCTCTTTGATTTTTGTAGTGTTTTGAGCTGAGACTAAAGCCCAACTATCCATAGCATAGAGTTCTTCCTTAGTATAGCCAACCATTTGGCAAAAAACCTCATTTACATAGATAAACTTTTCTTTGTAGATAAAGACACCAAGTTGTGATGTTTCTAAAATAATCTTAGATCTTGCTTCACTCTCTTTGAGTTGTTGTTGTGCATGTGTAGCTTCTAACTCTATGATACATTTGTCTATTTGATTTTTAAGTTTATCGAGGTCTACGGGTTTTGCTATGTAGCCATCTATCTGTAACTCTATAGCCTTAAAGAGATACTCACTATCGATATGCGCAGTTGTAAAGATGACAAGCTGTGCAGGATTGATTTTTTTTATCTCTTGGACCATATCGATGCCATTGAGCTTTGGCATTTTTATGTCAGATATTACGATGTCGATATGGTTTTGTTTATATAGTTCTAATCCCTCTTGACCATCGTGAGCAAGGAAGATATTTTTGCAAAATCTAGCTATAAATTTGCTAAGCATCTCTCTTATATTGTTTTCATCTTCCACATAGAGTATTGATAAGTTATTTTTCATTAAAGTCCATCCTAAATTCCACTCCATCTTCGGTATTGTGTACGCTGAGTTTTGCGTCCATATTTTCTTCTATAATTATCTTAGACATATAAAGACCCATCCCTGTGCCTTTACCTTGTTCTTTTGTGGTAAAGTAAGGTTCAAAGATTCTATCCATAATCTCTTTATCTATACCACCCGCATTATCTCTTACTGAGATAATATTATCTTGCATATCTATAAATATCTTGGCATTTGGTATATTGTTGTCAATGAGCGCATCTTTTGAATTGTTGATAAGATTGAGTAGAACTTGTTGAAATTCATTTTTATAACCATCTATCTCAAAACTTTCTTCACTTATAAATACAGATATATTGTGGTTGATAAGTTGTGCCATTTGAAGGGAAAGTGTGTTCTTTATAGCTTTTTTGGCATCAAAAATCTCTTTTGTTTTATCAATTCTGTAAAAATTTCTAAAATCATCTATAGTAGTTGACATAAAATGAACGACTTTTTTATTTTGTGCTATAAACTTATCTAAAAACTTATCATCTATGAGCCCATCTTCGTAGTCATATTTTAAGTTTTGTATAGATATGCTTATCTCATTGAGTGGTTGTCTCCATTGGTGAGCTATAGCCCCAATCATTTCACCCATAGAGGCCATTTTATTTTGTTGTTGGAGTATCTCTAGTTGTTGTATATTTTCACTTGTTTTTTCCTCTACGATATTTTCTAAGTTTTCATTGAGCAGTTGGAGTTCTTTTGTTCTTTCATTAACTTGTAGTTGCACCTCTTTTTTAGAATCCTCAAGCTTTTTAATCATTGTTTTTAAAGAGCGTGAGAGGTCGCCTATCTCATCACTACTATCAGATGTGACGAACTCTACCGTAGCATCATCATCTGCAGAACTTATCTCTTTTGCCTTATTTGTGAGATGTATAATAGGGCTGATGAGAATCTTAATAACTATAAGAGAGACAAGGGCTATAAAAACAGTAATAATAAAAATGTATACAATGAGAGTTTTAAAATACCCATTTGATTGTTGATGTAAAAATTTGTCTGTAGTAGTTATAGCAATAAAAATACTGCGATCTTTTGTAAGGGGCATTTTTGAGTAAGCAAATGCAATGCTTTTGTTGAAATAAGATTTTTTATTGAGTTCGAAATCATTTGTGAATTTATCATGAGTATTGAGCTCAAAACCAAAAGTTTTTTCTTTATTTGGATGGTAAAGATAGTAACCTTCTTGATTTGCAATATATATCTGCTTGTCATCTGCAATGAGATTTTTTATAGGTAAAAAAAGTTTGTAAATATTTGCGTTGATGATAATAATAGCAAATATTTTGTTGTTGAAGTATACGGGCAATGCTACTCTTATGGTTGGTATATAGGGAATAGAAAGTTTTCCGTACTCACGGTTGAGTTCTATCTTAGATATATATATATCATTTTCAGCTAGTTGTATAGCTTTTTTAAAATAGTCTCGATTTGCTTTGTTTTGTAATAGGGTCTCTTTTTGTATGCTTACTTTTCCTTTAGCATCTTTTACGCTTACAACAAGTTCTTCTCCCTTTGCATCTATGAGTCTAATGTTAAAGTATGCATCGTTATGCTCTAAAATAGACTTCATTGTTTGCGCTAGTTTGTATTTGAGTGATGGTAGTGTTTCATTTGTCACTTCATCATAATGATATTTATTGGAAGTTGCACGATAAAGAGCAGATATGTTTTCATTGTTTATAAGTAGAGTTACATCTTTTTTTACACTTGCTAAGTTCTGCTCTATCGCTTTTGTATGCTCTATAAGCTCAGATTCAAGAGATGTTAATACATTTTGCTTGATATAAGAGCGAATTTGAGTGTAGGATAAAACAGATATAAGCAAAACACCAAAACCTGAAGCAACAAAAATAGCTATTGCAACTTTTAAGGAGAGACTAATCCTCATAATTACTATCTTTGAAAATATTTGAGATGATTTTTATTGTGTCATCTACTGTTTCATAAACATCCGATGGTGTTTTGTTTTTGACATTCAATATATCTTTATAGGGTGGTTCTATGCTGTAATGTACTTCTATTTCTGATAGCGTAGCACTGACAAGTCTAAGTGCATTGTAGACTGATGTAGGCGTTTTGATTTTCTCGTTTGGTAGGATTATTTTTACAGACTTAAAGTTTCCTCTCTCTTTTACATCTTGTAAAAGTTCAAGAAGTTGTATAGATTTTTGAAAAACATCACTAGGTTTTTTTGATTTTACATGGGTAGGAATTACTTTTATATTTTTTCCTATTAAAAATTTTTCTAGAAGTTTTATCTCGTTTTGTATTTTTTTTGCTAGTATGTATGTCTCATTTGGGGTATAGTCTTGGTTGAGTATCGCATCTAGTTCATAAGATATTTTCCACAAATTATTATAGGCATCAGAAGGTGTTTTATCAGTAAAATATTTTTTATTTGAAAGAGCCCTGTATGCGCTAAGTTTAAAACTATCTTTGTAGATAAGATTGAGCTCATCATCGAGTCTCAATATAAGTTCATAGACCTCACTAGGGGTTATCTTAGTACTAGGTGATTGTGGTACCTGAGATGGTTTGAAGCCTTCTAACATTTTAAGTTTTGCTATTTTTTCTAAACTTTCTATCCCCTTTTCGTAGACATGGATAGGTTCTAAGCCATAGAGGTAAGTGGTCTCTTTTGCTTTAAGATGTATCCCTTTTTTTGCTTTTATAGTAGTAATCTTATCAAGTATGTAACTACTCAGAGCAAAAACATCATTTGGGGTTTTTAGTAGGGATTGTTTTGGATACTGGTTTAAAGGTGTTTCAAGAGAAAAAGAAGGCATTAAAGCTATGGCATATTCTAGATTTTGAACAACATCTGATGGTGTTTTTCTCTCTTTTATCTCTTGAGGTACGAAAGATTTTTCTATACCAACTCTTCTTGCTATTCTATTTATTTCTGCTTTAACAGTTTGTAATGCATCATACACCTCTGTTGGAGATATCACTTTTTGTTCGATTTTTGGAACTGGAGTTGTTGTCATCCAGAGTAATTTTTCAACATTGGAAATTTTTTGCAAAAGTTCTATTGATTTATAAAGTGCATGATTTGGATGTAGATTTTTTTTGAGTTTTGGCATTGGCACTAAGTTATTAGAGTGTTGAGAATCACGCAAAAGCATGATGGTGTCTATAATCTGTGTTGTTTGTGCATATACATCTGTTGGGGTAAATCCTTGTCCTATGAGAGCATCAAATCCCAAAGATATTGTCCACAACTGTGTATATACATCACTTGGTGTTTTGTTTGTGTACATTTTTGCTTTATGAAATATATGTTTACCCTTTATAAGGTAAGCAACTTCTTCCCTTAGTCTTTGGACATTGTAATACACATCTTGAGGGGTGATCTTTCTTGCTGGAACTGGTGGAATGGTTATGCGTCCATATCCATTGAGTTCTCGATATTTATTTACTTTTGTGAGTATTTCAAGTGTCTTTTGTATAACATGGCGTGGTGACTTATTGGCTTGGTACTGAACTTTTTTTAGTGGTGTAGTGATATCATTTTGTTTTCTTAGTAAAACGATAGCTTCTTTGAGTACCATAGACTGTGAATAAACATCAGAGGGTGTTTTAACCTTGGCTTGCAACAAGATACTTACAAAAAGTACAAATACAATATATCTCACATAGAATCCTTTTAGTTGTATCTATATTATGATACATAATATATTAAATAATGTTTAAGGGCACCTCTAAAAACCCTTATACCCTCAGAGCCAAAAAGAGAGGTAAGATTGTGCAAAACTTTTTTTGAACCATAGCCATAGCTACGGTGATGAAAAATTTTGACGCAAGATTGCCTCTCTT
>JALSLR010000088.1 GCA_026988245.1 Sulfurimonas sp.
ATCTCTGAGTGCTACTGATGCAAAAACACAAAAGTTAAAGTCAACTATGCGTGAAATGCTAAAATCTATGGAGCTCATCCAACAAGGTGGCTTTTACTCTAGTCCCGATATGATGAAATCTGGTGTTGAGTCTCTTAAAAAGCAGATATCCCTTCTTGATGCTTCTCATGCAAAAACATATCTCCCAAAAGAGGAAAAATATGCCTATAAGTTTGCTACAAAAAGAGAGAAAATGATCATTATGTACGCTAATGACATCGTAGAATCTTTAAAAGCCAACAATATGGATGATGCACTAGAGGACTACTCCCAAATACTCAGACAATGCTCCTCTTGTCATCTACGCATTCGTAAAAATTAGTTTTTTACTAGCTTAGCATCGCTTTAGCATCTTGTGCTAAAGTGCCTCATAAGAGCTTCTCTTAAGCAACAAATAGATAAAATCCCCTTATGATAAAGAGAATACCAACTAAAAAAATATATGTCGGTGATGTTGCCATAGGTGGAGATGCACCCATCTCTACACAGTCAATGACCTACTCTACTACTGCAGATGTAGAAGAGACTGTTGAGCAGATAAAACGCTTACATTTTGCAGGTTGTGACATAGTCCGCTGTGCAGTAACTGGCGAAGAGGATGCCTACGCGCTGAAGGCCATCAAAGAACAGGTAGAACTTCCCCTTGTAGCGGATATACATTTCAACCATAAGCTCGCACTTATAGCAAGTGAATTTGTAGACTGCATCCGCATCAATCCTGGCAATATAGGAAATAAACAAAAAGTAGCCGAGGTTGTCAAAGCGTGTCAAGAACGTAATATCCCTATACGAATAGGGGTAAATTCTGGAAGTTTAGAAAAAGAGTTTGACAACAAGTATGGTCAGACTGCCCAAGGTATGGTTGCTTCAGCACAGTACAACATCAAGTACCTTGAAGATTTAGGATTTAGCGATATAAAAATATCTCTTAAAGCCTCTGATGTGCAAAGAACTGTAGATGCCTACAGAATATTACGTCCAAAAAACAACTATCCATTTCACCTAGGTGTCACAGAAGCAGGCACACTCTTTCATGCAACTGTCAAAAGCTCCATCGGACTTGGAACTCTTTTACTTGATGGCATAGGTGACACTATGCGTGTGAGCATCACAGGGGAACTTGAGGAGGAGATAAATGTAGCCCGTGCTATCTTAAAAGACAGCGGAGCTATGCCAGATGGTCTTAACATCATCTCATGTCCAACTTGTGGACGTATTGAGGCTGACTTAGTAAGTGCCGTTACTGAGATAGAAAAACGAACCGCTCACATCAAAACTCCACTCAATGTCTCCGTTATGGGCTGCGTAGTCAATGCCATAGGTGAAGCTGCTCACGCAGATGTAGCTATAGCTTACGGAAAAGGAAAAGGTTTAGTTATGGTCAAAGGCGAAGTTGTAGCGAACCTAGATGAAAAAGAGCTTGTCGATAGATTTGTTAGTGAAGTTGAAGATATGGCAAAGGATGCTGAGTAATGCAAGATAACCTCTACAATCTAGCCTTTGAAAAAAGTATCTTAAGTTCCATTATTTTTGAACCTAGTCAGTTTGATGATTTGAGCACAGCACTCAAAGAAGATGACTTCTATCTTCCTGCCCACCAAGATATATTTAGCGTAATGATGAAACTTATGCAAAAAGATGAGCCTATTGATGAAGAGTTCATTAAAAAAGAGCTCATAAAGATGAAAAAATTTGATGAGCAGATAATGCTTGAAATTCTTTCAGCAAATCCCATCTCAAATACAAGAGCATATGTAGCAGAGATAAAAGACAAATCTTTAAAACGCCACCTTCTTACTCTTACAACAGAGATAAAAAGAGTGACAGTGGAAGAGGAACTTCCCTCCGCTGAAGTTGTAGACATCGTAGAGAAAAAACTCTATGAGATAACTCAAGACAACCAAACATCAGACTTCAAAGACTCCCCTCGTATGACTTACGATACTATGGAATACATAAAAGAGATGAAAGCACGAGGAAACTCTGTCCTCGTTGGTGTAGACACTGGTTTTCATGAACTCAACAAAATGACCACAGGATTTGGTAAAGGTGACCTCGTCATCATAGCTGCACGGCCAGCTATGGGAAAAACCTCCTTTGTACTAAACACAGTTAATTCTCTTATAACTCAAGGCAAAGGTGTTGCTTTTTTCTCGCTTGAGATGCCAGCTGAACAACTGATGTTAAGACTACTTTCCATACAAACTTCTATACCACTTCAGCAACTCCGTCTTGGTGACATGAATGATGAACAATGGACCTCTCTTGGTAGTGCTATAGATAAGATGAATAGCGCTAAACTTTTTGTAGATGATCAAGGAAGCATAAACATTAACCAACTCAGAAGTAAACTTCGTAAGCTTAAAAACCAGCACCCTGAAATTGAGATCGCTGTTATTGATTACTTGCAGATTATGCAAGGTATAGGCAACCAAGACAGACACTTACAAGTTTCAGAAATATCTCGTGGTCTTAAAATGCTTGCACGTGAGTTAGAGATGCCCATAGTTGCTCTTTCACAACTTAACCGTGGGCTAGAATCTCGTAATGACAAAAGACCAATGCTAAGTGATATTCGCGAATCTGGTTCTATCGAGCAAGATGCAGACATCATTCTTTTTGTTTATAGGGATGATGTTTATCTTTATAAAGAGGAAAAAGAGCGTGAAAAGGCTGCTAAAGCTGAAGGCAAAGAGTTTGTCTCCGAGTATGTTGAAAAAGCAGAAGAGGATGCAGAGATCATCATAGGCAAACAAAGAAATGGTCCAACTGGACATGTAAAACTTGTTTTTCATAAAAAGCTGACTAAATTTGTAGAACCTTCCCCTCATGTTGTCGAAACATCCTATGAAAACATAGATACCCGTTCAGCGAGTATGGACACTGGACAAAATTCTGCTCCACCCGCTCCACCTGCTTCAAATGTATCGATGCCTACCATCTAAATGATACTAGAAAAAGTCCAACTCTTTAGTTCAAAAAAAGAGTTTTTCTTTTTTCTTTTAGCCTGCTTGTTTATCCTCTCTTACTCACTTCTCATAGAGTACAACAACTTCTCAAATTTAACACGCTTTGACTCGCAAATAGTAACAACAAAAGTTCTCAAACAATACACAAAAACTAAACTCACTAAAAAAGATACTATAAAAACCTACCAAGTTCTTAAACTAAAATCTCCTCAAGGCTTTTCATTTTATACAGCTGTAAATAAATCCACGCAAAATATTTTAGAAAAAGTTGTGACACTTGAGATATGGGCTGGGGATATTAACTTTTATGAGTATATGAGTTCCTTTTATGCGTACAGTAAAATCATACAGATAGACTCTTCTAAAAGTCTAAAATACAAACTCAACTCATTTATAGACAGCATACATGAAGACAAAAATATCTCTAGTATCTACAAGGCACTCTATAGTGCAACTCCACTTAACAAAGAGCTTCAAGAAACTTTCTCAACACTTGGCATCTCCCATATACTTGCCATTAGTGGTTTTCATTTAGCTCTTTTAGCGAGTATACTTTTTATCATTTTTAAGTTACCCTATAAGTTCTTACAAAATAGATATTTTCCTTATAGAAGTTACAAGGTTGATTCTTTTATATTTATTAGCATCACACTTTTAGTTTACTTAATATTTTTAGATTTACCACCCTCATTACTTCGAGCATATGCGATGCTTATTATCGGTTTCATTCTTTACGACAGAGCTTACAAAATCATCTCTATGCAAACACTCTTGCTTAGCATCATCATACTCTTAGCCTTTTTTCCTAGACTCTTGTTTGCTTTAGGATTTTGGTTTAGCATCGCAGGTGTTTTTTATATCTTTTTATTTTTACTGCACTTTAAAAACCTACATAAAGGATGGCAATTTATCTTAGTACCAATTTGGGTTTATCTCTTAATGCTTCCATATTCGCTGGTTATCTTTTCATCTTTTAGTGTACTACACCCTCTAAGCATATTATGGACAATGCTTTTTACTCTCTTTTATCCTTTGTCAATCTTTTTGCATCTGGTTGGTTTTGGTAAGGTATTTGACACTCTACTCATGGAGTTAATAGCACTAGGACAAACAAATGCTAATGTTTCGTTTGATAGCTATTATTTATGGGGGTATATACTACTATCTTTACTAAGCGTTAGACTAAAATATCTAACATTTGTACTGATTATCTTTAGCATATTTATGGCAGTAGAAGCGATTTATCAAGTAACATAACTTCAAGCCAAATATAAAGATAATCCATGAAACATATATCCATAAAAATAAAAATATAAGTACAGCAAAAGAACCATATATAGTGGTGTAAGATTGATTTACAAAGACATAGTAAATAAAGATACTCTTAGAGATACTAAAGACAACTGAGATGATAAAAGAACTCACAAGTGCTGCACGAAAATGAACCTTAGCATTTGCAGAAAATTTATAAAGAATCAAAAAAAGTATCCATATGATGACAAACGGCATAGAGGAAGTAAGGTTTATATTTGCCGATCCTGCTAGTGTCACAAATGCTCCACTTAAATAAAACACAATACTCAAAGCTATCGGGGTAATAATCAACATCAAAAAATAGACCTTCATACTTTGTAGAAAATTCCTTTGAGGCGCTTTAAAAGCACGATTTGCAATAAACTCATAGTTTTGATAAAAAAAGACAGAGGAGAGAAAAAGCATCATGGTTGAAAAGATACTAATACCTACTGAATTTTGTAAAAAACTATCAATATACTCCATCACAATCTCAGAGTTCACAGGTAATAAGTTTTTAAATATAAAATCTTGTAGTCTCATATATATATCTGAAAAAATTTCCAATGATGTTAAAAACATCATGAGAATAAGAAGCAAAGGGATAAAAGAAAATATAGTGTAAAAACTAAGACTTGCGGCAAAGAGAGTGAGCTCTTTGTCCATAAAGGTTAAAATGATAAATTTGCTATGTGCTAAAAATTTTAGTTTATTAATACTTTTGATAGCTTAGCCTTTCATTATTCTATACAATTGAGAATCTATAATGTAGATTCCGTGTCAAGCACGGAATGACGAATATCGCACAGAATGACGAATATCGTACGGAATGACGAATATCGTACAGAATGACGAATACCGTACGGAATGACGAATACCGTACGGAATGACGAATACCGTACGGAATGACGAATATCGTACGTCATTCTGTCTTCCTTTTATCCGTCATTCTGAACTCGATTCAGAATCTACTAATTCAGCCCCATCTTTGCAGGGTTTAAAATATTATTTGGGTCAAATGCTAACTTAATAGACTTAAATAAGTTCATCTCTTCTTCAGTAAATGCCATACTCATATAGGGTGCTTTTGCAAGACCAATGCCATGCTCACCCGAGAGTGTCCCCCCTAAATCTATAGTCGCTTGAAAAACCTCTTCTATCGCTTCATAAGCGATTTTTACTTGCGCAGGGTCACTTCCATCTACCATCACATTTGTATGGACATTGCCATCACCTGTATGACCAAAACATGGTATGTTAATCTTATACTTGTCGGCAATTGCGTAAAATTTTTCAAGCAACTCAGGAAGCACTGCACGAGGTACTGTTACATCTTCATTGAGTTTTTTACTTCCATAGATACTAAGAGCAGGACTTGCGTTGCGTCTTGCAAACCATATGTCCGCAGCCTCAGCATCATCTTTTGCGATTGTAAACTCTTTACACCCATTTTCACGGAACACTTTTTCTATTTGTCCTAATTGAAAGTTCAAATCCTCTTCTAAGTTTCCATCAACATCAGTAACAAGTAAGGCTCCAGCATCTACTGGTAAACCCTTGTTAAAAGTTTCCTCCACTGCACGTATAGTCAAGTTGTCTAAAAACTCCATAGCTACTGGGGTAATACCACTCGCCATAGTCTTATAAACAGCTTCCATAGCATCATTTACCGTATCAAAAATTCCCATAGCAGTTTTAGTAAGCTTAGGTTTAGGGATGAGTCTCAGAGTCACTTCACTTAAAACCGCAAGTGTCCCCTCTGAAGCTATTAAGATACCAGATATATTGTACCCAGCTACATCTTTTATGGTACGCTTTCCAGCCTTTATCACATCACCATTTGGTAAGACTGCACGAGTAGCCATCACATAATCTTTAGTGATGCCATATTTTGCCGCACGCATCCCCCCAGCATTTTCACTTACATTGCCACCTATGGTTGAGTACTCTTGGCTTGCTGGATCTGGCGGATAAAACAAACCAAGCTCTTCAACTGCGCGTTGCAAATCCATGTTGATAACACCTGGTTGGACTATGGCTACCATATTTTTCATATCTATCTCTAAGATTTTATTCATATGTTTTTCCATTGCAAGCACTATACCACCGCTACTTGGCAGTGCTCCGCCTGTAAAACCACTTCCTGCTCCACGAGGGACTATAACTATTTTATGTTCATTACAGTACTTTAAAATCTTGCTGATATCTTCTTCATTTCGTGGAAATATCACAGCATCAGGCTCAAAATGTTCACGCGTAGCATCATAAGAGTATGCTATTAAATGTGCCTTATCGCTATAAATATTTTCTTCACCAACTATACTTGTAAAATGTTTTATATGTTTAGTATCTATCATGATTATTCCTCTATCTCAAATTCGTCTAATAAAAAGTGTAGTTTCTCATCGCCATTTTTTATGATCTCGTAAAGTTTTTTGTTTTTTGCGTTATATCTAACCATCAACTTATAATAGTGTGGCTCATAATCTTGCATCTCATCACTACCCTCACCCCACCAAGATGGGTCTATCTCTTTTATGCGTGAGTAAAAAGGAAGCTGTATATTCTCTTGTTTAAGTGGTGCAGGAGAGATGTTGAGTATAACAAAACTTCTTGCGTCTAAGGTATAAAGTCGTTCATTTAAATAAAAGAAGAATAAACCAACACTAGTAGCTTTTGCCATTTTCTCAAAGTCTTCTTTGATGGGTGTTGGATGCCCTTGTATAGAAAGTATCGTAGCAAAGAGGTCTGAATGTACCCACTGCACAGATTGTGCACTTTTTGTTATGCGATAATATATCTCTTCGCTTGGAGCAATGAGCATCGCGCGAGAATATGCATATGCTAAAAGAACATCATCTCCTACATGTACCTCCCACTTTCCTTTTGGAAGAGCAGAATGGACTAAGTCATCATATCTAGTCATTTTAAGAACAGCTATACTTTTATCTGCATCAAAACTCTCTACAACTACATTTTTCAATATGCTTGAATGATTTTGCGCGAACTGATGAACTACAAAACCACTCATGCCAACATTTACTTTTTTTATATTTATAGTTAATGTTTTATTTTCTTTATCAATACTTACAACTTTAGACTTTACCATGGAGCCAAATAGACTACTTAACAAAAATAATAATACAAATATATATTTCATCATACTTCTTCTTTATAATTTAATGCGATTATACCTCAACTAAGCCAATTTTCGATAAGGTTACACATAAATAATTTAGGACTTATAGATTTGTTGCGTTTTTTAATACTTTTACTTTTAACAACTACACTTTTTAGCTCATCGATTGATTCTTTTAGATGGCCCAATGGGTACTCTTATCTGGTGTTTTTAGAAAAAAACTCACTTCCAATCGATCCACTTTACTATGACTTAGATAGAGAAGACCAACGACTTACAGAAGAGATTCGTTCAGGTGTGCACTGCCAAATGCTACGTAGTGATGCTGGTGAAGTCACACAACTGCTCATCCCTATGAATGATGAACTGCAACTACACCTGTATAAAAATAAAGGAAAATACTTTTTTGAAGCTATCCCTATCATCAGTGAAACAAGACGTGAAGCTTTTACACTTAAAATCAAACACTCCCCCTACTTAGACATCATTAGAGAGACTGGTAGTAAAAAATTAGCGCAAATCTTCGTAGCAAATTTTAGACACTCGCTAAACTTTAAACGTGACCTAAGAGTTGGAGACACCTTGGTGATGATGTATGATCAAAAATACCGTCTTGGTATCCCTTTTTCGATGCCAATTTTGCGTGCAGCGATGATAGAGATGGGTGGGAAAAAACACTATATCTACCTCAACGATGATGATAGGTACTACAATGCTAAAGGAAATGAGGTTGAAGGTTTTTTACTTGCTCGTCCTGTAAGAGGGGCGAGAATCTCATCTTATTTTACAAAAAGAAGATACCACCCCATACTTAAAAAATATCGTGCGCACTTAGGTGTAGACTATGCAGCGCGTCGAGGGACACCTATCGTAGCAGCTGGAAGTGGGCGTATCATCTTTGCTGGACGTACTCGAGGATATGGAAAACTTATCAAAATACGTCATGCAGATGGCTATGTAACACTCTACGCCCACCAAAAATCTTTTCGCCGTGGTATGAAAAAAGGCAAATGGGTTAAAAAAGGTCATACTATAGGTTATGTAGGAAGTACTGGTCTCTCTACAGGGCCACATCTTCATTTTGGTCTCTACAAACATGGGCGTGCCGTGAACCCTCTTCGCGTAGTGCAGGTAACAACAAAAAAGCTAAAACGTAAAGCATATAAAAAGTTTTTAACATTAA
>JALSLR010000089.1 GCA_026988245.1 Sulfurimonas sp.
ATTCAAGGAGTATACAAATGATATATAATAAACTACTTTCTCTTGCATTACTAACTACATTAGTCTTTCTAAGTGGTTGTTCTGAAAACGAAGGTGATGTGGGAGCTACTAGCACTGTACAAGGTTGGCATCAACAAGGAAGAGACTGTTTAGCATGCCACAATGCAGATCTCAACCCTGATAAACACCTTTTGTATGGTGGTACACTTTATAAACAAGCTATTTTTGCTGAGCAAAATGACCTTACTAAGATGTGTGGAGGCAAATTAATAGTCAATTTCTATAATGCTTCAACTGGAGTATTAGACTACACTTCAGCAGACTATGAAGATCCAAACTCCAAAGGCTATGATGCTAAAGGAAATATCTTCATTCTCCAAAGAGAGTTACGCTTACTTACAGCTGACAATTATAATGTTCAAATCACAACTGCAAATGGTACCCAACTAGCGATAGGGACTAACCATCGGTTTAATGCTGCTGATTATGATATAGGGCAACCTATTGACTATCAAAATAGACTCTCTTGTAACGCCTGTCATTCAAAAACTGGCACCGTAGACCCACTCTACGTACAACTCAACTCAAATCTTTGCGAATAAGGAAAAAAAATGAAAAAACTATTATTAATCTCGTTATTGTTACTTACAAATCTCTTTGGAGCACCACGTGAAGGTGACCAAGAGATAGCCTTTGAGCTCCCTAGTCTTTATACACCACAAACTACTCTCGCTAGTAGTTCACTCAGAGGTAAAGTTGTTCTTTTGAATCTATGGGCGAGTTGGTGTTCAGGATGTCAAGAGGAGATGCCTCTGTTTGTCAAACTTCAAAAAGCATACCCGAAAAAACAATTTGAAATTGTATTAGCGAGTATAGATGCTGATCCACAAAATGCACGCAATTTTTTAGCTAATGTCGATAAAGATAAACACCTCACATCACTCTACGACAAAGATAAAAGCCTACCAAAAGCCTATAGATGTCCAGGTATGCCCTCCTCTTTTCTCATAGACAAAAATGGCAAAATTATAGATGTGTATATTGGAAGCCTAGATGATGAGTCTCTTGAAAAGCTCAAAATAAAAATAACACAACTTATAGGAAAGTGATATGAAAACTATATTTTTAAGCATAGCTTTTTTAGTATTACTTGGAGGGTGTTCAGAAAAACTTGTTCGCGTAATGCCTTATGAAAAAGAGTATTTTGCACAAGATAAGATGAGTCTCTCTCCAATAGCCGAAAGAGCGGAACAAGAGGGACATATATTTCTCATAAGAGAAGCTAGTGCTGGAGGAGAGAGTAGCTTTCAAGGGGGCTGTGGATGTCGTTAAAACATATTTTAATCTCATTATTTTCCATCCTTATATTACCAGTAGCTACACTCGCATCTAACCTTAAAGATAGTGCAAGTATAGGGTTTAATACTTATAATGACACTGGGGAAGTGCAGGTCTATTCACCAACACTTTCTCTCTTTAAAAAGTTTTCATCACACTGGATGCTTGGACTTAAAATGCGTATAGACACCATTACAGCAGCGAGTATCACCAATGGTGCTAATGGTGGGCAAGTGGATGTTGTCACAGGAGCATCAACAACGCAAGAGAATCCATTTGATGATATACGCTATGCTCCTACTGCTATGCTAACCTATGATGATGGAGAAAATACACTTACATTTGGTGCTTACTATTCAACTGAAAAAGATTATGAGGGAAAATCAGTTTTTACCAACTATGTGAAACAACTCAATGAGCAAAATACAGCGCTAGGGATAGGCTTTTCACAATCATTTGATAAATGGATGCCAGTTTTTGACAGAGCCCTGCCTAAAGACAATAGAAATGAGACAAAGCTTGACTTATCGATAAATCAGCTTATATCACCAACATTTTCTTTGCAGGCGGTATATTCTTATATGTACTCGGAGGGATTTTTATCTTCACCATATCACTATGTACCACAAGATGATATAGCGAAGTTTGAAAATTATCCAGATGTGAGAACTGGGCATGCCTTTGCATTCAAAGGTGTCTATCTCTTAAATAATGCAAATGCGATGAATTTTTCATACAGATATTATTTTGATGATTGGGATATCAGCTCACATACGATAAATGTTGAAGAACTCCATGACTTTTCACACAACTTTACATCTGGGCTTAGATTACGTTACTATACACAAACAAAATCTAATTTTGTAAAAGATATAGGAAGCTATACTACAGATGATAAGTACTTTGCGATAGACTATAGAATGAGTGCCTTTGATTCTTATACTATAGGTGTACCATTTATCTATAAAATGAAAGGTGGCGATAAAATGACAGCGAGCATAGACTACTACCAAACAACAAACAATGACTATATCAAGTCATGGTATGGGGTAGATAATCTTCAGGCTGTATTTACAACGCTTACCTATGAGTTTGACTACTAAGATGTCTTTTTTTGAGAATGGTTTGAGAGCAAAGGTGATGAGTACTGAACTTATCATCGAAGCTAACCTTCCTAAAAAAGTGCTCTTTGAAGCACTTGAACTCACTCAAACATTTGAAGCAAACTATTCAGCATACAAAGAGAGTTCGCTTGTTGGTCAGATTAATGCTTTAGCGGGGGTACGACCACTTCAATGCTCCCCTGATGAGTTAGACATCTTTATACAAGCCAAAGAGATAGCACAAAAATCTAACGGTGTTTTTGATCCAACTATAGGTGTGCTCTCTCAAGGTCTTTATGGATTTGGCAAAGAAAAAAGAAAAATTCCTTCAAAAAAAGAGCTTCAAGAGAAAAAAGAACTTGTTAATTACAAAGATATCATCATAACTGATGATAGCATCATGCTTGCGAAAAAAGGGATGATGCTTGATCTTGGTGCTATTGGTAAAGGGTATATTGCTGATAAAATCTACTCCTTTTTAGAAACTAAAGGTGCAAGTAAAATTCTTATCAATGTGGGTGGAGAGATTCTTACAAAAGGTAAGCTATACAGAGTAGCTATAAAAAACCCTTTTACTGAGGGAAATACTGCAGTAGTTGTGACAACAAAAGAGCCTATGACACTCTCTACAAGTGGGGACTATGAACGCTTCATCAGTTCTCAAAAGAACCATCATATTCTCGATAATATAACAGCATCTCAAAACCATTACTACACAAGTATTACCCTTCTTAAAAACACGCGTGATGCTACTATGCTTGATGCTGTGGCAACTATCGCATTCAATACAAAAGAGCGAGAATTAGAACTCCTTGCACAAGAGTTTGGAGTTGCTATCATAGCAATCAAAGATACAAAAGAGATATATTTTAAGAATTTTACAAATGTAAATATTAAAAATCTTGAAATGTATCCATTTACCAAAGGAGTCATATGAAGTATTTTATCATATTGATATTATTTATAACAATTTTATTTGCGGAAGATACTATCACAAATCAAGAACAATCATACCAACTTGGAAATGGTATGCAAGTTGGGGAGCTACCACTCTATGTCGGTGGTTATTTTTCACTTGATTATCGTTATAAAGATGGAGAAAACCGATACAGAATAGATGACATAGCTTTTTTAGCGTATGGAGGTTATGAAAAAATTTCTTATATGGCTGAGTTAGAATATAAAGAATTTTATACTTTGAGTGAAAAAGATGATGCATACACTACACAAAAAGATACAAGACTCCACACAGAAAGACTCTATGGAGATTATAACTTTAATGAAAACTATATGCTACGTCTTGGTAAATTCAATTCACAAATAGGATTCTGGAATCTTTTACCCATCAATGTTTTAAGAGACACTAGCTCAAATCCATACACTACAGATATAATATTTCCAAGGTTTACAACTGGTTTGTATGCAGCATATAACTCTTATAATAACGCTGAGATACAAATAGATCTCACCATACAACATAACGAAGATCTTGATCCGAGCTACAACAACTACACCATGGATGAGCATCACTCACTTGGTACTACATATACACAAGAAAACATAAGTTTAAAAGCAAGTATAGGGATGTTTGACAAATATACGTCTACTAATACTACGCAAGTTTTATACTATGCCCTTGTATCCCTAAAATATGAAACAGAGAAATTTCAGTTTATGAGTGAACTCGGATCTCAAAAATCAACACAAGAGTATACTACCCCCTATGCTTTTTTTGCGCAGGGGGTTTATCATCTCAACCAAGAACATGCAGGAATTATTCGGCTCGAATCCTATGAAGACAAAGTTCAAAATACACAAGACAACATAGCTATTTTTGGTTATACCTATAGACCACTTTATCCAATAGCCTTTAAAACTGAATACCAGTTTCATAAACTTCAAAATGAAAATCAGTTCTTATTTTCATGGTCGGTGCTATTCTGATGAAAAAGTTTATACTTATATATCTTATTTCTCATTCACTTCTCATAGCAAATGAATATGCAATAGTTGCAAACAAGAGTATACACGAAGCAAGTCTTGGTCAAATAAAAGCACTTTTTTTAAAAAAATCTTCCTATATTAAAAATAAAAAAGTAGTCCCTGTAAACCTAAGCTCCAGAAACCCTATACGTATACATTTTGAAAAACACATTTTGCATATGAGTTTTAATAGATTAAAATCGTATTGGACAAAACAACATTATCTTGGACACCGTCCACCCATCAGTATGAAATCACAAAAGAGTATAAAAACTTTTATTAAAAAAGTTGATGGTTCCATAGGTTATATGGAATTGAAAAATGTCGATGATGAACTAAGTATTCTTTATAAATGGAGTGAATAATGGCAACCGTATTACTATGTGATGATGAACTTATGAACAGAAAAGTTGCATCTAAAATACTTAAAAAAGAGGGGTTTGAAGTTGTAGAAGCTGTTAATGGCGAAGAAGCTATTGCTAAGCTTCAAGAGATAAAAATAGACCTCATTCTTATGGACTTGATGATGCCTGTGATGGATGGTTACAAAGCTACGCAACTTATCAAGGAGGATGTAAACTTATCTCATATACCTATCATTATCATATCTGCACTCTCCGATAGGGAGGCTATAACCAAGGGCTTAAAACTAGGTGCAAATGAGTATATATCTAAACCCTTTGATATTACAGAGTTTATACTGCGTGTAAAAAATGCTGTACAAATGAGCGAACTTCAAAACAAAAAAAATGAAAAAGATATCATCTACATACTCTCAAAAGCAGCTGAATACAGAGACAATGAAACTTCCATGCATACAGTAAGAGTGGGTGAGATGTCAGCCCTGTTAGCACAAAAACTCGGCTGGGAAAAAGATGATGTAGAACTTATGCGATTAGCCGCACCTATGCACGACATAGGTAAGGTTGGCATCGCTGATGCTATCTTACTCAAAGCAGGAAAACTCACCGATGAGGAGTTTAGCATCATGAAAACACACTCTTTTATAGGGCATGAAATACTTTCTCAAAAAAAGACACCACTGTTAAAACTAGCAGCAGAGATAGCCCTTACCCATCATGAAAAATATGACGGTTCAGGCTATCCCAATAATCTCTCTCAAGAGAAACTCCCACTTAGTGGGGCTATTGTAGCAGTAGTTGATGTTTTTGATGCATTACTAAGCCAAAGACCCTACAAAAAAGCTTTTAGCTTGGAAAAAACCTTAGAAATCATTAAAGAGGGAGATGCTACGCACTTTCATCCAAAAATTGTACAACTTTTTTTAGAAAATTTAGATGATTTGACAGCTATACGAGCAAGACTCAGCGATGCTTAATCTTTATAAACGTTCACTCAGAAACAAACTTCTTAGCAGTTTTATAGTGGTAGGAGTTCTTCCCTTTGGGATACTCTTAGCCTATACACTTTTTTTAAGTGAAACAAAACTTGTAAATCAAATAAAAAAAGAGCAATTTAGTCGTGCTGATAATGTAGCCAAACTTATTCAAAATCATATTGAAAGCTTAAAAAATGAGGTTGCGTTTATAGCTTCATTAGATTTGATGGATGACATTTTAGCAGAAGATATAGATAAGCGTATCTCTATACTTTTAAGTAAAAAAGCAACTGATTTCTCTCTTGATTTAAGTATCTTTGTAATAGATGAAAAAGCAAAAGTAATTGCCTCATCTGAAAACAACCTACTCTTTAAAGATTTTACTATGCAAAAACAACTTCAAAAAAAAGAGTTTATCGATGGAGACTACCTCTACATAAGCTCCAAAATTTTTGCATCATTTGATACTTCTCGCACCATTGGTTACTTAATACTAAAATATAATCTTCATAATCTAGAGATATATCTCTCACATCAAGAGAGCATGCATGCTTACATGATAAATAAAAAAACAAGTAATCAAATAGGCGACACCCTTAAACTAAGACTCAACCTAGATAAAGGTAGAAAGAGTCTTATACAAGATGAACATGTGATTGTATATGAACAACTAGGGGGTATATTGTCCTCTTACTACCTTATATATGCAGTAGATAAATCAATAGCTTTGGAGTTCTTGTATGAGTTTATAAGGTTTATGCTGTATGTGTCTATTTTTCTTGTATTTCTCATCATCTTTATAGCTTTAAAGTCCTCAAAAAGTATAGTACGCCCCATAGAAAAACTTACACATGTTACGCAAAAAATAACACAAAACCAAGAATATGATGTCATTTTAGAGGTTGAATCTCAAGATGAGATAGCTACCCTTACAAAATCTTTTAATGAGATGGTGCAAACAACAGCCTTTGCTCTTGGTAAGCTAGAAGAAGAAAATAAACTAAGGCTCAAACGATTTATCCAACTTATAGAAGTTTTTAATACCATCATCCAAACAAATTCGCAAGAGGAGTGTATAGAAGTTTCAATGGCAGAGATTAAAAAAATCACCAATAGAGATGATTTAGTTTTTTCAAAAAAACAACATTCAAACTCCATTGATCTTTTTATAAGTGACTTTGAAAAAGATGCAAAGATTTACTTTGGTTCTATCTCTTTAGCCCTCGATAGCTTTGAGGATGAAAATGAACGAAGTTTTTATGCATCTATCGCAACTATGATAACGCTTCAGCTTGATAGAATTGCTCTTATAAGCAGGACTATGGCAGCTTCACAAGCCAAATCAGCATTTATATCAAATATGTCTCATGAATTACGCACACCCCTTAATGCCATCATAGGTTTTTCACAGTTTCTTATCACATATGAAGAACTTACAGATGACCAACAAGACACCGTAGCCAACATAGAATCCTCTGCGCACTATCTTTTAGGGATGATAAATGAGATATTAGACATCGCTAAGATAGAGGCTGGAAAAATGGAAGCTCATAAAGAGGATGTATCATTAAGTAGCATAATTGAGAACGCATACAATATGCTCAAACCTTTAGCTGATGAGAAAAATTTAGACTTTAGCATAAAACAAGAAAATTACACACTTGATTCGTTCTATACAGATCCAAAAATGTTTCAACAAATTGTTACAAATCTTCTTTCAAATGCTATAAAATTCACACAAAAAGGGAGTATTTCCTTAGAACTTTATAATAATGATGCAAAGATATATGTCAAGGTACAAGACAGCGGAGTTGGGATATCTCAAGAAAATATACAACAACTCTTTAGTGATTTTACCCAAGTTGAGAATGTTATGCAAAAAAAGCATAAGGGGACAGGACTCGGTCTCTCACTTAGTAAAAAAATGGCAAATATTTTAGGTGGTGATGTTACTTTAGAGAGTGAAGGTTTAGAAAAAGGAACTAAAGCAACCTTGAGCTTAAACTATACTAGATAATTTTTGATACAATCATACATCTAATATTAATGGAACAATTATGACAGAAATAGAATATAAAATATACATTGATGATGTTATCCGAAGAGTTGAAACAGCACGAATTAAAGTGAGTGCACATCATATCGTTAAAATTGTTGCTATAAGCAAATACTCTACAAGTGATAACATAGTGAAACTTTATAACATAGGTCAAAGAGCTTATGGAGAAAATAAAGTGCAAGATTTAAAACAAAAGGCACATCATTTAGAAGATTTGCCACTTGAATGGCACTTTGTAGGAAACCTACAAAAAAATAAAATCAATAATTTACTAGATATTAATCCCACTCTATTTCATGGACTAGATTCACTCTCTTTAGCACATGAACTACAAAAAAAGCTTCTTGCAAAAGATATGACACTAGATGCCCTACTCCAAATAAACTCTGCAAATGAAGAGAGTAAAAGTGGGGTTAGTATAGATGATGCTAAGAGTATCTACGAGCAGATTCAGCGTGAATGTCCAAACATAAATCTTCGTGGTGTTATGAGTATAGGTGCACATAGCGATGATGCTAAGCTTGTAAAAGAAAGCTTTAGAAAAACTCATGAAGTGTATAAACAGCTCAAAGGTGCAGATATTTGTTCTATGGGTATGAGTGGAGATTTTGAACTAGCTATCGAGTGTGGGTCTAACATGGTTAGACTTGGCTCGATAATGTTTAATAAATAATTATATTATTTTAAAACTTTTG
>JALSLR010000090.1 GCA_026988245.1 Sulfurimonas sp.
ACTGCCTAGGTCATGGTCTTCAAGATGATGTAATCTACTCTCATCAAAAAATGGCTTTTGGTGTTGGTGAAAAAGAGGTTGAATTTTTGCTTCACCGCTATGAAGAGTTTAACCAACTTTTCCCTTACCTTGAAGTGTGGGACAAAGAAAAGCTCAAAGAGATAGAACCTCGTCTCGTTTATGATGCTAACGGAGATGAAAGACCTGAGGAGATAGTTGGAGTTGGTACTCGTGATCAATGGACTACTGTTGATTTTCAAAAATTATCTAAACATTTTATAGAAGAAGCAAAAAAACAAACAGATGTTGAGATAGAACTCTTTTTAAATACGCAAGTAACAGACATAGAACGTTCTGCTAAACGGGGCTATATAGTTAAAAGTGCAAAAGGCAACTTTTATGCTGACTTTGTAGCTACAGATGCAGGGGCACATTCACTCTTTTTAGCACACCGTATGGGCTTTGGTCACAACCTAGGTTGTCTCCCTGTAGCTGGTAGTTTTTACATGACAAATCAAAAAATACTTAACGGAAAAGTATATATGATACAAAACCCTAAACTCCCTTTTGCTGCATTGCATGGTGACCCAGATATCTTAGCAGATGGAAACACTCGCTTTGGACCCACTGCACTTGTTATGCCTTACTTAGAGCGTTTTAAACCTGGCACATATATGGACTTTTGGAAAACTCTTCGTTTTGATATGAACATAGTTAAAGCCTTATGGAAGCTCCTCAAAGAGAGTGATATTCGCAACTACTTAATGACAAACTTTTTATATGAAGTACCTGTTTTAAACAAATATCTCTTCTTAAAAGCTGCGAGAAAAATTGTCCCAGGTCTTAAAATGGATGAGTTTGAATACGCAGATGGTTTTGGAGGTGTACGCCCTCAAGTGCTCAATAAAGATGAGCAAAAGCTTATGTTAGGTGAGGCTTCCATCTTTACAGGTGAAGGTCTTATCTTTAACATGACACCTTCCCCTGGTGCTACTTCATGTCTTGGAAATGCTGAACGCGATGTAAAATACATCTGTAAATACTTAGGCAAAGAGTTTGACCAAGATCACTTCAACGATGAACTGACAGAGGGTGAGTACTGTGTACTTCCTGAACCTATAGAGTCACAAAAAGCTGTGGTAAATCTCATACGTGCAGAGATAGCTCGTACACATGAAAAATATATGCAAGACACCGTTCATGGAGAACCAGATAAAGAGTTTTGGGATAAACCACACTCTAAAATAAATTAATTTAGTCTATAAAAAGCTCTTATTTGATAGAATACCACTATCAAATTAAAGGGCATATATATAATGAGCGAAAGAAAAGATTTTTTACGAACCATAGTTGAAGAGGACTTAAAATCAGGCAAATGTAAAGAGGTTGTCACAAGGTTTCCACCTGAGCCAAATGGCTTTCCACATATTGGTCATGCTAAGTCTATTGCTATAAACTTTGGTATTGCTCGTGATTATAATGGTTACTGTAACCTTAGGATGGATGACACCAACCCAACAAAAGAAGATACCAAATATGCCCAAGCTCTTGAAGATGCAGTGAAGTGGCTTGGTTTTGAGTGGAAAGGGGATGTTCGTCATACTTCTGATTATTTTCATCAAATTTATGACTATGCTATACAACTCATCAAAATGGGTAAGGCTTATGTAGATAGCCTCCAAGAAGATGAAATCCGTGAATATAGAGGTACAGTAACAGAGGCAGGAAAGCGTAGTAAATATGCAAACCGTAGTATAGAAGAAAATCTTGAACTTTTTGAGCGTATGAAAAAGGGTGAATTTAAAGATGGGGAGCATATACTAAGAGCCAAGATTGATATGTCAGCTGCAAATATGAAGATGCGTGATCCACTTATGTATCGTATCCGTCATGCTGAGCATTTTCGAGCAGGAGATGAGTGGTGTGTCTACCCGATGTACGATTTCGCCCACTGTTTATCTGACTACATTGAGGGCGTTTCACACTCTATTTGTACGCTTGAGTTTGAAAACAACCGTGACATCTACAACTGGGTTTTAGAGACGCTAAACCTTACCCCTCCGAGACCTTACCAACATGAGTTTGCAAGACTTGGCATAAACTATACAGTTATGAGCAAACGAAAACTTTTAGAGTTAGTTGAGTCTAAGGTAGTAAGCGGTTGGGACGACCCGCGTTTACCTACCATTGCTGGGTATAAAAGAAGAGGTTACACCCCAGAATCAATACTCACTTTTTGTGACCAAATAGGCATAGCAAAAGCAAACTCTATGGTAGATGTCTCGCAACTTGAATTTTGTATACGAGATGATTTAAATCCTAAAGTCCCTCGTGTTATGTGTGTACTAGAGCCTTTAAAAATCACTATAACCAACTATGATGCTAAGGAAGATATAGACGCATCATACTACCCACACGATGTGCCAAAAGAGGGTTCAAGAAAGCTCCCTTTTTCTTCTGAAATCTACATAGAGCGTGATGACTTTATGGAGGATGCTCCAAAAGATTATTTTCGACTTACACCCACACAATCAGTAAGACTTAAACATGCCTACATCATCACTTGTAAAGAGATTATCAAAGATGATGAGGGAAATATCATAGAGATAAAAGCAGAGTATTCAGCTGAGTCTAAAAGTGGCTCAGACACAAGTGGTATCAAAGTTAAAAGTGCAATCCACTGGGTTGATGCTAAGGAATCAAAAGAGGTTGAAGTAAGAGTTTATGACAGACTTTTCTCTGTTGAAGCACCAGCAGATGAACAAGACCTCAACCCTAACTCCTTAAAAGTCATAAAAAATGCACGTATAGAGCCTGCTGTGATTGAGCAAAAGCCAGATGTGAGATTTCAGTTTGAGAGACAAGGTTACTTCTATGCTGACCCTATAGACTACAGTGATGCTAAACCAGTTTTCAACAAAATAGTAGGACTTAAAGGTTCTTGGGATAAAAAAACAAAACAAAATGAGCCAACAACAAAACCTCAAGTCAAAAAAGAGCAGATTGATGGTGAAGTAGTAGCTATGACTGCCTCAGAGCAAGCACTCTTTCAAAGATATACTGACACTCTTAAACTCAACAGCGAAGTAGCAAATACTCTCGCTCGTGATGCACAACTTTCATCCTTTTATGAAGAAGCTTTATCTACTTTAAACAGTCCCATAAGTTTAGCAAACATAGTAACAAATGAAGTTGCAAGAGAACTCAAACAGATGCAAGTAAACGAGTTAAAATTCAATCCAAGTCAGATAGCTGAGCTTGTTAGCATCATAGATGATGGAACCATCTCAAACAAAATCGCAAAACAAGTGTTTGAAGAGATGCTAACATCAGGTAAAAGTCCAAATAAGATAGTTCAAGAGAAAGGACTAGTACAAATAAGCGACCCAGATGTTATCGCACCTATTATCGATGATATAATCGCTAAAAATCCTGATAATGTATCAAAATTCAAAGCAGGAAATACAAAACTGCTAGGCTTTTTTGTAGGACAAGTCCTTAAAAGTACAGGTGGAAAAGCTAATCCACAAGTTGTCAATAAACTTGTTGCACAAAAGTTACAATAAGAAAAATAAATCTCAAAAAACATATAACCCCTTTTTAAACTACTCTTAGATATAATTCGCGAATTAATTCATATCTAAGGGCTTACACACATGGTAACAGTTCAAAATCTCATTATGCGCTTTGGAAACAGAGTATTGTTTCAAGACATAAACCTCAAACTTGACCGTCATAAACGCTACGGGCTCATCGGTGCAAACGGTGCTGGTAAAACTACCTTTTTAAAAATTTTAAGTGGTGAAATCGAGGAATACGAGGGGGATGTTATTATCCCAAAATCAAACAGAGTTGGAGTCCTTGGTCAAAATCAATTTGCTTACGAGGAGTACACCATCATGGATGCTGTTCTTTTTGGAAATAAAAGACTCTATGATGCTATTAAAGAAAAAGAAGACTTATATGCAAATGGCGACTTTGAAGATGATGCTGTAAACAACCGTTTAGCTGAACTTGAAGTTATAAGTGTTGAAGAAGATCCAACGTATGAATATGAAGTAAAAATCGGAAAAATACTTGAAAATGTAGGGATCCCAGCAAGTGATCACTATAACCTTATGAGTTCACTTGATAGTGCTGATAAATTCAAAGTTTTACTAGCACAGGTACTCTTTCCTAAACCTGATGTTTTATTTCTTGATGAACCTACCAATAACCTCGATATCGAAACTATCTCTTGGCTAGAAAATGAACTTAAACGCCATGAGGGTACTATGGTAGTAATCTCACACGATAGACACTTTTTAAATGCTGTTGTTACTAACATACTTGATGTTGATTACCAAAAAATTCGTGAATTTACTGGTAATTATGACGACTGGTATATAGCAGCCAATGTGCTTGCAAAACAACTAGAACTTGATAATGCAAAACAACTTAAAGAAAAAGATGAACTAGAAGCTTTTGTGAGAAGATTTTCTGCCAATGCTTCTAAAGCAAAACAAGCGACTTCTAGACAAAGAAAACTAGACAAGATGGAGTTAGAAGACATAAAACCATCATCTCGTCGTGACCCATCTATTGTATTTAAAGCAAAAAGAAACATGGGTGATGAAGCACTTGATATTATCAACATCTCTCATTCTTATGGTGACAATGAAGTGCTTAAAGATATCACTTTAAAATTTGAGCCAGATGAAAAAGTTGCACTTATCGGTGGCAATGGTGTTGGAAAAACTACCCTCCTTAAAATCATTATAGAAGAGATAAAACCTGATGAGGGTGAAGTTAAATGGGGAGCTACTATAGAACAGAGTTATTTTCCACAAGATACTGCTGATACTATTAGTGGGAAGGGTACTCTTTATGACTGGTTACGTGGACACGACCCTAAACGTGATATAGCTGAGATAAGAAACTGTCTTGGTCGTATGCTTTTTAATGGCGAACAACAAGAGAAGTCTGTTGAGTCTATCTCAGGTGGAGAAAAACACCGTATGATGCTAAGTAAACTCATGCTAGAAAATGGAAACTTTTTGGTTTTAGATGAGCCATCAAATCACCTTGACCTTGAGGCTATCGTAGCACTTGGTGAAGCACTTCATAACTTCAAAGGCAATGTTATCTGTGTATCTCACGATAGAGAGTTACTTGACGCTTATGCAACTCGTATTATCGAACTCCAAGCTGATGGAAGCCTCATAGACTTCAAAGGAACTTACGAAGAGTTCGCAGAAGCTAGGACTAAAGGCGAAATCTAATGCCTAAGTATATAGACTTTCTTGGTTTAGGGATTGCAGGTAATTTTGCACTGCATCTTGACCAAGCTGGTGAGGCTGAGGATTTTAAAGATATCATCACCGCAGATGAAGCAGCCCCAAAAGGGATGTTCCCTTTTTATCTACCATGTGACAAGCATGATGCTAAGAGTATGCTTAGTACTTACCCTCTTGATGCTAAGAAAATAAAACTACCACAAAAAGATGTAAATATTCAAGCGGAGCCCGAAGTTGGGCTTATCTGTAATCTTGAGTATGATGATGCTAAAAAAATATCTAAAATAACACCTACGCACTTTGGCGCCTATAACGACTGTTCCATCAGAGTTAAAGGTGCAAGTAAAATAAGCGATAAAAAAAACTGGGGTATATCTTCTAAAGGTATTTCAGATACTTTATTTAAGATAGATAAATTTGAAATTGGTGGCATTATGGACAGTTTTTCTATAGCTTCTTTTTTACGCCGTGATGGTAAAGTTCATGCATATGGAGAAGATGTAGAGCTAAATGGATACAGTTATTTTTACTCGCAACTCATTCATTGGATACTCAACCAAGTAAATACACAAAAAGATTTTGGTCCACTAGAACCTATCCTTTCCTATATAAAGGATTGTAACTACCCGAGTAAAGCCATCATCTCTATCGGTGCTACACGTTATACTCCTTACGGAGAGAGTACATTTTTAGATGCTGGGGATGAAGTGATTATTGCTGTATATAACCATGAAATAAGTTCCCTTAAAGAGGTACTGGGTTCTATTGAAAGTTCATCTTACGATAATACTAAAATGAGTGTACTTACTCAAAAAGTACTCTAAAGTGAGCAGAGGAAAGAAATTAGACCTTTTTATCGGTGCAGATATACAAGAGGGTTGGAATAAGATTGATTCAACCCGTAAGTCTGTTCTTGCAAATGAAGATATTGCTCCGCAGAAACATCAACTTTTTTTTTCAAAAGAAAAAAGAAAAGGTAAGGTGGTCACCTTAGTCGGTGAATTTCATCTCCAAGATAATGAGGCTAAAAAGATTTTAAAAACACTAAAGAAAAAATTAGGATGCGGGGGAACTTATAAAGATAATTTCATGGAGTTTCAGGGTGAACTTAAAGAAAAACTTCGTCCACTCTTAGTAAGTGAATGTTTTGGATTTAAACCAAAACACTAAGCCTCATTAAGAACATCTTCTATATCTTGAGAGAGCATTATCCCTTCTATATGCAGTAAAGTAGTACTTGCATCTTTCATAATTATGGTAGTAGGGACTTGCACGACGCCATATCGTTCAGCTGTAAAATCACACTCCGCACAGTCTATAGCAAGAACAGAAACATTTTCATTATCATCATCAACATCTTCAAGTTCCATATCAAGTGCCATACATGCATCACAAAATTCTGTATAAAACTTTAAAATAACTGTTTGACCTTTTGAAAACTCTTCATTTAAAAGCTCATTAAAACTACTATCTTCTACATCTATATATGCCATATATACCCTTTTTTTATATTTAAGCTACTAGCTCTTTAGCATCACTTACGTCTGTAGTGATAATAAACCTATCTCTACCACTCTTCTTAGCATCATACAACATCTCATCTGCTCGTGTTATTAGCAACTCTTCATCAAGTGCATCATCAGCTACACAACAAACTACACCTATAGATATAGTAACAAAAGCATTCACGCTTGAACTCTTATGAGCTATCGCTTTAGACCTTACATCATCACAAATTTTTTGTGCAACTTTAGCACTATTTTTTTCATCAGTATCTGAAAGTATCACCCCAAACTCTTCACCACCAAGTCTAAATACATAATCACTTGGACGTTTTAGTAACTCTTTTAAAGCCTTTGCAACACTTATAAGTGCCTTATCACCTTCTATATGTCCATAGGTATCATTATACTGTTTAAAAAAGTCTATATCCAACATCATAAAGGTTATAAACTTACGCTCTCTTTTTGCACGTTTAAGCTCTTTGTCATACACAAAGTTAAAATAACGTCTATTATGTAAAGAGGTAAGCGAATCAGTGTAAGAAACATTTTCTAGTTTTTTATTCGCGCGCTTGAGTTTTTTTGTTGCTACTTCAAGTTTTGTTTGATCATTTTGAATACTCTTAAATACATAAAAAGATATGATGAGGACTCCAAGTATAATCGTAACAAGGACTAAGCCAACTTCTCTCATAATAGAGTCATAAGTGACTAAAAACTTTTTACGTTCATACATAGCAATTTCTACTTCATATTTTATAAGTTTTTTGATTGTTTTATGTATGTATGCAACATTCTCTTCTAATACTTTGATTGACAAGTTCTCTAAAGAGCCTTCTTTTTGTTCATTTAACTTTAAAATGTTTAAAAAATAATCATTTATAGAATTTATCTCAACAGCTACATATCCAACATATTGCAACTCTTCATTACGCTTAAAGTGCTCTTCGTAACTATTCCATTGTCTATTTATTTTATCTATAGAGGTTCTTATTTGTAAGCTTATTTCTTGAGATGAAATTTCGTTTGATTTAGCCTTATAAACTACGTTAACTAAGCTGCCATGGTAGGTTTGAAGTATTTCATTGAGTTCAGTTACAGGGACTAAGGAACCAAAATAGAGTGAGTCTAAATTTTTCTTCATAGCACCTATATTGACGGCACCCATAACACCAACAGTAATGAGTCCACTTGTCACTAGCATAAATAGAAAAAATAATTTACTTCTAAGTTTCAGTGCTTCAATAAATTTCATACTTTAATCAAAGCAAAAGTCATACCATTTTTATAATCTTTATTTATATATACATTAAGTTTAACAAAGGCTCAAATATGATAAGATAAACTAAATTAAACAATCAAGTAGAGAACTATAATAACAGATGCCGAACTTAGATTTTCAAATTCATAAATTATCTTTTTTTTCCTCTTTAGACCATCATCAACTCAACAATATTGCTAAAATTTCTGTCATTAAAAAATATCCAAAAGACTCAATTTTATACTATGAAAACGATACCTCACAAAAAGTATTTTTTTTAATAGAAGGATTACTAAAAGTTTATAAGATAGATAAATATGATAATGAAATATTCTTGTACCATATTTATGAAGACAGTATGATATCTGAACTTACAACCATAAATGACAACTCAATCCAATGCTTTTCAAATGCTGAATTTACAGAAGATAGTGTAGTTTTAGAAGTTGATTTTGATGCTTTCAAAGAAGTTTTTTTATCTCAAAATATTCTTAACAGTGAGTTTATTAATGAAATTTTAAAAAAAACATCGCAACTTCATTGTGTAGTTAATCGTGAGTTAGTCTTTGACGCTACTGCAAAAGTTGCCTTTATGTTATGGGATGATTTAGAAATTTTCAACTCTAAAAAACGTCAAGAAGTTTCTTTCATGCTTCACATTCAGCCAGAAACTCTCTCGCGTGTACTAAAAAAACTCTCAAGAAATGGAACCATTGAGATAAAAAATTCTCATATTACTGTACTCAATAAAGAATCTCTAAAAAAGATATATAGAGGGGAAGAATAATGGCAAAAGTTACAAGTATTAGCACCAAAATTAAACTACTGGGTTTTTTACTCATCATACTCATCATAGGGATTGTTTCAACAACTATTTACCTTAATAACCAAACATCCAAAGATGCTTTAGTCGTAAACATTGTAGGAAAACAAAGAATGTTAACTCAAAAAATGGCTAAAAATATTTTTTATACTTACTATACAAAATCTTATGATTTTTATGAACTTAACTCTGCAGTAGATGAGTTCATAAAAGGATTAGATATTCTTCAGCATGGAGATAAACAAAGAGGTATATACTCGGTCCCTTCTCCAAAAATAAACTTTCAATTAATGGATGTAAAAAAACAATGGAAAGAGTATCTTGGATATATTCAAAATTATAAAATACTTGTTATACAAGAAAAGACTCCACAAAGAGACATAGCACTTGATATAGTTGTACAAGAAATTTATAAAAGCAACTCTACTTTATTAAACAATGTAGACAAGCTAGTAACAATGTATACAGATAATTCTGAAGAAAAAATATATAACATTACAATAGCACAATACATATCAATCTTTATATTTTTAATTATATTTATATATTCATTACTTCAATTACGCTCTATTGAAGCTCATGTTGACTCTTTTATGTTTTATTCAAAAAAAATCATTAATAGTGAAGACATTTCTAAACTTAAACCTATGGAGCTTGTTGAAGAGAGTGAGGTAGAAATTGTAGAGGTTGGTAACACTATAAACTGTTTTATAGATAAACTCAACTCTGCGATGGACTACTCAAACAATGCCCTACTCCAATCTCAAAGTGCCTCTGTAAAACTAGAAGAATTAACTGACGAGTTTGATTCTATCATTGATGAGATAAGTGATTCTTCCCTATCTGTCGAGCATCTAAGCAACTCAGAAGATATGATGATAGAATCAACCGAGGAGTTAATTAACTCTACTAAAAAACTGCAAAAACTAAAACTTGAACTTCAAGAACTTACAAAATCTTGCCAACCAAAAGCATAGCTTAACTCCACCTTATATATAAACTTTAATTACTTGACATGGGTCAAAGTAATTAAATATAGATACAGATAATATATGCACTGTTAAAGGACACATTAACAAAAAATTTATCTAAACAGGAGAGAATATGTCACTTTCGAGAAGAGAATTTCTTAAAAGTTCAGCGGCGGCGTCTGCAGCAGCGGCTATTGGTATGAGTGTACCAGCAGAGCTAGAAGCAGCGGCGAATACAGCTGAAGGCGGATGGCGTTGGGATAAGGCGGCTTGTCGTTTCTGTGGTACTGGTTGTGGTATCATGATGGCAACAAAAAATGGTAAGATAGTTGCAGTCAAGGGTGACCCTGCTGCACCGGTAAATCGTGGTCTTAACTGTATTAAAGGTTACTTTAATGCTAAGATTATGTATGGAGCGGATAGACTTACTAAGCCTTTACTACGTGTGGATGCAAATGGTAATTTTGATAAAAAAGGTAAGTTTTCTGAGGTTTCTTGGGAACGTGCTTTTGATGAGATGGAATTAAACATCAAAAAAGCTTTAAAAGTTAGTGGACCTGAAGGTGTTGGTGTCTTCGCATCTGGTCAATACACTATCATGGAAGGTTATGCTGCTCAAAAAGTTATGAAGGCAGGTTTTCGTTCTAATGCAATCGACCCTAATGCTCGTCACTGTATGGCATCTGCGGTTGTTGGTTTCTATCAAACATTTGGTGTTGATGAACCATCTGGTTGCTATGATGATATCGAACTTACTGATACTGTTGTATCTTGGGGTTCAAACATGGCAGAGATGCACCCAATCCTTTGGTCTCGTGTAACTGATAGAAAATTATCAGACCCCGAGCGTGTAAAAGTTATATCTATTCAAACTTATACTCACAGAACTTCAGATTTAGCTGATACTGAAATTATATTTTCACCAAACACTGATACAGCACTTTGGAACTACGTAGCACGTGAAATCGTTATGCGTGATGATGCTGAAAAAATAATTGATTGGAATTTCGTTAAGAAACATATGATATTTGCAGCTGGTCCAGTTAACATCGGTTATGGTATGAGAAGAAATACTGATAAATCTATCAAAGAAGGTAAGTACACTGATTTAGAAATGGAAACAATTTCTAAAGAGATGAAAACTACTGTATCTGCAAAAGAGGGTCCAGCTTTAGAGCCATTTGGTTACAAAGAAGGCGATACTATGACTCACAAAGGTGGGACACTAGGTCACTGGGAAATCTCTTTTGAAGAGTACAAAAAATCTTTAGAGCCATATACATTAGATTATACTGCGAAAATCGTTAAAGGTGATCCAGATGAGTCAATTGAAAGCTTCAAAAAGAAACTTCAAGAGTTAGCTAATCTTTACATTGAAAAAGATAGAAAAGTTGTGTCTTTTTGGACTATGGGTATGAATCAACATACACGTGGTACTTGGACAAATACTCTAGCTTACAATGTTCACTTTATGCTAAATAAACAAGCACGTCCAGGTTCGGGAGCATTCTCATTAACTGGTCAACCTTCAGCTTGTGGTACTGCTCGTGAAGTTGGTACATTTACACACCGTCTTCCAGCGGATATGATGGTTAAAAACCCTAAGCACCGTGCAATTGCGGAGAAAAAATGGATGATTCCTGCTGGGACTCTTAATGGTGTTGGTAAACAACATATTATGAAAATTCACCGTGATATCGAAGATGGTCTTATTAAGTTTGCATGGGTAAACGTATGTAATCCTTACCAAGATTCAGCTTCAGCTACACACTGGATTAAAGCAGCTCGCGAGATGGATAACTTCATCGTAACTTCTGATGGGTACCCAGGTATCTCAGCTAAAGTTTCAGATTTAATCCTTCCAACTGCGATGATATATGAAAAATGGGGAGCTTACGGAAATGCTGAACGTCGTACTCAACACTGGAGACAACAAGTTCTACCAGTAGGTGATTCAATGAGTGATACTTGGCAATGGATGGAGTTATCTAAACGTTTTAAAATTTCTGAAGTATGGGGTGCATATGCGCCATCAGGACCAAGAAAAAAAGCACTACCTGATGTTCTAGAAAAAGCTTATGCAATGGGTTATAACAAAGATACTACACTATTTGAAGTATTATTTGCTAATAAAGTAGCTACAACTTATAAACTAGACCAAAAAGATCCTATCCAAACTGGTTATGACAACTCAGAGGGTTATGGAGATAGCCGTAATGTAGTTGGATCAGATGGGAAAGTATTTAATGGTTATGGTTTCTTCATCCAAAAATATCTTTGGGAAGAGTATGCTGCATTTACACGTGGACATGGTCATGACCTTGCACCATTTAATATGTATCACAAAGTTCGTGGACTTAAATGGCCAGTTGTTGATGGTAAAGAAACAGCATGGAGATTTAATGCTAAGTATGACCCGTATGCAGCCAAAGCTACAAACAATGGTGAAACAGGTGAGTTTGCATTCTACGGAACACTTGCTAAAGCACTTCAAAGTGGTACACTAGGTGGAAAAGATAAGTCAAGTAAAAAAGTTAGTCTTAAAAATAAAGCTAAAATCTTTGCTCGTCCTTACATGGATCCTCCAGAAATGCCAGATGCTAAATACGACACATGGTTATGTACAGGTCGTGTACTAGAGCACTGGCACTCAGGAACTATGACTATGCGTGTACCTGAACTTTTCCGTGCAGTACCAGAAGCATTATGTTATATGCACCCTGAAGATGCTAAGAAAAAAGGTCTTAAACAAGGTGGTCTTGCGTGGGTTGAATCTCGTCGTGGTAAAGTTAAAGCTAGAGTTGAAACTCGTGGTAGAAATAGACCAGCTCGTGGTTTAGTATTTGTTCCATGGTTCGACGAAAAAGTATTTATCAATAAAGTATGTTTAGATGCGACATGTCCAATGTCAAAACAAACAGACTTCAAAAAATGTGCAGTTAAAATTTATAAAGCGTAAATAGAAAGAATTTAAAATGATTAGTGATAGAAGAAAATTTATCTTAAATACGGCTAGAGCTGTTGGTATAACAGCTATAGGTGGTTTCGTTTGGAGTGCTTATGTGGAAGAAGCTATCGCTTCTCCACTAACACTTCGACCGCCTGGTGCACTTGTTGAAGATGACTTTTTAAAAGCATGTATTAAGTGTGGACTATGCGTTGAAGCTTGTCCGTACGATACACTATTACTGTCAAAACCAGGTGATAATAAACCTTTAGGGACTCCTTATTTTGTCCCTAGAGATATACCTTGTTATATGTGTCCAGATATCCCTTGTGTACCAGTTTGTCCAACTGGCGCACTAGATGAATCTAGTGTTACAACTGATGGCGAGTTAGATATTAATATCGCCGAGATGGGTGTCGCAGTCGTTGATGCTCATAGTTGTATAGCTTTTTGGGGAATTCAATGTGATGCATGTTATAGAGCTTGTCCATTACTAGGCGAAGCTATTAAAATTGAGTATTCACAAAATAAGCGAACAGGGAAACACGCTTATCGTATACCAGTTATTGATGCTGACGCATGTACAGGATGTGGACTTTGTGAAAAAGCTTGTGTAACTGAAAAAGCAGCTGTAGCTATACTACCTACGCAGGTAGCCTTAGGAAAAGTTGGTGATTACTATATCAAAGGTTGGGATAAAGAAGATGAAAAGCGTCTTGAAAATGCGCATGAAATCAAATCAACTACCGATATTAGCAAAAGAAGTGCGATGGATAGTTTAAATGATTCAGAGGATTTATATTAATGAATACCTTATGGAATAATTACCGCTATTTAATATTAAGAAGACTTTCACAAGTCGGTATTTTAGTTCTTTATTTTGGAGCGAATGCTTGGGGATGGAATATATTACTTGGTAATTTATCTTCATCAAATCTGTTAGGTATAGTCCCACTTAGTGACCCATATGCAGCATTACAAATGTTTGCAGCAGGTGCTGTCATTGCGGGAGACTTGCTAATAGGAGCGATAATTGTAGCTTTCTTTTACTTCTTAGTAGGTGGAAGAGCATTTTGTTCGTGGGTTTGTCCCATCAACATGGTTACAGACTTTGCAGGCTGGTTACGTTCCAAACTAGAAGTTGGAAAGATGCAAGCAAAACAACCTGCATCACGAAATATAAGATACTGGGTTTTAGCTCTTAGTTTGATACTCTCAACTATGTTAGGAGTAGCTGCTTTTGAATTTATAAGTCCAATATCAATGGTTCACAGGGGTATAGTATTTGGTTTAGGATTTGGATGGGCTGCTGTGCTTATCATTTTCCTTTTCGATCTGTTTGTGCTTAAACATGGTTGGTGTGGTCATATCTGTCCACTTGGTGGGTTTTACTCACTTGTTGGTAAGTATAGCCTACTAAGAGTTTGGCATGATAAAGATAATTGTACTGAGTGCATGAAGTGTAAAGCTGTATGTCCAGAACGGCAAGTACTCCATATGGTAGCGGTGAATAGTGAAACGGTACTATCAGGTGAATGTACAAACTGTGGAAGATGTATAGAAGTATGCGATGATGATGCTTTAGGTTTTTCTCTAAGAGGTTATGCAGAGAAAAATTTAGCTAAAAACAAAAAAATGGGAGAAAATCAATGAAAACAATAAGTAAGATAACAATTGGGTTAACTGCTGCATTACTACTATTTAGTGGTTGTGGTAGTGATAGTGCTGCTCCATCGAGTAGTGCTAAAGTTGCTCCAACAATTTCGGAGGAGTCTTTAGGTCTAAGAAAAACTGACCTTTATTCTGAAAAAAGTGATACAACTGGTATGCAAACTAACTACTCTAAAGAGTATGCTGGTGGAAGCCACAAAATCAAGCGTGCTTTTCAAGATGCACCACCAATGATTCCACATGATACTGATGGTATGCTACCAATCAAAATTGGTGCAAATCAATGTACAGGGTGTCACATGCCAGAAGTAGCAGCAAGTATGGGTGCTACTCCAATTCCAAAGTCACACTTTACAAACTTTAGACCTAAAGGTGGGTTTACTGATGGTAAATTTCACCAAGGTGTAGATAACTACAAAAATGAAGTAGCTATTAAAGAGACTAATCACCTTCAAGGTGCAAGATTTAACTGTTCTCAGTGTCATGCTCCACAAACACAAGGTGATTTAGCTGTAGCAAATACATTTGAAGCAGCTTATACTGAAAAAGATGGTGCTTCAAAAAGTTCATGGAACGGTAAGAAGTATACTGAATCTTTAGATACTGTTAAAGGTGGCGATAACTTCGTTACTGATGCTGATGTTGCAAATGCAAACTCACCAGCTGGTGTTAGTCCTTGGACTAAACACTAAGGTTGATATAGTTTGAATAGAAGAGAGCTTTTTTCCTCTTTTGGTGCTTCACTTAAAGATGAAGCCCAAAAAAGTAATAATTCATTTTTAAGACCTCCATATTTTAAAGATGAAGCTCTTTTTCACAAACAGTGTCCAGATTGTGAAAACAAATGTGACACTGTTTGTGAAGAAGAGATCATTAAAATTGCCAAAGATGGTTCACCCTATATTGTGTTTGGTGCTAGTGGCTGTACATTTTGCGATGAATGTGCCATAGTTTGTCAGGCAGGTGTTCTTGATATTACATTTAAACAAAACATCAACGCTAACATTACTATAAGTCAAAGTAAATGTCTCAGCTGGAATCACACAATGTGTTTTTCGTGTAAAGACCCTTGTCTAGACAATGCAATAGATTTTCAAGCGATGTTTATGCCTACTATAAACGATAAATGTACATCTTGTGGGTTTTGTATAAGTAGATGTCCAGTTGATGCAATAGAGATAAATATACTTGATATAAAGGCAAAAAATGCGTAAATTATTACTTATTACTTTATTTATAACTTCACTATATAGCTCCTATATTATGCCAATAGCTAAGTATAAATCTAGTGGATCAGTCATTGATATTATTGTCAAGGATACTAAACTATATTCTGCAACATCTGCAGGAGTTGTAGATATCTTTGACATTAAAACAAGAAAAATCATCAAACAAATTAAGGTTCCAAAGATAAAAGATTTTATGGGAGATAATATTAATTCTAAAATATTTTCCATTGATATACTTCATCAAAAAATTTTAATTCTTTCTCAAGCACCTCGGGGCTATAGAAACTTATTTATAAATGTAAATAATAAAAATAAAAATATTATCAATGAAACAGATATGCTCGCTATTTCAAAAGCAAAATTTTTAGATAAAGACACATTAATACTTGCTTTACTAAGCAATGAGATTATATCTTTTGATATAAAAACTAAAAAAGAAAATTGGCGAATGCAAGCAAGTGGTGCTAAGTTTTCTAATTTCATACTCAACGAAGACAAAAGTGAAGTAGTTATAGCAGATGAAAGTGGTGACCTTAAAATTATAAATACTAAAAACGGAAAATTAATAAAACTGCTAAGTGGACAAAATCTCGATAATGTTTTTCAAGTTGACTACAAAAATGGAATAATTCTTACAGCAGGACAAGATAGACGTGCGGTAGTTTATGCGGTTAAATTTAATTCTGCTTACTATAAACAGTCTCATTTCCTCATCTATAGTGCTGGGTTATCACCAAGTGGTAAACTAGCAGCTTATGCAAGTGATGAGAATAATAATGTAACTTTGTTCAATACAATCACACAAAAAGTTATAGCTAAGTACGGAGGTAATAGAATGACTCTCACAAATATACTCTTTTTAAACGAAAAAGAGTTCTTTGTTGCGAGTGACGACCGCACCATTAATCTTTATAAGATAAAATAGGTGTTATAAGTAAAAAAATAATTTAAGGAGAATAAGATGAATATATCAAGTATAGTAGTTCAAACTATGCCAAAATTTTTAGATGAAGTAGTAGAGGCACTTAAAAACACTCCAGAGTGTGATTATCATATGCATGATGATAAAGGCCGTATCATCATAACTATAGAGGGTACTGGGGTAGAAGAAGAACTGAAAAAACTTCGTGTTATAGAAGGCATACCTCATATCATAACTGCTGATATGCAAATGGCTTACTCCGAAGATGAATTAGATGAACATATGGAAGTTATCGCAAATGGTGATGCAGTTCCTAAAATGTTAAATGATGAAGATTTAGACCCAAGAGATATCGTTTACAATGGTGACTTAAAGAAAAAAGATCTTGAGGGTTTTGCTAGAAGATTTGATGAGACTAAACGCTAATGGCTGTTATCTTTGAAAGTCATGTTAAGCTTAATGATGAACGAACTGGTTGGTGTATAGAACTTAAAGACACAGTTGATGACAGAGTAGTTATATGCGCTGACTTAGAAGAATATGAGCAACAGATGCAAGAGTTAGGTGATGACTACGGTGGGAATATTGATGAAGTTAAATGGTCAAAAGATGATGATGTGCCATTTCACTTTATGGATGAGATACGTCAAGGAATGGCAAATATTCAAGCTGAAATAGAAGAAAAAATAGGTGAGCCACTTATTAAAGATGAGAAAAAATAGATGCCAGTTGCAAATGCTATCAACACTGATAATTATCTCGAACACGAAGAGATAACAAAACATTTGCATAATGTTGAGTATATCATCATGGCTACAGGTGCACCAGCTAATTTTAAAGAAACTCCAATCCATTTTACAATTTTTTTAAACACGGATGAGAAACTTCCAAAAGATATTGCAGATGCAGTCTTAGATAAATTTTTAGACGATAACTCCATAAGTAAACCACATGAACTTATGAGTCAAATAATGCCTGTAGGATTTGGAAAATCTGATGCTCAAGATACATATATGCCTCTTTTACTTATCAAACCAGAAGACCAAAAAAGTATACCCTATGCAGCTATGTATGTTATGGATTTTTTAGCAGATTCAGACAACTTTAATGAAGCCAAGTATGACGCTTTAACTGGTTGGAGCTATAGCTACAATTAGCTATAGACAGGCTTCTTAAGAATGCATATTTTCTATATCATAAATCTCTTTTATGATTCCCTTAGACATATTTTCATACCCATCTTTGGTCACTAAGATATCATCCTCTATTCTTATACCGAGTCCACGATATTTTTTTGGTACACTTGTATCATTTTCATCTATATATATGGCAGGTTCAATAGTTAACACCATCCCCTCTTGCAGTGGAATCTCTTTTCCTTGTGCATACTTATAAGGAGAAGTATCGTGCACATCTAAACCCATCCAATGACCTATACCATGTGGATAATAAAGTTTATGTTTTTTCTTTTTTATTATATTTTTAACATTACCACTTAATATACCTAGTCTAATCATACCTTCGACTAATAGTTCTTCACTTTTTTTATGAAGTGTACTTCTTAAAATGTTTGGCTTTATCATCTTTATTATTTTTTTTTCAACACTAAGAACAAGTTCATATAGTTCACCTTGTGCTACAGTAAATTTTCCATTAACAGGGATAGTCCTTGTAATGTCACTTGCATAATACTCATACTCAGCACCAGCATCAATCAATATCAAGTCTCCCTTATAAAGAGGTTTATTATTATCTATATAGTGCAATGTATTAGCATTATTACCCGAAGCAACAATGGAAGTATATGCATCATTATAGGCACCATTTGATTTAAAGGTATATTCTAAATTAGCTAAGAGTTGATACTCATTTTTGGAAACTTTATTTAACTTCATGACTTTATGATGAGCTTTTTTTGTAATAGTTATAGCTTTTTTTATAAGAGCTATTTCAGCATTCGACTTTATAAGTCTCATAGTGCCAATCGTAGGTGAAATATCTTTATGTGTAGCTATATTTTTAGAGTATCGCTTTAATATTTTTACTTTAGAATAATCTAATCCAAAATCAAAACACAAGATAGATTTTTCAACTAAATACTCTTTAAATCTTTTCTCAAACTCATCCTTGGTGTAGACATGATCAACTAGAAATCTCTTTGTTGCTTTTTTTACACCTAATCTTTTTCCATTCCACATCTCAGCAGTTTTATCTTTTTTATTGACAAATAAAATTGCTTGATATTTTTTTTTCTGTTTAATAAAAACTAAGATAGCATTATCTTCTTTAAAACCACTCATATAATAAAAATTGCTATCTTGTCTAAATGGGTAATCTGTATCATTTGAACGTGTTTTATGGGTTCCACTAAAGAGTACTGTTACACTCTGTTTTGGTAAAACTAAAGCTAACTTGTCCCTTCTTCGTCGATATTCTTTTTCACTTATCACTTACATTCCTCACTCAGCCATGTTGCACTTTGGGAAAGGACTTCAGCAAGAGCTTTGTTGAGTCCTAGAACACCACCATTTGCATCTAATATTTCTACATTTAGTTTAGAAGTGAATACCTTTGTTCCTAGTACCTTTGATGTTTCGTTATCTAATATGATGAGATTAATCGAGACTATAACATATGAACTTGTGTTATCATTTTCATAGTACTGCATAAAATCTTCTACTTTTGTCTCAAGAATCCAAGGTGCTTTTGTTCTAGATTTTGAATTTTGAATAGATTGAAATATATTTAAATCTCTTAGCATTCTAAAGTATGCATCTGACACAACTTTATTTGGCGCTATAGCCCACTCAGCCACGGAATATGGGTAAATTTTGTTTGAATCTTGCACATAATACATCTCTTTAGACATCAGCATACTTGAGCTAAAAGACTGCATCACTTTGAGACTGTGTTGTTTACATTTAGAAAAATTTTCTTTTAAATTTGTATCAATACGTACTTGAGGATTTATCTTGTATTTTGTAGCTACTGGAGTTTTTGTACTACACGCTACAAATATGGATACAAAGAGTATTGCAATTATATATTTCATATTATTCTCCTGGCCCTTTTTTGATTTCTTGTTGTTTGAAGAGTAAGTCACCAGGACTTCGCTCATATTGATCTAAAATGCTTTCTAGTTTCACCATAAGTTGTTGAATATCTATCAGTGTATTGTTTACAGTTGGAACTACCTCACCTGTGATATCTTTAATATTAAATTCCCCATCAGACACGGCTCTTTTGAATTCATCCATAGAAGCCGATATAGTCTTATAACTATTCATTATTGAACTAAAAGAGGAAGCTAACTTATTTTCCCATTCTACAGAATTAGTAGCGAATTCTTCTAATTTTGGCATAATTTCATTCAGTCTAATACTCAATTCATCTAAATTTTTGATACTATTTTGAATGTGATTTATGGTCTTGTCATCAAAAGTTTTATCAAGCTTATTCATAAAACTAGCAGAACGATGAAACAATAAGGCTATTTGTTTTTGGTTCTTTTCATCTAAAAGTTTTTGCGTACCATTTAAGGTTTTAGATAAATTTGTAGATACATTTCCAAAAGATTTTTCTATTGTTTCAAAAAATGACGGAGTAGTTTTAATCACCGGGTATTTAGCATCTCCTGTCTTAGTTAGAAGAGGCGCTTCATTATCACCTAAAGTCAGGTTAATATAACTCAAACCTGTTATACCCTGCGATGTAAGTTTTGCTCTCGTTGATGTTTTGATGGGTGTCGATTTTAAAACTGTAATTTCTACCTCTACTTGCTGAGAATTAGATGCACTTATGTGTAAACTTGTAACCTTCCCAACTTCAATACCTCTGTATTTAACAGGTGCTTCAAAATTAAGACCCAAGACAGACTCATCAAAGTAGATACAATATTTTTTTGTTTCATTTTTATTGGATGGTTGCAGGAGCCAAAAAGAAAAACCCACCATCAAAAACATACCCAATAAAACAACAAAACCAACTAATGTATAATTTACTTTATTATTCATCTAAGTCCTTAGTCAAAAATAACACCAACTTCAGTGAGACAGAAAGTGTTCTAGTTCTAGGCACCTCTTCGCAGGACTTAACTATTCGCTTTGAAAAAGGTTTGTATAAATTCACTTGTATCATCCCTAATATTATCTAAATTTCCCTCATAAACTATCTTTTTATCATCTATGACAGCGATACGGTCTAAAGTATCATAGATAGAGCGTAAATCGTGTGAAACCATCACGATGCTAAGCCCTAGTAACTCACGTAATTTCAATATCAATGCATCAAATTCTCTTGCAGAAATCGGATCAAGTCCACTTGTCGGTTCATCCAAAAATAATAACTTAGGATCAAGAGCTAAAGCTCTTGCCAAGGCTGCTTTTTTCTTCATTCCTCCACTTATCTGCGAAGGAAAAAGATGTGCGTCTGCTGGCTTTAAACCTACAAGATTTATCTTAAATGCTACTATTTCATCTATCATATTTTTAGACAAATCACTATACTCTACTAAACCTAAAGCAATATTTTCAGCTATGCTTAAAGAGGAAAAAAGAGCACCTGCTTGAAACAAAACACCCCATTGACCTCTTAGAGCTTGAGAATCTTTTTGATTAATAGTACTTAAATTATAGCCTAATATATTTATTTCACCACCATGAAATTTTTGTAAAAGAACCATCTCTCGTAAAAGCGTTGTTTTACCACATCCACTAGGTCCAAGTAAGCCATAAATCTCACCTTGTTTTATATCTAAGTTAAGTCCCGCATGAACTACTCGTTCATCAAAAACAGTTCTAAGCTGATTTACTTTTATAATACTATTCATCATATACCTAAATTTGTAAATACTATTGAAAATAAAGCATCACACACAATGACAGCAAAAATAGATTCAACTACACTTTTTGTTGTATTAAATCCTATACTTTGCGTATCATCTTTTACAATAAGCCCTCTATATATCCCTATGCTTGCAATCAAAAATGCGAAAAAAGGACCCTTTAAAATTCCGATATAAAAATGCTTAATATCTACAACCTCCGTAAATCGACTTAAAAACATCTCACTAGTAATACCTAAGTCAATATTTGCAACTATCATTCCACCAAATATCCCCATTATATCTGCTAGAAAAATGAGTATTGGCATAGTAATCATTAACGCTAAAATTCGAGGGAGGACTAAAAACATATAGGGGTCAAAGCCCATTGTGCGCATCGCATCCAACTCTTCGGTTATCTTCATAGCTCCTATCTGTGCTGTAAAAGCAGAACCACTTCTACCTGCAATAACAATGGCAGTGATGACCGGGGCTAATTCACGTAGTATTGAGATACCCAACATATCTACTATAAATATGTTGGCACCATAAAGTTTCAACTGATATGCGGACTGATAAGCGACTACTAAACCAATTAAAAAACTTGTGAGAGAAACAATCCCAATTGCCTTAATTGCACTTTCATTCATCTCAAAAAAAATCTCTTTAAAGCGAATTTGTTTAAAGTTTTTAATAAAATGAATTTTCGTAGCAAAAAGTTTCCCTAAAAAAGCCATAAATGCAAATAGTCCAAGAATATTTTCATAAAAATATTCACCCAGTTTATATCTATACCCTTGCTCTTTTTTTGCATCTTGTGTAATAATATTTGATTTATATTTTTGAGTAAGGGCGAGAGTATCTAAGAATTCTATATTTACACTATTAATACGATATTTTATATTTTTATTGTCTACTTTTTCAATAATTAAATTTATAAAAATTGCAGCAGCGGTATCTAAATAGGTAACATTATCAAGATTTATTTCTATATTTTGAATGTTATCAAAGTTTGCACTCTTTATCTGGGCTTCATATTTTGAAACGAAATAAAGAGTAAAATCGCCGTAGAAATAAAGTGATAAAGAGCTAGAGCTTTGCTCTATTTTTAACAAAGGTGTTGTCATATAAGTCTATCTAAAAATCTCTTTTTAAAAGTTTGTCTGCTTTAAGAATCGTTATAATTCTATCTTCTTCTTTTCCAACACCATCAATGAGGGAATCATCAGAATTTATAGTATCAGGAGCTGGCCCAATGTTTTCTTTTTTAATACGAAGCGCCATTGTTAATCTATCTATTACAAAACCAGCTACTTCATCTCCAACTTTCATGACTATAAAGCGAGTTTCATCATTATGTTTTTGTTCAGGTAATCCAAACTTTAAACGTAAGTCTATCAAAGGTATTACTGAACCCCGCATATTAAATACACCCTTTACATAAGAGGGGACTTGTGGTACACGTGTCCATGAAAAAGGTTTAATAATCTCTTGAATAGCCAGAATAGGGATAGCATACTCTTCATCACCAATAATAAACCCAACTAATTGAACAACATTATCTAGATCTATTAGATCCGGGTTTTGTTGTTCGCCTTGTTTGTTAATAATATCTTTTAATTTATCACTCATGATAAGAACTCCGATTTAAAGTTTATATTTCTTTGCACTACACTCGATAAGTAGTCAGCTGAATATGGTTTCGTGATATACTCAACCATTCCAGACTCAACTCCACGCATACGATCAGACTTACCTGTACGAGATGTTACTGCGATGAGTGGTAAGTTTTTGTAACGGTTATATTTTTTTATTTCACCTGCTAATGTATAACCATCCATTCTTGGCATCTCTATATCTATAAGCATCGCATCAAAATTATGATCTGATGATTTGAGAGTATTTAAAGCTTCTTGACCATCTACAGCTTCAACTAAAGTAACGCCTAATGCTTCAAGAGCTTTTCTCATGATAGTTCTATCTGTTTTAGAATCATCAACAATCATAATCGTATAATCACTTGCCTTAGTTTTTTCTAGTGTTATTTGAGCGACAGCATTAGCAGCACTTTGAACAACAGAAGTTTTCACTTTTCTAGCCATATCCATCAGTGCTACAACATCAACGATAAGAGTAACACCACCATCACCACGGATAGTAGCTCCAGCTACACCCTCAATACCTTTAAGATATTCTCCAAGCGATTTGATAACTATCTCTTCTTGACCAACAAGAGTATCTACTATAAGACCTAATTTTTGAGCACCAAGACCAAGGACAACAACATAGGCATGTTCCCCACCGTCTATAATACGATCAACCTCAAATATATCTGAAATATGTACTAATGATAAAACTTCATCACGTAAACGCATAACACTTTTACCTTCCACTGTATAAACTTCATCAGTAGATATACGGACTGTTTCTAAAACCGAAGCTAAAGGAATCGCATATGTTTCTTCTTGAACACCAACAAGCAATGCTTGAATAATAGCAAGAGTTAGAGGAATCTTCAATTTCATTGAAGTACCTTTATCAATCTCAGAGTCGATATCGATAATACCATTAAGTTTTTCAATATTTGTTTTTACAACATCCATTCCAACACCGCGACCAGATACATTTGTAACTTGTGCTGCAGTAGAAAAACCAGGTCTAAAGATAAGACCAAAGGCCTCTTTATCACCCATCTGCTCTGCTTCTTTTTCAGTGATGATACCTTTTTCAATAGACTTTTTCTTCAGCATTGTCGTATCAAGACCTTTACCATCATCATCTATTTGGATAACGATTTGGTTTCCTTCGTTGTATGCTTTTAAAGAGATAGTCCCTGTTTCTTCCTTACCAAGGGCAACCCTTGCATCTGGCTGTTCAATACCATGGTCACAAGAGTTACGAATAATATGCACAAGGGGGTCACCAATCTCTTCTACAATAGACTTATCAAGCTCTGTTTCTTCACCAGAGATTTCAAGTTCAATTTTTTTATTAAGTTCACGTGTTAAATCACGAATCATTCTTGGAAACTTGTTAAACACTTTACCTATAGGTAACATTCTCGTTTTCATAACCGCAATTTGTAGGTCAGTAGTAACAAGTGAAACTATAGAGACTACTTGGTTAAGTTCCTCTAAAAACTCTTCACCCTCATAACGCTCTTCTACATCATCATTAATTTTAATAAGTCTATTTTTAGCAAGAACTAGCTCGCCAATAAGATTCATTAAGTGGTCAAGTCTTTTTACATCAACACGAATAGTTTGCTCAACTGCAGGTGCTTTTTTTGCAGGTGCGGCAGCTTTTGGCGCTTCATCCCCTCCCGAAGCAGGTACTGGTGCTGCTGGAGGTGGAGGTGGAGGCGGTGCTACTGGAGCAGATGGTGTAGGTTCTGGTTCTGGAGTAGGAGTTTGCACTACTTCCTCCGGAGTAGGAGGTGGAGCAGCTACTTTTTCTCCAGCATCTATTTTAGCTTTACGTTTGGCTTTATCTTGTTCTTGACGTTCTGCCAATAATCGCTGAATTTCAGCTTCAACATCATCGTCACTCATATTATCATAGTCTGGTTCATCGGTAGCTGAAGCCACCTCTTCTTCCTTGGCGGAATCTTCTTCAACAACAGGAGTCTCTTCAACTACAGGAGCAACTTGAACTTCAGGGGTAGGCACATCTCCATCACCACCACTTACTTTATCTAGTCTAGCTACACAGGCGGTTACATCTATCCCAGCATCTGCACTAGTATCTCGAATAACGGTTAGCAATGCTTTCATTAGGTCTACTGACTCTAAAATAACATCCATTATGTCTGAAGTTATTATCAGATCACCATGTCTTGCTTTATTTAAAACATCTTCCATATGATGTGTCAAATGAGTTAAAACATCAAAGTTTAAGAATGAAGAGGCACCTTTCACTGTATGTGCAACCCTAAATATACCATTTAAAAGTTCTAAGTCTTCAGGGGTATTTTCTAACTCAACTAAGTCTTCATCTAATTTTTCTACAAGTTCAAACGATTCAACTAAAAAGTCCTGTAGTATCTCTTGAAATTCATCCATATTTTATACTCCTATTTCATATGTTCACGAACAATTCGTGACACTTCATCATAAAATGAACTAGCTTGAAACTTAACTAAATAAGCCTCTGCCCCAGCTTCTTTTCCTCTAATCTCACTAAAATGATCACTTATAGAGGAGTTGAAAACTATCGGGATATTATTGAAACGTCCATCTTCTTTAACATTAGCTGCAAAATGAAAACCATCCATTTTTGGCATCTCTACATCGCTGATAATTATTTTTAAATGATCAGTAATCTCTGCACCGTACATATTGTAAAGTTCATCTAGTTTTGTTAGACCCTCTTCTCCATCTACAGCTTCAACAACTTTAAAGCCCATTTTCACAAGAGCCTCTTTGACTATTTTTCTTGCAGTTGAACTATCATCTAGAATCAAGGCAAGCCCAGAGAACCCATCCATATCACTTGGTATATTTTCAACATCTGGTTCATAAAGCCCCAAATCTTGAACAACACTTTCTAAATCAAGAATCAAAAGTACATTATCACCCTCTATCTTTGTAACTCCAGTGATTTTAGAACCTTCTACATCCGAGCCTGTTCCAGCGGCAAAAGCAGCTGTTTCTATATCACCCCAGTTTATACGTCTTATTCGCTTAGCATCATGTACTATAAAGCCTATCAAAACATTATTAAACTCTGTAATGATAACACGGGCATCTTTGCGTGCTGATTCTGGTTCAACTATGCCCATCCATTTTGCAAGATTCACGACAGGTATTACAACCTCTCTTAGGTCAAATATCCCTTCGATAAATTCAGGGGTACCTGGTAGATTAGTCAACTCTGGCATCTTTATGATTTCACGAACTTTTGAGACATTTATCCCATAGATTCCTTCATAAACACCATCTTCTTCTTGTTTTAAGATTCTAAAATCAACAAGTTCCATCTCATTGGAACCAACTTTTAGATTGTCATCCATATTCATTTTTTATGTTCCTTTAGAGAATTTTCTCTCTACAAATAACTCTTCATGAGATGATTTTACTATAAAATATCTTTGATTGCAAGCAAAAGCAGCTAAGTTAAAGTACTTAAAACCATTATATTTTATAAACTTATTTTGATGAAAATGTCCCTCTACAAAATACTCACACTCATACTTAGTGTCTAAGCGATTTTTTATAATCTGTTCAAATGTTTTTATATCTGTACAGTCTTTCTTTTTTGATAAATATTTCTCAAGACGATTAAGTATGGAGTTATTTAAAAGTATGTTCAGTATATTTAACAATGCGAGTACAGCTTTAGTTCGTACAACAGCTGTATAGACTTTATACAATAGAGTTCCTGTAAAATCACCATGTGCCAAATAAACTTTTTTTCCATTAAAATCACACGAAATAGGTTGCACATCAATAGAGAAAACTTTAGCATTTTCAAATACTTTTTTGAGGTTAAAGTCATGGTTACCCTCTAAATAAACTACCTCTATTTCTAAAGATAATTTATCAATCAAATCTATCACTTGTTGATTTTCAGTGTAAGTTCTAGGAACTCCACCAAAAAGAGCATCAAAGATATCACCCATAAAGATAAGTTGGCTTGGTTGCAATACCTTAGAGTCTATGTCCTTTAAAAAGTCATAGAGTTCTGGACGTGAAGCTGAGTAGTGTGCATCTGAGATGAAAAAAGCACCTTCCTTTATATCTATGATGCTAAGGGACATAAGCTATATCAGATACTCCACTTAACTCTCTGATACCCATCATAATATTTGCATTGACTATGGCTTGGCTTGAGGCACCGCGTAAAAGATTATCAATCGCTGAAGATATGAAAAGAGTGTTGTTTTTTCTTTTTACATAAATATCGCAAAAGTTTGTCCCTGCTACATTTTTCATATCAACTGGCACGTCAAAAACTCTCACGCTAGGCTCACTTTTGTAGTATTCTTTTAAAACTTCATACGCATCAAAAGAGCCTTCAACTTGGATATAAATAGAACTTAGCATTCCACGAGTTATAGGTACTAAATGTGGCACAAAACTCACCTCATTGAAATCTACTCCCAACTTATCGGCTATCTCTGGAGCATGACGGTGCATCAGAGGGTTATAGGCAAAAAGATTATCGTTTATATTTACAAAATGTGTCGTTTCACTTAGTTTTTTACCAGCACCACTTACACCTGTTTTTGCGTCTATAATTATCTGAGAACCTTTAACACGCTTGTCCATAAATGGTAAAAGACCTAGCATTGCACTTGTTGGAAAACATCCTGGATTTGCCACAAGGGAGGTCTTTTTAAGAGCCTCACGGTTTAACTCAGGGAGTCCATACACGGCATTTTTAAGATTATCCGTATCTGTATGAGGCGTGTAAAAAGCTTCATAGATGTCTTGAGGAAGTCTATAATCAGCTGAGAGATCAACCACTTTCATACCCTTGGCAAGAAGTGGTTTTACATAAGCCATCGCAGTTTTATGAGGTAATGCTAAAAATACAAGTTCACACTCTTTAGCACATTCATCTACATCTGCTTTTTTGACATCTAGGGCGCAAATACTTTTAAGAGATGGATGCAGTTCATCTACACTCACCCCTCCTTCACTATTTGCTACATAAGAGAGTAAAAAAGTCGAATGATAGGTTAAAATTTTTAAAAGTTCTAATCCAGTATAACCACTAGCGCCGATAACACCAACTTTTATTTTTTTAGTGACACTCAAAGACTATCTCCTGATACTTCACCTCATCTATCTCATACTCTTTTACGCCATTAGGCAGTTTCACTTTCACCTCATCGCCCTCCTCTTTTCCAAGAAGCTGTTTCGCTAGAGGTGACCCAAAAGATATCAGTCCGATGTCTGGGTTAGATTCACTTCCTCCCACTATAGTATATGTCAGTTCTTCATCGGTGTCCATATCTGTCATAACGACAGTTGAACCAAAACTAATGCGCGCATGTTCTAGTTCTGATGGATCTACTATTTGTGAATTTCCTAGTATAGTAGAGAGTTCTGCTAAGCGATTGTCTATATTTTTCTGCATCTCTTTTGCCGCATGGTACTCTGCATTTTCTTTTAAGTCACCATGTTCTAGTGCTGATTCTATGTCTTTAACACATTGTGGACGCTTCACTTCTTTTAAGTCTTTCACTTCGGCTTGTAATTTTTCATAGCCATACATTGTCATAGGTTCAACTGTTTGCATCACATTCTCTTTTGATTAAATTTTAATTTTGTCATTATAACAAAAACTACAGGAGGTATCGCTTTAGCGTCATTTTTTAACTTTTCGTTTGTGACTTCATTGAAGAGAGATTAAACTCTATTAGCTCATTCTCACACTCTATGCTCAGGATACAAGCTTTTTTAGAGATTCTTTTAGCATCATGAATATTTTCTAGTAAAGTAATGTTCTGTTTTGTTAGAACATCATAAGCAGACAAGATGCCATTTTCTACTATGAACTCTCGTCCACCTCCACAGCCATCTCCTATGATACCCATGCAAGAAATTCGTTTAGAACCAGCCTTCATCTTGGCACTCCTCTTTAGCATCATCTAAAAACTCTTTATAATCACTTGAATTTTTATCAAGAAGTTTATACTCCTCATAGGTATAATTTTTAAAAGTAGCATCATCTAAACATTTACAAAGCTTCGTATCCTTTGTATCGTTACAATGCGAAAGCATCTCTTGTTTTTGTGTATCTTCCCAACCTACATAGGAGGTATAAAAAGGGTAAAGAACCCAGATAGCAAAGCCAATAGTTAATACGATATTTAAAATATACTCTTTTTTCTTTGTCTCAAAATACTTCTTAGCATCATAAGATATAAAAAGTAAAAACACTATTTCTAGCCCTATGTTAAACCAGTCACTATCTAAAAAATCAAACATTATTCTCCCTAAAATTTATACTTGAAGTTTGGTCGAAATATAAGCTTATGATTATCAACACCATCATCTCTAAGTATTCCAAGATATTTGTTGTCTGAGGTAAAGAGGTAACCTACTCCAAAACTTAGACTTAAACCTTTGATAGCTGATGGATAGACTTTTTCTAGTAAAATTTCTGTTTCTATAATCTCAAAAGTATCACTGTTCACAGCAAACATAAAAGAGAATGCACTATTATGTATAATAGACAATACACTTTTGTCATAATCGATACTTTTTCTTCTAGCTCCTATGTATAAGGAGTCAACAAAATCACCCTTCTTATGCACACGACTTCCCACTCTAAAACTCCAGTCTAAATCTGCATTTTCTTTATCTCTTGTCCCTTTGAGTTTAAACTCTATGTTTATCCAAGTATCATCGTAGCTTCTGTTGTCTTTAATAGTTTTATCACCAATACTAAATAAAAAACCAGTATAAGCACGGTTATTTCCAACTCTTGTTGTATTTTTTTTCTTAAAAACTATCATACGGCCTATGAACATGGATAAACTATAAGGTTCTTCGTAACCAGCAGTCAATGTTTTTACAAGATTAAAGTTTTGTAAACTCTCCGTAGTATATTGGTTTTCATTCAATTTTCTATAATATAACCCAGCGATACCCATAGGATGCAGCGATGCTTCTAACAAAAATATATTTGGGGAGAGTGAGCCAAAAAAGAGACTTTTATATAACTCAACCTCTGTCATATTCGAGCCATCTGTTATGTTTTTATCTCTATCTATATCGATAAAAGCAGATACATTTGTGTAGTAGGCATCTAGCTCATAATCATACTCAACCAAATCTTCCGCATAGATATTCTGCATTAAAAAAAACAAAATGACAACTACTACTTTCATTGCACTAACCTTTTGACACTCTCAGAACACATCATCAGCCCAAAAGTAGCTGTCACACCCATAAAACTACCTTTTTCCTTTACAAGTGCTTCTTCACTTGAAAAAATTACTTTGTACTTTTTGTTAAAGCCTCGTTTACGAAGCTCGTAACGGATTTTACTGCCGAACTTATCGCCATAAGTTTTCCAAATATCATCAACTTTTACCTGTGAAGCATCTATCCGTTTAGCGCTTCCAAAAGAAGAGATGAGTTTTTTGTAACACTTTTGAGCAAGGGCTAGTTTTGCTTTTGTGTCATCTATAGCATCTAAAACCAAATCATACGGCTCAAAATCAAACTCTTTTACCCACGATTCATCTATGCGTACATTTATGATGCTAAGGGAGGGGTAATGTTCTTGCAAAGATTCTACTTTGTTTTGTCCATCATGGAGTTCAGACCACATTTGACGGTTTTGGTTTGTTTCATCAAATGTGTCAAAGTCAACGATAGTTATATCTTTTACCCCACTTCTAAAAAGGCAGTCTAGACAAAAGCTTCCAACACCACCAACACCAAGGAGTATCACCTTAGCGTCATGAAGCTTTGCGAAGTCATCTTTTAAAAGAAGTTTTACGCGGTCGTATCTAGCCAACTCTCTAAGCCTTTCATACTTTTATATGCACTTAAATCTAACATAATCGGAGTGATGGAGATATAACCAGCGAGTGTAGCTTCATAGTCACTCATACCACTTTGCCCCCCACGAGGAGAAAAGTCAAGTGGATGAAGACCTAACCAGTGGTACTCTTCACCTCTAGGATTTGCATGCATATGGGAGTCATTTGCATAATGTCTGTAACCTGCATAGGTCACTTTCATCTTAGCATCATCAACGCCATGGGGTATATTTATGTTTAAAAATTCTCTTGTAGGCAAAGGGAATGTGCCATTTATAATCTTAGTAACTAACTCTTTTATAGTGCGTGATGCTAAGGTAAAATCTCCACTAGGGTCTGTAAAGTCCATAAGTTGAGAGATGGCGATAGAAGGGATATCGTGCAGTACTCCCTCCATAGCTCCAGCAGCAGTTCCGCTATAAGTGATGTCCTCTCCCATATTTGAACCGCGATTTATACCACTTACAAGTAAATCAGGCTTAGCATCATTAAATATAGTAGCAAGAGCAAGGTACACACAGTCACTAGGAGTCCCATCATCAAGTTTATAAAAGTCATCATCAACAGAGATAAAATGCAGAGGACGCACTAAAGTTATAGAGTGTCCACAAGCTGATTTTTCATTTGCAGGAGCGACAACAGTAACGTGAACACTAGGGATACTTCTTAAAGATTTTACTAATTCCAAAAGACCTTTGGCCTCATACCCATCATCGTTTGTAACTAAAATATTATAGATTTTTTTCATAAAAGTATTTTATCATAATGTATTTACTTTTTTATCCGATTAATAGATAAATATTAGTTACGAGGTAAACACTATGAACACATCTTACTCTTACGATGCATACCGTGCACACGATTTAAACATTGCGATGAGGACTTCTAGCGGTGATGAGATAAGTTTTGACTTTTCAAATCAACAAAGCACCTCTTTTTCACAGACTCAAAATGAAAATGGCACTACTGCTTCTTTAAGTTTCTCATCTATGCAAAGTTTTCAGTTCTCTATGGACACAAATGGCATAGATGCACAAGATAAAGTTGAGATTGCAGCTTTTATGAAAGAGGCACAACCTTATATAGACAAATTTTTAGCAGAGTTTGAATCTGATGCTCCTGGAACTCCAGTGACACAGATGGCAAAACAAATCACTGATATATTTACACCAATGCAAGATAAAAATCAAGATACAAAAAATTTCATAAAGTCTGAACTCGTAGGCTTGTTTGATAAAAACTATAATAAACTAGAGATTCCTCAAAGTCCTGACAAACAAAGTATTTTGGATAAAATATTTGAAGATTCAAAAAGACTTTTAGAAAAAACTTTAGCGGAGTTTGATAAAATTAACAAAGAATTGTACGCTTAACCCTAAAATTCCATACCAAATTAGACAACAAGCTTTATTGCTCTATGATAAAAGATGAGATTTTATGAATCTAGAGGTGTGGGAAATGTTATTGAATTATTTGGGTAAGAATAATTTATGTATTAGAAAGATATAATACGATTACATTTGAATAAACTATCTTTCAGGATTACTCATGAAAAATATACTCCTTTTACTCCTTACAGCAAGCCTACTCCTCTCAAATGAAGAATTAAGTTTTGAAGATGACTTTTTACAAAGCCTTGAAGATGTGAGTGAAATAGCAACAAAAAGTAAGCTTAACATTGATGATGCTCCTTCATTTGTCACTGTTTTACACAGTGATAAACTTCAAAAACTTGGTATTGACAATGTTTTTGAAGCTCTAGCCCAAGTACCAGGCGTACAACTAAAACGAGAGGCTTCTGGAGTACCAGTAGTTCTCTTTCGTGGCGTTTCACAAAAAGGCGAAGTAAAACTCATGGTTGATGGTGTGACTATAAACAACACTTACCGTGGTTCTATCTATCACTATCTTGACTTTCCTATAGAGATGGTTGAACGCATAGAGGTGATTCGTGGTGCTGGTTCTGTCCTTTATGGAAGTGGTGCTATAAGTGGTGTTATAAACATCATCACAAAAAGTGCTTGTAGTGAAGATAAAAATGGTGTTTTTGTTTCAGGTGGAAGCAATGAGTACTATAAAGGTGGGGCTATTGTCTCTTCTAGAATTGGTGATGTAAAAATAGCTGCAGATGCTTACTACCAAGAAAATCAAAAAATGATAGAAACAACAGATAGACATTTAACAGACTACTCAGTCGGTTTAAAGATAAGTGATGAACATTTTGCTCTTTTAGCAAGAATTAAAAAATCTGATATTGGTAATGCTTATGGTGTTATTGCCCCTCCATTTAAGGTGGCAGACAGAAGTAAAAATAATTTCTACAATATAAATGATTCAATGTTTCTTGAAACTTCTTACCAAAACAGTGTATCCAAAAACAACAAACTCAAAGTTCTTGCTGGCTATTCTAATTATGCTCAAAAAATAGAAGCAAACCATGCTGCTGCTGGCACAATTGAGCTTACATATAAAGAGTACTCCTACTATGCGCAAGCAGATTTAATTTCACACTCCTTGGCTAACAATGAACTCCTAATCGGAACAAAATTTGAATCATCAGATACACTTGAAAGCAAAATTTCTTTAGGTGCAGATATATCAGACCCAAACTTTTCAAGAAATATTGCATCTCTTTATTTAAACGATCTATACAAAGTTACTTCAAATTTTGATATTTCTGCAGGTCTTAGATACGATAACTACTCAGATTTTGGAGATGCCTTCTCCCCTAATCTTGCTCTTGTTTATAGAGTCACTCAAGAGTGGCGGATCAAAGCACTCTACGATCAAGCTTTTCGTGCTCCATCTTGGGTAGAGCTGACGTCAAACACCAACCTAGAAGCTGAAAAATCAAACTCTATCGAAGCAGGTGTCATTTATAAAAAGAGCCAAAATTCTGTAGTGCGTTTAAATGTTTACAAAACAAGAATAGATAATCTTATCACAAAATCTTCTGGAGCTTATGTTCAAACTGACTATGCAGACTTTATGGGAACTGAGTTTGAGTATATCTTTACACCAAACAACAACCTTGAACTTAATTTCTTTGCTTCTTATGTTCAGGCAAAAGACAAGGATGGAGAAGATTTAGCCGATGTGGCAAATGTACTTGCAACTGCATCTGGCGTTTATGAGCTTGACTTTGGAGTGAGCCTTGGCGGACTTTTTAAATATGTAGGGAGTTCTAAACGAAGTTCTGATGATACAAGAGAGAGTGCACCTACAAGCATCATAGTAGATGGGACACTCTCATACAGTTTTAGGGAGATCACTGCATCTCTTATTATAAAAGACTTATTTAACAAGGGGACATACTATGCCCTTCCAACAACTGCAACTAACAATGACTTTTATGATGGTGGAAGAACTGCCTTAGTAAAAGCATCATGGGAGTTTTAAGATGAAAACACTTATACTATTACTTACCCTTACATCATCTATATTTGCATTAACTATTAACGACTCACTGCTAAAAGTACATGCAACACTGGTACCAAAAATCTATCTCATGGATTACAAATTTAAAGACAAGCTGCAAAACAATACCATCACTATAGCAATTATGTATGAAGCAAATGAGTACCGTGATGCTAAAGAACTTCAAAAAAAGATACAAAACAAGTATAAAAATGGCATAAAAAGTTACAAAATAGAAGCAACACTTGTCAACTATAGAAACATTCAAACTGCTAGAGCAAATATTTACTATCTACTTCCTTCTAAAAGTAAAGAGATAAAGAGTGTTGTCAAAAAAGCTGCCTCAGAGAATGCACTCACATTCTCTTACTTAAAAGATGACTTAAAATATGGTGTCATGATATCTCTGAATGTCTCTAAAAAGATAAAACCTCTTCTTAATTTAAAAGCTATAAAAGAGAACAAAATTGCTCTTAGACCGGTACTTATAGATATTTCAACTATTTACTTACCTAACTTAGGATCAACTAATGAGCTTTTAAACCGTAGAGATTTTAACTTTTACAGAACATATCTAGCATAGATAAGAGCATGAAAATAAACTTTAACTCAATCACAGTAAAAACTATTATACATATAATTATTTTCTCTTTTTCATTTGTATTTTTCGTCACCTTTGTTGTTAGGAGTCTTTTTACAGACTCATATATGGAGTTAGAAAAAGATAAGGTAGTTATTATTTCAGAAAATATCGCTGAACCTTTAGCTCTAAATTTAAGTTATGGTTTTTCTGAAGCGATAAGTGAAATATCTACAAAAGCACTCTTAAATAAAAATATCCTTCTCATAGAAATAAATGACCATGAAGGGATGCAACTATACACTTTTTCAGATTATAACCTAAGCATAGACGAGCATGTACATAACAATGAACTCATAAATGTTCAAGACCTCATAGATCCTGCAACACAGACAAAGGTAGGAACACTTACTATCATCTACTCTAATGACTCCTATGAAGAGCATATGAATAAGTTTAACAACTGGTTTTTATGGGGGTACTTAGGTTTTACTTTTTCTCTGTTTGTTTTAGCATATCTTTTATACAAGTCATTAAAGAACCTCTCTATTTTAGATGCATCTTTAAAAAACTTCGATCCTCATAAACCACAAAAACTAAACCTTATCACCTCCACTAAAGATGAGATATATTCTATATCAAAGTCTGCAAATATTATGATAGGGAATATCATAGAGTTTTTAAACTCTACAAAAAAGTTAAATGAACAACTTCTCTTAAGTCAAATACATCTCAAAGATGCCCAAAGAATGGCAAGTGTTGGAAGTCTTGACTATAATGTAAAAGATAATGAACTCATACTTAGTGATGAGTACTATAGAATACTAGGAGTAAAACTCAGTACAAAATTCGGCTGGAATGACTTTTTGAATCTAATCTCAACAGATGATGCTAAACATGTTAGGGATGTTTTAGATAATGCTATAAAAAATGGATCTAATTTTAGCATAAAGTATAAGCTCTCTTTAGCGCATGATAAAGAAATTTACATACTAACAAAAGGAAAGGTTCGTAAGAAAAAAGATGGTTATGTTAAACTAACTGCCATTAGCATGGACATAACAAATGATGTAATTAACAAGCAAATCATCGAAAAACTTGCCTATTTTGATCCACTTACTGGTTTAGCCAACAGAACACTACTCAAAGATAGAATGTTAAAATCAGTCCAAAATGCTAAACGCACCCAAGATAAAATGGGTGTTATTTTCTTAGACCTAGACCATTTTAAACTTATAAATGATACACTCGGGCATAGTGTAGGAGATGAACTACTCATATATATCTCTGATATTTTAAAATCTCAAATCAGAGCTTCAGATACTCTTTCTAGACTTGGTGGTGACGAGTTTGTAATACTACTTCCTTCTATGAAAAGCTTAGACGACATAGAAAAATTGGCTGAAAAAATCCAAAAAGCATTAGAACATAAGCATGATATTGGAACACATCAACTTTATATTACTTCAAGTATTGGTGTTGCTGTATTTCCTGAGCATGGTGAAACTTGTGATGAACTTATTCGAAATGCTGATACTGCAATGTATGAAGCTAAAAATGATGGACGTAATCGCTGCAAAATCTACTCACAAACCATGGGTTACTTTGTAGATAAACAGCTCAATTTAGAGCAAGATCTAGCTGAAGCAGTCAAAACAAAAGAGCAGATTCAAGTCTATTATCAGGTAAAAATTGATGCACAATCTAAAAATATTTTAGGGGCAGAGGCACTTGTTAGATGGAACCACCCAACTAATGGATTTGTTTTTCCAGATGACTTTATTTATATGGCTGAGAGTACAGGACTTATGATAGAGCTAGGAAATATAATCACCGATCAATCAGTATCTATGGTTAAAGAGCTTAACAATCTCGGCGTTGTAGGCATAAAAATGGCTATAAACCTCTCTGCACGTCAGTTTGGAGATGCTACCTTAGTTCCTTTTATCTCTAAAACACTTAGAAAATATGATATTGACCCTTCTCAAATTGAGTTTGAGATTACAGAGAGTATCTCAATGTCAAATATGACAAATACACTCAGAATACTTAATGAGCTCAAAGAACTTGGCGTTTCAATAGCCATTGATGACTTTGGAACAGGACACTCGTCTTTAGCCTATCTCAAAAAGTTTCCAATTGACACTCTAAAAATAGATAGATCGTTCATCACCGATATTATTAAAGATGAAGATGATAGAATAATCGCTCAGACTATCATATCTATGGCTCATTCACTTAGACTCAAGACAGTAGCCGAAGGCGTAGAGACTCAAGAGCATGTAGATATGCTTCAAAATATGGAGTGTGATATTCTTCAAGGGTATTTTTACTCCAAACCAATTGCGAAAGACGCATTTGTCAAGTTTATAAAAGAGTATGAAATAAACAATTTTGTATAAACCCTAAAATACTCAAAATAGAGAAAAATCACTACAAATGTTATGGAATTATTTGAGCTTAACCCCAATGATTCCATACCAAATTAGACAACAAGCTTGATTGCTCTATAATTAGGTACTTTAAAGCGAAAAAGTCACACTTAAAACTTTCACCTAT
>JALSLR010000091.1 GCA_026988245.1 Sulfurimonas sp.
TTATCTCAGCATCTTGCAATATTTTTGCAGATTCTCCATAGACATACTTGTCGTCTCTTTGATTTTGAGGTAGATTATAAGTAAACTTTTTCACTATATGACCAGGGTCAGCCTTGAGCAGCAGTACCTCATCACTCAAGCGTATAGCCTCCATCAAGTCATGCGTTATAAAAAGTATGCTTATCTCTTTTTTTGCTATTAAATCTATCAAAATCGTTTGTAATTCTTTTTTTAAACCAATATCTAAAGCTGAAAAAGGCTCATCTAAAAAAAGCAGTGCGGGTTTTACAACTAAGGCTCTAGCGAAACTCACACGCTGTTTCATCCCACCACTCAAATCTTTTGGAAACTTCGTAAAATCATCAACTTCGAGTCCAAACCTGAGAGCTATCTCACGTGAGCGTTCTAGCGCCTCAGCTTTTTTTACTCCTGATGCTAAGAGCCCTAAGGCGATGTTGTCTATCACATTTTTCCAAGGTAGCAGTCTTGCCTCTTGAAAAGCAAAAGAAGATGATGTAAAAGTGTTTGCAACACTACCCTCTTCAACATCCAGCAAATTGGCACAGAGGTGCATAAGTGTAGTCTTACCTCCACCAGATGGACCCACGATGCTAAGCACTTCACCCTTACTCAAAGTAAAGTTGATATCACGCAGTATCTCTGTAAAACCAAAGTGATGATTGAGGTTTTTAACTTCTAATCTCTCCATAACTCAACCTCTCTTTTGATAGGCTCTAGGATGATATACTCTAAAAACATCAAAGAGGCTATCATGATAACTACTATCGCTAAAGCAGTTGGCGTATCAAGCTGACTTCTAGCAACTGCCAAAGACGCACCAATACCATCACTTGTGGCGAGTAACTCCGCCATGATAACTATCTTCCAACTCATACCAAGACCAGATACCCACGCAGGAAAAACATATGAAAATATATGAGGGAAGTACACATCAAAGAACTTCATATGCCAAGGCAATTTAAAACTCTCAGCCATCTCTTTTAACTCATCTTCAAGTGTACGTGCACCCTGCAAGGCACCAACAAAGATGATAGGAAAAGAGGAGATGACAACTGTAAAGATAACAGTCGTATCACCCATCCCAAACCATATCATCGCTAAAACTATCCAAGCTATTGGTGGCATACCCACTAAAATGGTAACTATTGGACGACTCATCATGGAGGTTGTAGCAAAAAAACCAGCTAAAAGTCCAAGAAGTGAGCCAAGAACTAAAGAGATACCAAAACCAACAGAGGCTCTGTACATTGTTATGTTTATCTCATACAAAACATCTTCATCTTCTAGCATCATCATAAGGGTTTGAAATGTTTCCAGCGGAGAGGGAAGCACCAAGTCACCATAAAGCTGGTTCCCCATATCCCAAGTAGCTATAAACAAAAAGATGGACGCTACAGCACCCCATCCAGACCACAGATATGCTGGAAAATCTTTAAGTATTTTTAGAGCAAATTTCATCTACTCACCTTTATAATAAAAAGGGATATCAGGGAGTCGTCCACCTATACTTTTAGGGTTAGCATCTTTTAAAACATTAAAAAAGAATTCTAATTTTTTCTTAGCATCATAGGCTATAACACTTTTCATATTGATATGGGCTATAGAGTCTGAGACACCCTCTTCACTTAAGAGATCAATCTCATTTGCAACTAATATGCCAGCTTCTTTTGGATGGGTAATATACCACTCTAAGGATTTGTTATACTCCTCCAAAAATCTTTTTATGATATGCTTATCTCTCATACCACCAAGTACAGCTATACCAGCCTGTGGCACATTAGCACTTGTATCAAAAACTTTAGCCCACTCTTCTTGTAGGTCAACACTCCTGTACAAATCTGGTGCTACGATGCTAATAGGAAAAGATTTTGTTTTACGAAGCGCTACTGAGATAGCAGGCTCCGCTAAAAGAGCGTGATCAACGCGACGAAGGATGAGCATCTGCATAGCGTCTATTGGCGAAGCGACATAGACTAGCTCCATATCTTTTTTAGGGTTTATCCCTTGGCGTTTTAACAACTCAGTAAAGACTATATCTGGCATATCAGCACGAAAAGGGACTGCAACTTTTTTACCCTTATAGTCTTTTAAAGATTTCAAAGTATCATCTCTTGAGATCATCCCTAAAATTCCCCAAACAGACACGTTTAAAAGTTGTAAATCTACACCCTTATTGTTAAGTATTGCCGCTGTGTTTGTAGGGATAGCTACAAAATCAACATCCCCTTTAATAACCAATGCACGAAGTTCATCAGGGTTTTTCCATAAACGAAACTCAACCATATCTGCTACATCACTAAGGGCATTTTCTTGTATCATATGCAGTATTGGGTGACTCACTGAGGCAAAAGGTCCAGCTATGACAATTTTTTTGATCTTAGCATCACTCGCTTGGGAGTATGATGCTAAGAGGATAAATGTAAAAAATAATATTTTAAAGAGTTTCATGATAGATTCCTTTTTTAAAATCTAATCATATCTATAATGATATTAATTATCATTGACATATATCAAGTAATTAAAATTTTAGTGTAAAAATACTCCCTATAGAATTTTTAGATTTTACTCTTACTTCTACATCCATAGCATCACAAAGTCGCTTTACTATGTCAAGTCCTATCCCATGACCATCTTTACTCTCTTTGTAGGAACGTTTAAACACCTCTTTTGGATTTTTAATACCAACTCCAAAATCTTCTATGAAAAGTTTTTGAGCGTTTGAGTAGATTTTTACTACACCATTTTTATGGTTATATTTGCAAGCATTTGAGACCAAGTTAGTTATCACTTGGGTGATAGCATCTTTATTTACCTCAACATAAAAAGCCTCATCATCTACTTTTATAACGATACTTGGATATATTTTTCTATGCGTATCTACTACCTCTTGAATAATTGCAACAAGATTTATCTTTTGCACCTTTAATGCATTTTCTTGTAAAAGAACTGTAAGGTTATTTTGAATCTCTTGTATATGTTGGGCACTTGCTTTAATGCGTTGAAGATTCTTATTGTCTGTAAAGCCCTCTTTTTTTTCTAAAAGTTTTATATTTAAAAGTATCGAAGTTATAGGTGTATTTATATCGTGGATGATATCTTGTGAGAAGTTATCTAGTCTTTGAAGTGTCTTAGCATCACGTTTTTTAGAACTTTGCCAAAGGTAAAAAAACACCAAACTTGAACTAAGACCTACGATGCTAAGAAATACTAGCAAGTTTATACCCCACACCTTTTTGACTTACGATGCTAAGTCCCACTTTTCTAAGCTTACTTAAGTAAACCCTCAAAGCCCCCTCACTCGCTTCTCCATCACCTCTAAGTTCGTACAAAAGTTCATCTTTTGGCACTGTTTTATCTATATTTTTAAAAAAAATTTGTAAAAGTTTTTTCTCTTGTGGTCGTACTATAACGAGCTCACCCTTAGCATCAAAAAGTTCATTAGTTGCTATAGTATATTTTAAAGCGCCATAGTTCACACTATCACTCTTTGCATCAAAAGATTTTCGAAGTATCGCTTTTATACGGACTATAAGTTCATCAAAATCAAATGGTTTTTTGATGTAGTCCTCAGCGCCAAGTTCAAAACCACGAGATAGTGACTTAATGTCGTTCATAGAAGTTAAAAAAATAGCTGGGGTTGTGTTAGAGGCTTCGCGTAACATCTCTAAAAGAGTAAAACCATTAAAATCAGGGATATTTACATCAAGTATAAAAAGCTCAAATTCCCCTTGTACACTTATCTCCAAAGCGCTATCGCCACTTGTAGCCAAAGAAAGTTCATAGCCTTCAAACTCTAAAAGCTCTACTAGTGTTTCAGAAAGTATCTCATCATCTTCTACAAGTAGTATCCTTGCCATATATCCTCATTTTTTAAAAAGAGAAAGTTTGAACTTTAAGTACTCTTTTTTTCGTTAATTTTTTATTGTTTAATCCAAGCTCTTTTGCTTTTTCTTTTGAAATTCTACGTACACTCAGAGTTAATTTTAAGCTATCTCCATCTTGGAGTTTTACAGGAAACATTATATCTTTTTTTGCATATATTAAGCTGTCTTTTAATGTCATATCTGCATCCCAAGGCATAACCTCTTGAGCGTCCTTACCAAGAATGCGTGTAAATATAAAAGGCTTAAGGTTTATCACCTTAGCATCACGTATGATGCTAACATCTAAAACACCCTCACGGAAAGATTGTCCAAACAAGGCATGATTTGATTTGTTGCGTATTTTGACTTGAAAACCTTGCGTAGTTTTATCAACTTGAAATTCTAAGTATTTACCCATCTCCTTATTCATATGGTAGATTCCTGCTATACCGTGATAGGCATGGGTTTTTGTTTCATTTATCGTTACTTTTGTCCCTGCAATCTGTGGCATATGACAGGTGATACAGGTATTTTTATCCTTTTTATCTATCATAGCATCAAGCATAGTGATGTCAAAACTATGCTCATTGTTTGTGTGTGAGTGACACCCCATACATACATTACCACTATAATAGTTCTCATTGTTGTACTCTATCTTATGATATGGTGAATTTCTTGATTCTTTGACAAGACCAAACCATGAACTCTTCGTTTCATACGATGCTTTTGGTTTTCCTTTTTTAGCTTGTTCTGCGGTATAAAATTCTCTTTTTTTATCTGTTAGCACATTGGTATTTGAGCCCTCACCCTCCTCAACCATCTTTATAGAATGACAATAGACACAAGAGATAGGTGCATTCTTTTGTATCTCGTTGTCCTCTAATACACCTTCATTAAGTGCTTTTAAATCACTTGGCGAATGACATTTTGCGCAAGTTTTGTAGCCTTGGGAATCTTTTGGATGTATCTCCCAGAGTGCTTTATGGATAGGGTTGTTATATGTTGAAGCATTTTTATGCGATGACTCAGTGTACTCTTGGTAGATAATGGGATGGCATTTTTGACAAACCCTACTCTCGTTTGCAAAAAGCGTTGAAGATACAAAGAGTGATATAAAGATTGCAAGATATTTTCTCATACGTTAAGCCCTGTTTTTTTTGAGAGTTTATCATAAAAAATTCTAAGGCCTGTTGGTATATATCAAGAATATTCTAGATTGACTACTTTTAACTTTGCCAAGAGTTTATCATCCTCTTGATAAATGTCTATTTGAGTATCTATTGGTACTTTTTGCTTTAAAAGACTCCCTTGAATAGAGTGAAGGACATGGATAAACTTTTGATACATAGGGACAATTATATAATCAATATGATCTTTTTTCAACAAATCAGCAAGGGAGTCTATAACACAGTAATAAACAGCCTTATTGATAGAGCGTTGCACCATATACTCATGCATAATTTTTAGATTTTCTTTGAGTATCTCTTTATTTTCTTCACTTAAAACCTCATTCTCACTAGCACGTTGTATATTATGAAAAATCTCCTCTTGGATATCATGGTTTTGTTTTTCAACTAAAGATTCTACATTTTTACAATAGAGTTTTAATATATTTAGCATCTCATCGTTAGAGAGTCTATCTGTTGCTATTTCATAATGATAGGTTTTATTTTCAAAATAATCATGATCAAGTCCACGAAGAAATTGAAGTGCTATATTTAAGTATACGTATTTATCTTCTTTATTTGTGTCAAACTCTATTCCACTGTAAGAGATGAGTGGTTTTGGACCTACATATTTTAATTGCATTGAAATCCTTCATCTAATGATAAAAATATTATACTAGTAAGTATTAAGGGCACCTTAATCAATAGAACTTGATTGATTGTTACTATACCTCTTCATATATCAACTTATTGTGATAATCTAAATAATACATAACATTTTGTTATTTTTTAAGATTTCTTTTATATAATTTTATGTAATATATTTCAATTCAAAAATATTTGAATATCTTATAGAACAATATTACAAGGAGAAAGTATGAATCGTAGAGACATATTGAAATATGGAGCATTAAGTATAGCAGCAGCTACAACATTAGTAGGATGTAAAGAGGAGGCAAAACCAGCTTCTAAAGGTGCTACAACTAGCACAAGCGCAGGGGTTACAGCTCCATTAGTACCAGCTAAAGGTCCAAGAGTAGTAGTAGTTGGTGGTGGATGGTCAGGTTTAGCTGTAGCTAAATACACGAAAAAATTCGCACCTAATGCTGATGTCGTACTTGTAGAAAAAAGAAGTGAGTTTGTATCTTGTCCTGTAAGTAATCTTTATATAGTTGGTGGGATAGACTTAGAATTTTTAACGCATGACTACTTACAAGCAGCTCGTGAAAATAACTATGAATTTTTCAATGCAACTGCAATAGGTGTTGATAAAGCGAACAAAACACTTCACACAAGTGAAGGTGACATCGCTTATGATCATTTAGTTCTAGCGCCAGGTATTGACTATGATTATAGCCACTGGGGTGTTGACTTAGCTACTGAGCGTAGACTTCGTTCTGAGTATCCAGCTGGTTTCATTCCAGGGAGTGAGCACTTAACGCTTAAAACAAAACTAGAAGATTTTGAGGGTGGTAACTTTATTCTGACTTGTCCTTCAGGGAACTACAGATGTCTTCCTGCACCTTATGAAAGAGCTTGTCTTATCGCTGATTATTTTAAAAAGAACGATATCAAAGGTAAAGTAATTTTACTTGATGAGAATGCAGATATTACCATCAAGAAAAAAGGTTTCCACTCAGCATTTGATGAGATGTACAAAGACTACATCGAGTATGTACCTGGTGCAAAAATCAATAGCATTGACTTAGATAAAAAAGTTGTCAACGCTGGTGAGATGGAAGATGATTACAAATTTGAAGATGCAGCATTTTACCCACATATTCGTGCAGGTAAACTTATCGAAGTTTGTGGCGTAGCTAAACCTGATGGTCAAAGAGAAGGAAATATCGATCCATTTACTTATGAAGTAATCGGTGAGAAAAACATCTATGTAACTGGTGATGCTAGACCTATGGGTTACTCAAAATCTGGTAACACTTCAAACTCTGAAGGTCACTATGTTGGTAAACTTATCGCTGAGCGTATCAACGGTAAAGGTGACATCAAGTGGAAATCTCCATTAACTGTATGTTACTCTGCTGTATCACTTCAACCTGAGCATGCTATCTCTGTTAGAGCTGAGTACAAGTATGAGGGTAGAAAACTTGCTGGTTTCACAAATGTTGATATGAACAATGAGTGGCGTGGTAAAGTTGGTCTTAACAACGGTAAAGCGCTTCACGAATGGGCAAAAGGTATGTTTAGAGACATGTTTAACTAGGTTTTAGGACTTAACGTATGCAAAGAAGAGACTTTATAAAACTCGTGGGTGGGGTTAGCTTAGTAGCTATCGCCCCATCTCTCATAGAAGGTGAACTTAGAGCCGCTGATGGCACTTTGTTTAAAACATATAACAAAGTACAACTTACAGATGCCGATGGCAACCCAATCCTCGCTTCAAAACTCACCAAAGAAGAAAACTACGTTTTTAATTATCCTCATGTTGGAACAACAACTATGCTCCTTGCACTACCAAAAGCGGCAGACAAAGAGATTAAACTTGTGAGTGAAGATGGAGAGGAATATATCTTTAAAGGTGGCGTTGGTAAAGAGTCTAACATAGTAGCATATAGCTCTATTTGCCCTCATCAACTCACGCACATCAACAAAGAAGATACCTTTATATCCTACACAAAAACAGATGAAAAGACGATGGCGTGTGACCATGGTGGTGTTATAGTATGTGGCTCACATATGTCAGCTTATGATCCACACAAAGGGTGTAAAGTAGTAGGTGGACCAGCTCCCCAACCACTTGCAACCATAGTACTAGAGCATCATGATGATGATACTATCTGGGCAGTAGGGGTCTTAGGGCCAGATAAATTCCATGACTATTTCAAATCTTTTAAGCCAGAGATGAAAGAGCAATATGGTGGTAAAAGAAAAGCCAAAAAACTTGTAAAAGACAATGCTCAAACTGTAGTATTATCAGAATTTACAAAAGACATTATTAAATACTAAAGGGCTAGAATGATAACAAAGTATTCCAAAGGAAAAAAAATATTACTCAGTTTAGTTGCATTACTTTTAACGTCATCTCTGAGTGCTACTGATGCAAAAACACAAAAGTTAAAGTCAACTATGCGTGAAATGCTAAAATCTATGGAGCTCATCCAACAAGGTGGCTTTTACTCTAGTCCCGATATGATGAAATCTGGTGTAGAGTCTCTTAAAAAGCAGATATCCCTTCTTGATGCTTCTCATG
>JALSLR010000092.1 GCA_026988245.1 Sulfurimonas sp.
CATATCCATAAGTGAACCATAAAAGAGATTTTTCTGTGAGGTTTTCGACAAGGTTGTTGTCCTATTTCAGGGATTTAGAGCTTTTTAGCTTGTTTTTGTTGTTGAAATTATAGCTAAATATAGGCTTTAAAGTACTTGAAATAGGGGTGTTTTGGTTTTTCAGGGCTGACTATCTATAAAATTTAATTTCCCTTCATCGCCCCTATTACTTTATGCTACATTTAGGATTAAATAATAATTGCTAATTCTTAAGTGATTTCCAAAGTTTTTCAATCATATATCATTAATATAGCAAGAGTACAAAGCTACTCTTCAATTCCAAATTTCACACAGTAAAAATAATCTTAGACACATAGCTATCTTTTTGTAGATAGCTATGTAGAGTTGTTTTACTGCCACATAAGGGAGCGAGATGCAAGTAGTAGATTTAGATGTATGCAATTTACCAAAAGAATTTATTAGACAACTACTTCGTTAAGAGTTGATTTCAAAGATAAAAAGAGGGTGCAGTTTATCTGCCAACAAATAATAATGATTCCAAAGGAGCAACAATGGCATCAGCATGTAGTGTATTGACAGTCGCAATAGCAGTAGCAACAGCTTTAAAAGAAGCTTGTGATGATTAGAGATTTACTCATAGAGTTTCAACCACCATATTATCAAAGGAGACAACCATGTCACAATTTCCATTAACAAATGATGAGCTTTTAGCTCAAGCCCCAGCACTCTTTACAGAGGAACCACATTACGATGTAAGTGATAAATACCACTTCATCCCTACAATAAATGTCATTGAAGAGATACGAGCTAATAACTGGTATCCAGTATCTGTAAGTGAAGCAAGTGTCAGAGATGATGACAAACAAGGCTACCAACAACACTTAGTTAGATTTAGACACTTTGATGATTTACTTCATCCACAAGAGAATGCAGTAGAACTACTCCTTTTTAATTCACACGATAGGAGCAAAAGCTTCTCTATCTCAGCAGGTATCTATCGCTTTGTATGTAGCAATGGACTTGTAATTGCAGATAGTGTATTTCAAACATACAAGATTAAACATCTTGGAGAAAAAGATAACGATGTAGCTTATGCAGTTACTCAAATTACTGCCATCAAACCAAAACTAATGCGAAAGATAGAGCAACTTGAATCTATTAAGTTGTCAGAACTTGAAAAAGAGTCTTTTGCTAAGAGTAGTATCCCTTTGAGATTTGATAAGCATCTGCAAGTGAATCATGCAGACCTGCTTATACCTCACAGAGAAGAAGATAGAGAAGATGACCTCTATACAGTTATGAATGTAATTCAAGAGAATTTACTTCGTGGAAATGTATCAGGAATAAACAAAGAAACAGGTCGCAGATTTACTTCTAAAGAGATAAAGTCTATTGGTAAAGATGTAGATGTTAATAAAGGTCTATGGGATATAGCAGAGCGTATCGCTTCAATAAAACAGCCACAAATGGCAATAGCTGCATAAGGAACACAATTATGAAAATGACAAATTATAGACTTCAAACAGAGATAGAAAACATAAAAACGGATAAACAAGAGTGGTTTAAAAACTATGTACGACAAGTTTTAGAATCAAATAAGCCCTACCATGCAAAGGCTGACTATATAGGTCTTAGTATAAAAGAGATTGATAATAAAATTGCTTATATTAGTGATGATATAAAAGAGCTACAAGCTTTAAAGAAAAAGCTTACAGTTGCCAAAGCTATAGCACTTGAAGCCACAGCAGAAGTTTTAGCAGAGTATGGAATAGATAGACTTGATGGAACTGCAATATCATCTATAACTATTGCACCTGCAAAAGAAAAAGAGAATGAACATTTAGAGATTGTAGATGAAGATGCTCTTATTCAACTTGGCTATGCAAAAGTAACTGTTGATAAAGAAGCAGTGATGGAGGCTATGAAAACACTTGAGACGATGGATGAAATAGACCCATATGTAGTTGTATTTACAGAAAAAGAGAAGATACCTGCAAAACTAAAAATCAATCCACGAAGAGGCAGTGTGAATAACCAAGCCAATGAACTACTAAAAATAGTAGAAAATCAAGCAGCATAAAAAGGATACAAAGATGTTTAATGATAAGCAAAATCAAGTTCTATCTTATGAGTTAGATAGCAGTAGAATTAAAAGTCGCTCAAAAGGTAATGTCAGCCTCTCGTATTTAGAGGGGTTTGACATCATCGAGACAGCTAATAAAATTTTTGGGTTTGGTAACTGGGATTATGCCATTACAAAATTAGAGCAGGTATCTCAAGAGCTAAACCATAATCAAAACAATGTCATAGGCTATAAAGCTATAGTACAGGTGCTAGTACACAATGAACAACACACAAAAGATATAAGCCGTGAAGATGTAGGATTTGGTACAGGGATTGCAAAAACATTAGCTGATGCCCACGAGGGTGGAGCAAAAGAAGCAGTAACAGATGCCATTAAAAGAGCTATGAGGAGCTTCGGCAATCAGTTTGGTAATAGTCTTTACGATAAAAGCCGACAACATCAGGGTAATTCACAAAACTACAATCAACCACAAACACAACAAATTCCACAACAGCAACAGTATCAACAACAACCATCACAACATGTACAAAACAATACACCTCAAGATTATGCTTCGCTTTATAATTTAGGATTAACCATTATGGAACAAGGGCAAAATTTAATAGTAGTCGGTGATGATATATTTTCTAAGAAAGACAGTATTAAAGCTTGTGGCTTTCGTTGGGATGGTGCTTCTAAGCTTTGGTACAAACCACTTGAACAGCAGGCAGCATAATATGGAGATTATTAAACAGCCAAACTGTAACTTTAGAACAAAAGATATTATATTAGTTGCTACGATTGTAGGTACAGCAATTATTGCATCACTGTGCAATAAGGAGGAGGTGTATGAGTAAGTTAATACCACAAGCATTACTGAACGATATTCCAGATTTATATGCAACAGAGGGAGAGATAAATCCTCTCTGTTGTGTTAAGCTTTTTACACCTGATAGTAATTGGAGTTGGTATATTATGGAACTCTCTAAAAATGACTCAAATACCTGCTATGGATATGTAGTCGGTTTAGAAAATGAACTTGGATATTTTTCATTATCAGAATTAGAAGAGATAAGAGGAAGCCTAAATCTACCCGTAGAGGTAGATAGCTCTTTTAATCCTACACCATTATCAGACATAAAGGCTCTGTAGTAAACCTTTATTCAAATGATACAAAAGATGAAGAGGGTTGCTATAAGGAAGAGTATCTTGTTGATGGTGGATTATGTACTGGTAGTGCAAAAGATGCTATTGAGTTTATGCTTTAATAAAACAATATGATAAACAAAAAGGAGAAGATAAAGATGGTGACAGATAAGTTAATTTTTAATAATGCTGATGATATGGCGATGGTACTAAGAACAGGTGCTACACTAGTAGATGAGCTTGGTGTTTGTTATGATTATGTGTCAGGATTACTGAATCCATATAGATTTAAAGATAATCACACAGAAGGAGCAATAAGCGAACAATGGGATATGTGTGATGGTAAAACCGTATTTAAGCTAAAAGAGCCAATAGATATAAATAGAACTTTAATGCTTAATCCCTACAAATTCAAGTAGTACAGAATGAAAGCAAAAATAACACTAGAGATTGAGATAAAAGATGATATTGAAAAACTATCATCCAAGCTTTGATAACCAGATTACAAGTTTCATGATGATGGATATAAACAAACTGTCACTAAAGTAGAGATACTTTAGTGACAGCACCCTTTTTTTAAATTAAATTATTTTTTTCTTTAAGCTATTTAATGATGGAAAATAATACAGTAATAAGAAACTCTATTTTCACTAATTACTACTGAAAAAAGTGGGAGTATAATTAGGTATCAGATATAACCAATAATTATATAAATAGACAATCGAAGTTATAACTACTGTATGTATTATTCCTAAATATTAACATAAGGAAAAGGAATGAAACCTTACACTACAAATATGGATACAGTCAAGATACAACTAGACTTTAACGCTCGAGAACAACAACACAATGTTCATAGCAATATTATTACTTACATTCGTAAGCATTATTTTGTGAACTATAAAGATTTTACAGATAAGATAAGCAGAAAAGTAAATAGAGTGTTTTTTGTTTACTACAAAGATACATATATTGCTTCTATCTCTACAGGTATATATAGTACATACGATAGACACAAGATACCTACTAACATTTACTATATTAGCATAAAATTAGCTGGACTACAGAGATACAACCAAGCTATAGACAATGCCTCAAGCGATTGTCTATTTAGATTATGTGCATTTATCAACAGCAATGAGTTACCCCTTAAAGTTACTCAGTTAGATATAGCTATTGATATATATGCAAAATTTAATAATGTTTTAACTGTATGTACTAAAAAAACACCAAACACACAATACTTTAGTTTATCACAGCAACAAGTATTTAAAGAGACTAGGTATATAGAAAATGTCAGATACGATAGACTGCATAAAGTTTCTAAGCATGCTTATACATACGACAAGGCACACAAAGAGGGATTAAAATATGATTTAACACGATTTGAATTATCTCTAAAGCCAAAGTTCTTTAGTAAAAATGGTATAAATATGGATGAAATAGCAAAGGCATTAGATCGCTACCATGTGATGTGCTTCCCAACTATTACAGAAAAACAAAATAAAATTACTGAGTATGAAAATTTTGCTAATTTTAGAGCAAGGGATATAAAAAAGATTGGCTTTGAAGCATATAGAGTTTATCCTGATTTGATGTATATAAATGAGTTTTTGCATTGGATGTTTACTGTTGAGTTGTTTCATTTTGAAGAAGATATTTACAAATGGTAATGAGTATCTCATATTCTGTAATATATGCTGATTGAGCCTCTTTTAATGCTATATTTATATGAAAACAGGATATAGTTGAAACTATCATAAAGACCATATGTAAGCATGTTGAGGAGATATTGTAAGTATATTTTAGGACTTCTGTCTGTTTACTAAAATATGAGTTTTAAGCTGAAAATATTGCTAAAATATACTCAAAATACATGCTACAACATAATAAAAATTGGAGTTAATTCAACCTTTAAGAAACCCTCATATTTTTTGAAATATTTTAGTTTGCACCAAACTACTTGACAAGTAATAAAAAAACTGTTACAATTCTTTCATATATTTAGTAAATACCGAACTAAAAGGAAAGATTATGACAACTACAAATCATATTTTGGCTAGAATGTCACAAAGAGGAATATCTAAAAAGCTTATAGACTTAGTGTATGAGTATGGAAAAGAGAAAGGCGATAAGCTCATTCTCAATAAGAAGACAACTCAAAAAGTAATCCAAGAGATTGACAGTATGAGAAAAGAGCTACTTCGCATTATGGATAAAGGTGGTGTTACCGTTGTATTAAGCAATGATACACTTATTACTGCTTACAACACAGACAGCTATAAAAGAAACTAGGAGTACATTTTGAAAGAGAAAAATATATTTGACATATTAGGTCGTTTAAACTTAGTTCAAGAACAGGCTATAGAGGTGTTTTATTTACTAAAAGCTTGGAAAATTTTATCATCTACAGGGATTACAGATGATACTTTAAAATATAATACATTTTTTACTCAAAAAGTAGACTCTAAAAAGCTATTGAAGATATTTGAAGAGTTAGCGAAAAAGCATAATGTATTCAAATTCTATTTAAACCAACACAGTAATATACTAAAGGTAGATTCTGATGTATTAGTGGCTATATACAATGCAGTAGAAGATGATTCCTCATATATGAGTGTGAATGATGCCTTCTACACACAAAAAGGTCTTCGTGACTTTTCAGTTTCAAATCAGATAGCAGAACTTGGCATTAAACTATTAAACAACGAGAATGATAGTATCTATGTCCCTTTTTCTAATGGATTTGCTTATGCTTATAAAACAGACAAAAAGATATTTGCAGAGTGTCAAAACCCTAAAAATGCTTTTATTTCGGAACTAGTAAGAATTATAGATAAAAGAGATATTGAGTTTGCACTAAACAATCCACTAGAAAACCCAGCATATATTAATCCAGATGCTCCTCACCTTTTAAAACAGTTTGAATCTGTACTCTCTTTTCCTCCCTTTGGTTTAAGAAGTAAACCTGATTTTTCAAATGATAAATTTAACCGTTTTAAAATACACAGAGGAACTAATCTTGATGTAGCTCATTTTGAGCATATACTCGCTCAGTGCAAAGAAAAAGCAGTTGTTTTAATGCCAGTTGGATTTACTTACAGGGCAGGAGCAGAAGAGAAGTTTAGGGAGTATCTTGTTGAAAATAATTTGCTCGATGCAATTGTACAGTTACCACCAAATTTACACAGTGCAACATCTATAGAGACTACTTTTTTTGTAATAAACAAGCACAGAAGCAGTAATAAAGTACTGTTTATAAACCTAAAAGATGAACAGTTTTTTAAACGAGATGGTAGAAAAATTGTATTTGAAAATATAGATAAAATTGTTGATATATGTAAAAATAAAATAGAAATAGATAATATCTCTACATTAGTTTTAAACAAAGAGATAAAAGATAACAATTATTCCCTAGCAATAGACAGATATGTCGTTTCACAAGAGGCAAAGGAGCTACAAAAACTATTGTCATCCTATAAAACTATTGAACTACAAGAGATAGCAGAGATAAGAAGATCACAACTCTTTAAAGATGAAGGTAAAGGAAAAGAGGTGTATGAACTTTCTCCATCAGATTTTAGTAAAGCAGGATTTACAAGAGAAGGCGGCAAGGTAAAAAAAATAGGAAGTCAATTTAAAAAGTATGAAACCTATAAACTCCAACCCTACGATGTACTTGTTAGTACCAAAGGAACAATAGGTAAAGTTGCGATAATAGATGAAATTTCCGAGCCAGTCATAGCATCACAAGCATCGCAAGTGATACGAGTTAAAGATAAAAATAGAGCGATAGAGTTATATATGTTTTTTAAATCAGATATTGGACAAGCAATGTTATCTCAACTTGTTGCAGGTGTAGCTATGCCACAGATAGCTACAAGCGAAATAAAAAAACTACAAATTCCTATATTATCAGAGAGCGAGAAGAAGCAAGTCATATTAAACTTTAATAATGAGATTAAATTGTATAATGAAGTAGATAAAATAAATGTGAATATAAACCAAATTCACAGCAACTTTTTAGGAAATAGCAAATGAATCAAGCAACACACAACAAATTAGTAAGCTTTATATGGTCAATTGCAGATGATTGTCTTAGAGATGTGTATGTGCGTGGGAAGTATCGTGATGTTATTTTGCCTATGGTGGTTTTAAGAAGACTTGATGCATTGTTAGAACCTACAAAAGAGGCTGTTCTTGAAGAGGTAAAGTTTCAAAAAGAGGAAGTAGGACTTACGGAACTTGATGCAAATGGTTTAAAAGATGCAAGTGGTTATGTTTTTTACAATACCAGCCCATGGACACTCCTAAGGCTACACAACACTGCTACAAATTCCCAACAGATGCTTGAAGCAAATTTTAGTGAATATCTTGATGGGTTTAGTCCTAATGTTAAAGAGATTATTGAAAAGTTTAACCTCCGTGCCCAAATAAAACACATGGCTTCCAAAGATGTACTGCTTGAGGTACTTGAAAAGTTTACTTCACCAGACATAAACCTTACCAACAAAGAAAAAGAGGATAGTGAGGGTAAAAAATTACCACCACTTACAAATCTTGGTATGGGCTATGTTTTTGAAGAGCTTATACGAAAGTTTAACGAAGATAACAACGAAGAAGCAGGAGAACACTTTACCCCTAGAGAGGTGATAGACCTTATGACACATATTGTCTTTGACCCTGTAAAAGAGAATTTGCCACCTGTTATGACCACTTATGATCCAGCATGTGGAAGTGGTGGTATGCTAACTGAGTCTCAAAATTTTATACAAGATGAGCTAGGAAACATCAAAGCTACTGGAGATGTCTATCTCTATGGTAAAGAGATAAATGATGAGACCTATGCTATTTGTAAATCGGATATGATGATAAAAGGGGATAACCCTGAAAATATCAAAAATGGTTCTACTTTATCTGTAGATGAGTTTAGTGGCACAAAATTTGACTTTATG
>JALSLR010000093.1 GCA_026988245.1 Sulfurimonas sp.
TGCCTATTATAGGGCTTTATAGAGATTAATAAGATTTTAAGTAAAGTTATGAATTATATTTTTATATAATATTTTATTATTTTATGAAAAAATTTACTTAATGTATTAAATAAACTTAAATAAAAATATTAGTTAATTTAATTAAGTTAATTTCAAATAATATTATATTTTATAATATTTTATTATTTAAAATAATTTAGAATATTTTTATATAATTTAATATTATTTTAATATATATTTCATTATACTATTAGTCTAACAAGTAGGAGATTAATAATGGAACTGATTAGTATAGAAGTTAGAATTTTAGATGAGGATATAGTTGTTGAGGTTACTGAGAAAACACTATGCTCTTACATAGGCAATAGTGCTAAAGAGAAAGCTCTTAACTATATGATAGATAATGCACTTATTTATTTAAAAGTCGGTAGTGTATTTAAATATGATGGAGAGGAGTTAGAATGTCAGTAATAGCAGTTATTAACCGTAAAGGTGGGCTTGGCAAGACTCCTATAGCTATTAACACAGCTAAGGCTACAGACTCAATTATACTCACTAATGATGATGATGTAGTTGAGGTAGTGCACAAAAATACTAAAGTAATGTCCTTGAAAGAGATAAGTGAGCTAGACTTCGAGTCTCTCCCAAATACAGTTATAGACTTTGGTGGATTTATTGAAGCTGGAACTACATCTATTATAGAGAGATGTGATTTAGTAGTTGTACCTGTAGTCAATAACATAAGCTCTATAAAGAGAAGTGTGAATGCAGTTGATGAGTTGAGCCAACTTAACAAAAATATCATCATAGTAGCAACTATGACAACGAATAAAGCAGACTTTGAAAACATCAAAAAGGTATTTAAAGATTTTAGTATAAAAGCCTTTTTTGAGCTGAAAAAGACTGAGCTGTTCAATAACTCACTAAACAAAGGTTTAGGCATTGAGGAATATTTAGACAGTATGAAACTGTTACGAAGTGCTTACGGAAAAAAGAAAAATCAAAAGACTGAGTCTATCCTAGAACAATGGGATAAATATATAACTTACATCAAAAAAGAGATAGGAGAGTAAGAACATGGCAAACGAAAAAGATTTAAACATAATGGATGACATTGTAAGCAAAGCAAAAAAAAGTGCTACAAATAAAACATACAAAGAAGCAGATGACACAGCCTCTAAAAAAGAGAGTGGGAAAGCTGGTCGTAAAAAGGTATCTGAAAACCTAAAGAAAAAGGCTAGGCAAGTGTTTTATAGCGATATAGACTTCCAATACATAGAAGAATGTGCAGACCATTTAGGTATGGACACAAAGTCTTTTATGCAAATGGCTATCAATCAAAAAATGAAAGCTGTTTTGAAAGAGATCGAGGAGAGTTAAAGATGAATATATTTGATGTTGAAGAAAAACTAGAAACTTTTCATATTATAGTTGATAGATTAGAATATATAATTGATCAAGAGCAAAATAATAAAAAATGTATAAAGATTTTTGAAGAAGCAAAAAATCTTATATCAATAACTGATATAGATAGAGAGCTTATTGAATCTGTAATTAATTTTGTAAAAGTACATTATGAATTTATTTGGAATGAAAATTCCAGAGTTTGTAGAAGATAAAAAAGGAATTTAAAAAATAGGAGGATAACCAGTTGCCCTTAGCGACCAAAATAAGAGGGCTAACCAGTACATGTGATGATTTAAAACAATTGGACTCGTTTTAAAATTCATTCGCATTGTAGCATAAAAGGATATGTTATGGCAAAAATGATAAAAAAAGTAGATTCTCTATTTGAGAGATTTGAGAGAAAATTAGAGCAATATGCAGAGAAGTTGTTCTAATGAATAGAGCTGAGGCACTTGAAAAAGCAAAAAATGAAGATGTAAGAGTAAAGCTTAAATGGTGGAGCAATTATATGTTCATTTGGTTTGATGTTGAATGTGACTGCTTTAAAAGTGGTAGAAATGAAGAAATAGACTTAAAGTTCTTAATGGATGGAGAGTTTGAAATTGCCTTAAGTGATGATAGGCTTCTCGGTGGATTATTTGATGCATAAGGAGATAAATAAATGAGCGAGACTTTTGAACAGCTAGATATTATTAAACAGATACAGGATGATTTTGAATTTTTTGTAAACTTTATTCATAAGAGAATAACTGGAGAAGAGTTTGAGTGGCTTGGCTATAATAAAAAAATTAAAACAGAGTTAATGAATGTTTATAAATTACAGTATTTATTACTGTTTATAAACATTCCACCACGGCTAGGAAAAACTACACTTTTAACTTACTTCGTCGCTTGGACAATGTTTAAAAGTGGGAAGACTTACAACAATTATTATACTTATTCTGATTTGCTTGTAAATCGTATGTATTCAACTATTACAAAGATTTTCAAAATACCAGAGATAAGTGAGCATGTTGAGAGTACCTATAAAAGAGAGAAAGAGGATTTTAGTAATTCTTTAGGTGGTGGTCTATTTGCACAAACTACACTAGGACAAGTAACAGGTTTTGGAGCTGGTCGTAAAGATGACATTGACAACTTCAACGGATGTATAGTTATTGATGACCCACACAAGGCTCAAGACAGCATCGTAAGGATTGCATCTGCTAACAGTGCTATTAAAAGTGCAGTGTTAAATAGAAAAAATAACCACAGAGTGCCTATCATTGTTATTATGCAGAGATTGCATAAAGCAGATACTACAGGTTACTTAATGGACTTATATTCTGATTACTTTACAGATGGAAGAGCTAAACAACTCAAGCTTTCTGCTGAGATAAACGGAAAGCCTATTGCTCACAAAGAGTACCCTCTTGAGATGTTACATCTTGAGAAAGAGAAAGACCCATCTTATTACTGGTCTCAGCTCATGCAAGAGCCTCAAAATGTTGATGGAAAATACTTTAAAAACCAACACTTTGAAACTTACAAAAGCACGACAAAAGATAGAAGCTCGACAATTATCTCTTTTAACCCAGAGAATACAGCAGAGCCTATCGTGCTAGTTGCGTTTAAGAAGAAAGATAAAGATGCTGTTATTTTGGATTATCAGGAAAATATTATCGAGGCAGATAGTTTCTTTGAGTCAGTTCATGAGTTTTGTGAAGAAAACAACTCTAAAAAAGTATATATTCCAAGCTCGCTAATCACTAAAACAGTAAAACAAGAATTAAAGCCTCTAAAGGTTGAAGAACTTGAAGAGAGTGCAAATGTAGGTTTATCAGCTTTTTATGCTGTAGGGCTTCTAAAAGGTGGAAAAATCAAGCTAAAAGATGATGAACTTTATACAGCCTTTAAAGAAGAGTTGAAACTTTATCCAAATAGCAAAAGAGATTTTGCTACAAAAGCGATGATAAATGTTTTGGAAGTGCTTTTTGTTAGAACTGGAAGCACTATAAAATCAAGTTTATAAAATTGATAATGAAAAAAGAAATAGTAGAACTTTGTAAGCAGTGCATCTTCTTTGATGGAGTGAGTTGTTTACATAAAAGAGTTATAGATGGCGATACAGTAAAATACATTCAGTTTAGTGGATGTGGACTTTAGAGGTAAAAAAATGATACATTATGCAAAATTTGAAGATTTCACGATTGAGTTTTCCCCTGTAGTCTCTCAGTTCTTTGTTACGATGAATGAGAGCAAAAGGCAAGTAGGTGGTTTTCCTTTAGCTAGTAATGCTATAGAGTTTGGTTACAAGCTCTTAGAAAAGGAGCTTTAGCTATGTGTAAAGTTCCTCCCATAAAAGAAGAGTTATCAGTTGTGACTCAAGCGATAATATTATCAATATTGATAGATTCTATCATGCTCAACTATAACCCTAAAAGAAGAGAAGAGAGAGTTGAATCTATAAACAAAGTTAGGCAGAGAGTGAAAAAGTATCTCTCTAAAAAAGCGAAGTCAAATAAGAGAGAATTTGCTCAAGCCCTTAAAATATCTCAAGAAGTTTGGGGAAGCACTATAGATCACTTTGAAAAGTTAAATGTATCTATTGAAGCTACTCTTACAGTTACAAGCTTTTACAATCTCTATGATGGCATCTTAGCAAAGCAAGTAAATCTCACTGAGAGACTTATAGAGAAGTTCTCATGTACTATGAGCGACTTCACTACTCTTGAGATAGAGCAAGGAACGAAAGAGGTCACAGATATGATTTTAGATAAGTTGTCAGTTTATACTGGAGTAAAAAGGAGAGCGTTCCCAGCTCCTTTAAAAGAGAAGATTGAGTTATGGCAAAAATCGAAATAGTAAAGCAGGGTAGAAAGTGGAGAGTGATAGATACTGGCATAAAACATGGAGTGAAATTAATTGCTTTTGATGGTAATAAAAAAGATACCATTAAATTTATAGCAACTTCTTTAAATATCCCTCAAAGTTCTATACCAGATTTACATATTGGGCAAGTATTTCATTTTTAAAAATAATTATTTAACTACTTCTTGAGAATGGACTTGAGTCGTAGTTTTATCTTTAGATGGACTTGCAATAATACCTATGGATATCAAAGCAACAGTTAATAAGATAACCCCATATACAACTCTTTTTATAAATCCAAAAAAACCTCCTGTACTTCCTATTTTATATTTTGGTTTAAAATTTGGATACTTAGTATCTATGAAGTTCTTTATCTCAAAAATTCCATTTGTTATTTGTCTTTTTGCATATACTCCAGAGTCTCCACTATAAATTATTTTATCTATTTTAAGTTTTGCATCATCGAAAGTTTCTTTAAATTCTTTATAATCATCATTGTTTAAAAATACTTCATCTAAATCAACCTTAGACTTCATTAATTTTTTAAAATCTTCTCCATTCGCTTCAATAAAAGTGACAAGAGCTTCATTCATATCTTTTTGAGCAGTAGATAAAAAACTCATAAAATCTTTATCTTTTTTCTGTTCTGCTGTCATCCCCTTTTTCTTTGAGCCTAAACGAGTTCCGACTCCTATTCTAAAACCACCACCTATATTTTTACTTGCTCCTACAAACATCATTAGCCTTTTTTTATGCCAATTATAGCAAAGTGTTTGTTTAGCTAAACAAATTCTCTTTTAACTCATAGTTTGTGATATAAATCTCTCTAACTTTTTTAGCTACTCCATGAGCATTTTTCCCAAGTGTGTACTCTATCTCTTTTGTTTCTTTTATATTAAAGTCTTTATATAGTTCTCTTATGAGTTCATGGTCATTGTAGCTCACTAGAAACTTTGCAGATGAATCCTTTAAAGAAGAAGCTAAAAGTGTATGCTCTTTAATTCCAAAACATCCAGGAGGAGGGGTAGAAGTTTTCTCGTGTGTCTCTGTGACTTCATGGAGCACTCTCTTAGAGAGTACCCATCATTTTAAGCTCTCATTCTCTTACTAAGCTCTTTAGCTCTACTTGGAGTTTGATTTGCCCACCTTGAGTCTAGCATCTCTACACTAGCCTCTGTATAGTCTTTTTCTTCTATTGCTTTCCACATCTTCTTAAATTTCAAAAGACCACATGTACCGAGTTGATATGCCATCTCAAATAGTACGAACTGCTTATCTTGTGGAAGTGTCAAGATAATAGGTTTTTTTTCTATGATAGATTCTATCTTCTCATTTAAACGATGTTTTAGTATGAGTTCAGCCTCTGTCTTTGAGAGTGGCATCTTTGTGCCATATCCTACTGTGTCAAAGCCTAGTGAGTCTTTATATACATCTGAGACAAAGCCCTCATGCTCTTTTATGCTGTTTATTAGTTCATTCATTACAAGCCTTTAGTTTTAGATTTAGTTTATATTGTTTTAACATCCACTCATTGACATCATTATCCTTTAAAGAAGAGATTTTATTGAGAGTGTTTTGGGTAGGTGGAGGGTATTTAGGGCAGATAATAGTTTTACTTCCACATGCTTGAAGTGTAAACATCATTAATGCTATGCTCATCAGTTTCAATATCATCATACTTTTTGAGTTTATCGTTTTCATCTTTGAGTTGCTCCAGTTCTTTTGATTTTCTACCTACTATGAAAGTTGTTATAGTAGGCACGACCTCTTTTAAAAAACCTAAAAGAAGTTTTACCCAGTCCATTTTTATGCACCAAACTTTTGAGCTACTTTTCGCTCTAGCATCTGGTTGAGTTCATTACCATATTTTTGGACTACTTTTCTATCTACTGTGTTTATATATTGTCGTGCAAAGTCTAGTTTTTTGCTTGAGGCTATGTTTGCAGATTGAGACTTTGTGTAGTCTTTTGCTTTTTGTTCTGCATACGATACAGCATTGTCAAGTATTCGCTCTACTCTCTCGTTTTCAAAACCGTATTTTGTTACATCTATTTTAGTTTTGATGAGCTGTTTTAAATAAGCTCCTATTATTGCAAATATTGCAGTTATTATGAGTATAAGTACTTGATTTATTAGTTCTTGAAGTGTAGTGTCCATATTAATCCTTTTCTAGTTTTTCAAGTATCTTTGACAAACCCATCTCGACTCTGTCAAATTTCTCATCTATATGTTTTTCCATCTGTTTAAACATCTCTTTTGTCACAAACTCATCTCTAACTTCTTTCATCGTTGGAGCTTGAGTTATCTTCTCTTTCACTGTAACAATAGCTCCAGCATGTTCATCTAACTTTTTTCCAAAAGCATTCTCTACTTTTGAGAGATGTTCTAAAAGAGGAGCTTTCTCATTCATAAACTTTTCAAGTTCCTTAATTCGTGTATCTTGCTCTTTGTCTTTTGTTCCACCCTCATTTACTTTGTTTTTTATAACTGCAAAAGTTCCAGCAACTCCAGAGATTGCAATAAATAAACTTAACTCCCATCCGTGTGGCATTTTTTATACTCCATATTTGATTTTGTGGTAAAGTCTTACAGCTTTAACCATTGCTTTAGTTCTCCACGACTTTTCTATCTCAAAAAGTATCTCTTCAAATAAATCATCTGCAAGTTTGTATTTTTCTAAGTCGCAGAGATAATCATGAATGAAAATTGCAGGTTGATATTTTGGTTTAAATGGTGGGATGATACTCCAAAAGACACGAGGAATGTTTGCACCATTGCTCTCATATCCTTTTGGTATTTGTATGTTTTTAGCTTGGTACTGTTCCTCTAAAAAAAAAGTGTTTCGCTCAGTTGCTTTTACTGTGGGGTATTTCATCTTTTACCAAACAATCAAATTAAGTTCATCAACTGTAGTAGCAACACTAATGGCATTACTAAGATTCTGATATTTACCAAGTAAACTAGCATAAGCAACTTGATAAGCATCTGCATTAGCAATTATCTTAGCCACTAATTCATCTTTAGTTTCTAGTTGCCTTGTAGCTACTTGAGAATCTATGAACGGAGTAGCTGTTGTGCTATCAGCTATATATGCTCTTGCCTCATCTTCTTGATTTCTCCAGCTTACCATTTCATGTGGCAAAGCTGAAGTAATTGCTTCTACTGCATTGTTAAATGCTTGTGTAATTTCATTACTCTTACTTTTTCGTAAATCGCTCAAATACAACGATTTTTGCTCCAACAAAGCAACATCAACATCACTCTGATTAACTGGCAATAACCCTTGCATATAAACATAACTATCACCACTCATAACAACCTGCTCTCCAAGTTGTAAACTCAATATATCCACTAACGGCTTAACACTAATTTCATCTTGCATAACTGCTCCTCTTGATTTATAAATTTAACTAAATTCCAACTATCAGCACTTCCCAAGTGTCCAATCCAGGAAGCTAAAAATAGTTTTAGATTAGTTACATCATTTTGTTTTTTGTATCTCTTAATTTTTCGCTTTGCACGAACAACACTATCTTTTCTTATAAGTAAAATTCGCTCTTTAACTACACCATGTTTTCTAGGTATATTTTGCAATACTGGATAAGTATAGTTTACGAACTCTTCATATTTTTCAATGATAATCAAGTTTTTAGGAGTCTGTTTCATTTACCACTCAC
>JALSLR010000094.1 GCA_026988245.1 Sulfurimonas sp.
ATAAAAATACTCACAAAAATCTCTGAAATTCAAAATGTTGTCAAGGAGAATAAAAACTTGCTACAGATTATCGCTCTTCTCAGTGCTTATACGCAAAAAGAGTTGGGTTTTATGTGCGAAAGTTGAGTTATATTGTTTTGTTTTTGCTTTTGCATTTTTTATTTCGGTATCAGTTAGTGGTTTCGTAATCTTTGGCATAATAGATTCCTTATAACAGTATTTTTGTTTTTGAAAAAAATGTACTGTTAATTGTACCGTAAAAAATGATAGATTTTGAAAAACCAGAATGGAATATAGTGGAGTATGAAAGTGCTTTAGAGTAGCTATTATAGGTGTTGAGTAGACTTTTTTGGAAGTTGCTGGAATTATAAGTGGTGGACCCTCAGGGATTCGAACCCTGGGAGGTATGACCCTCGCCGGTTTTCAAGACTTGCAATATATGTTTCCTTAAAGTTCTTTTTAGTTTAGAAATCCCTAAATATAGGGGTTTAATTTCTTTTTAATTCCTTACATAGTACTATTGTTTTACAATAACTCGGGAACCAAGACGGGAACCAACTCGGGAACCAAAAACTTAGGACAACATCATGGCACATGGGAATTCATTTAAAAAAAAGTTTCTTAACAAAGTAGAAACGGGTCTATTTGCTAATGAAGATTACACTCAATTTCGTTATAGATTTACAATGGATGGGAAAGAGTACAGTAAAACATTTAGCATTAAAGCTAGTTTTGGTTTAAGAGATAGAAAAAGATTGGCTCGTAGAGAAGCTGAGGAGTATCGTGAAGATTTAAAAGAGTCTCTGTTTAACCCATTTAACAAAAATACGAAAGTTGATAAAATTGCTGAGATGTATTTTGATAAAAAGTGTGATGATTCATCTTGGACTAGAGATCGTAAAAGTATGTATAAAAATTATATACAACCCGTTATCGGTAAAAAAGCAGTAACTAAGGTTATAGAGCATAACATACTGACAATAGTTGATAATATGAAAAACAGTGGAAAAACTAAGCAAAATGAAGTGGGTAATTCTCATCGTAATATTGTGAAATGTTTAAGACAAGTTTTAAAGCCTATATTAGAATATGCAATGGTAAATGGTGCTATAGATAGACTTCCACCGATAGAGATACCTAAAAAAGAGACAAAAACAAAAAAGTTTGTAACTAAGCCTATTGATAAATTAAAATTACTACACCATACAATTATGGAGCTTTACAAAGATGAGCCTTTTTATCGTGCATTATTTCTGTTTGCTCTTTTTGGAAGACGATGGAATGAAATTCGTACACTAGAGTGGCAACATATAAATTTTAAGGAAAATTCATATATCATTGTGGCTGAACACAATAAAATTGGCATTGACCAGTATTATGATATTCCTTTGGTTCTCCGTGAAGCTTTGTTAGAGTTGAGTGATGCTGAACACTCTTTAGTTTTTGCTTCCCCTACAACGGGCAAAGAACTATCCTCTCCCAGATGGCAGTTAGAAAAGATAAAAAAAGCAACAGGTATAGAGGAGCTTACAATGCACTATTTCAGACATATACTTGTTTCTGCGCTTGGCAGTGCAGGTGTTCCGGCACAGGTGTTATCTGCTTCTTTAGGACATCAACATAGTGGAACTGTAACATCTTACTATCAGACAGTTGATCACCTTTCACATAGTCAGAGTGCTAACGATGGTGTTTTAGAACTAACTAAAGAGGATTAATTTATTATTTTTAGTTCTTTAAGTTTTTAAGATACTCTACAAGTATATGAAGCTCTGTTTTAGGATTTTCAGTTCCTCTTTTTCTAGCTTCATCGTATGCTCGTTTAGCATTTGCTATTGCTACATCAATCTGACATTTAACTAAATCTGTAAGCATAGAAGTATTACCTTTTTCATAGTTAGATATATACTGCTTTAACTCACTATCTATTAACTCTTGACATGGGCTATCTCCACTTACACCAAAAGGTTTTGTGGTATATATAAAGTGCAAAAGTATCCAGTATTCAAAACATGGAACAGAGAGTATGATATGCAGTTTTGTATCTTTGTTTTTAAAACTCGCCACTTGGTCTAATGCTTTTTGAAAATCTTGATGAGCATCTCTATCTATCACACAATAAACATGGTTATAAGGATCAATTTTATTTTTGTTTATTAAAGACTTTGCATATTTAACTACACTTGTAGGGGAAGAATCACTTTTTGGATCTATCTCTATATTTGCTTGATTAAGTCCAAAATAATCACATACAGCCGACAGATAAAGAGGTTCAGTCTTCTCTCCCTCTGTGACTATAAGAACTTTATCGTACGATTCTCTTAACTCTATTCTGCGCTTAGAACTCTTGAGTGCTGATTGTTTTCTTCTTTTGAATAAATCATCAGTACCCATTATACTTCTCCCATCTCTAAAGTGATGTTTTTAAAGTAAGGCAAGGCACCGTATCTTCCTGAAAGATAGGCTTTTTCTAAGTCTGTTACACCTTTTCTAGCTTTAAACTCTACAAGTGAATATAACTCAGTTGCTTTGTTCTTCTTTTCACAAAACCAAATCTGGTCTCTTCTAAATACATCTTGACTTAAAATAGAGGTCTCATGAGTAGTAAAGATTAGTTGCGCATTAGACTTGTTTGTTAAGTTATTATGAAATAAATCTACTAAAAACTTTACCATTAGCGGATGAAAATTATCGTGTAGTTCATCTATGAGTAGAACATGCCCATTTTCTAAAGAGTCCAACCACGGACCAATAAAAGCAAATAGTTTTTGAGTACCATCTGATTCCTCTTCTAGTTTCAAAGGAACCCTTTTCCCCGAATTATCTTTGTGCATCATAGTCACCATAGAAGTATCTACATCACTATATGCTTCATCAATCTCTATAAGTAATGCTGCAAGTCCTTTCCCTAATCCTTCACTATCTTTTGATTTTGTTATATTTTCATCTATAATAATATCATCTATATCCATATCAGCTGTTTGTAAAAATTGTAAAATACTATTTTTATGTTTATCTTGCTTACATAGTTCTATAGTAGATTTTGGAGTCCATCCACCTACACCTGTAATTTTAAGTGTTTTATCAAACCAATCATAAACTGGTTTTAGCTGTTCAGAGTTTAGATAAATTGCTGTTGAAAGGAATAGGGCATTATCTCTTGTTGATTCTTGCCATAACTGTTTTTGACCAGTAAACTTTTCACCAAATTGCCAATCATAAGATGGAGTGCCAGTTTGAGTATTTAAAACTCTAGCAAACCAGTTCTGAGGTCTCCCTTTTGGATATGCAATCAACCACTCTTCAACAATTCTCTCTTGTGTAGCACTAAAACCATATTGATACCTAACACTATTCGTTATAAAATTTACTTCAAACTCAGTCGGTTCATTTTTTGTTTCAACATCGAATAAAAAAGGTTTTATTGGAAGCAGGTGTCCCCTTTGATATGTTGACATAGAGTTAATGACTACCTCTTGCATAGTTTTAAGAGCTTTTATGAAGTTTGATTTACCTGCTGCATTTGCACCATAAATAGCAGCTGTTTTTAAGAGATTTATTTTTGTAGCAGAATTTGACTTGAAAGTGTGTGTATCAATATGTTCTTTTTGTTTAGTACTTAGCATACTCAAATCTTGCTCATCTTTGATTGAACGATAATTTTTTACTTTAAAATCAATTAGCATAAGTACTCTCCGAAACTATTTTAATAATGTATTTTGACATAATATTGTAAATATTTAACTTTAATTTGATTTAATAACTATTTTGATTGTTTTCATGTTCTTTTAATATCCTATATAAAGCCCAATGATACATATACTTTTGAAAGTTTGGGAGCCAACTTTTTCCAGTTGAATGTGTATAGAGAATTATCATCCATCTTATCTACTCAACTCTTCATAAATCTCTTCAAACTCACTTTTAACATACTCTAAATTTTCAAGTATATCCTCTATCAATACCTTAGGTTCTGGTAGGTCTGCACTATCTTCTACACTATCATCTTTTAACCAAAATATATCTAAGTTGGTATTGTCTCTTTTTATAATTTCATCATAAGTGAACTTTTTAAACCTATCTGTTTCAACTCTTTCGTGTCTATTATCAGGGTTGTAGCACTTTACAAAGTCTTCTAAGTCTTTCTTTTTCATAGGACTTCGTTTAAGTGTGAAGTGTTGGTTTGTTCTTAGGTCATATATCCATGTCTCTTTTGTAGTCACCTCTTCACTAGCACCTTTTCGATCAAAGAAAATAACATTAGCTTTTACGCCTTGAGCATAAAAAAGACCTGTTGGAAGTCTTAGGATTGTGTGTAAGTCTGTATTTTCTAAGAGTTTCTTTCTTATAGTTTCTCCAGCTCCATTTTCAAACAGAACATTATCAGGAACGACTACAGCAGCTCTACCATTGATTTCTAGTAGTGAGTTGATGTGTTGCACAAAATTTAGTTGTTTGTTGCTTGTCGTAGCCCAGAAGTCATCTCTTTGGTAGCTTACTGAGTCTTTATCTTCTTTGCCATCTTCATTTATGATTTTAATAGCACTTTTACTTCCAAATGGAGGGTTTGAGAGTATCATCGAGTAGTGTTTCGTTGGAGCAACCAAGAGTGAATCATTTACTTCTATTGGACTCTTTTGACCACCGATGTTATGAAGATACATATTCATAACACAAAGTCTAGCAGTGTTGGCAACTAGCTCACAGCCTCCTAATGCTTCTTCTTTCACTCTTTTTTCTTCTTCTTTGTTTAGTCTATAATTTTTATGTATGTAGCTATACGCGGAGAGTAAAAAACCACCTGTTCCACATGCAGGATCAAAAATAGTATCATTTGGTGTTGGCTTCATTATCTCTACCATAGCATCAATAATGACTCTTGGTGTAAAGTACTGACCAGCTCCACTTTTTGTATCTTGTGCATTTTTTTCTAGTAATCCTTCATAGATGTCACCCTTTACATCAACACTCATGCTTAACCAACTCTGCTTACCACCATCGTGGATAAGGTTTACAAGTCTTTTGAGGAGTGCAGGATTTTGTATCTTGTTTTGAGATTTTCTAAAGATAAGTCCTATGAGTCCAGTTGTTTTAGAGAGTGCTTCTAGCAGATTTCTGTATTGTATCTCTAAATCAACACCTTCAAGTGCAAGTAAACTTTCCCAGTTCCACTCTTGAGGTATATCTGAGTTTAGCTCAAAGGGCGGCAGGGTTCGTTCATAATCCATCTTTAAAAATACTAGATAGGTAAGTTGTTCTACATAGTCTCCGTAGCTTATACCATCATCTCTTAGTACTGTGGCGAAATTCCATAGTTTTTGTACCATTGCATTAGTTTGATTCATCTTTTTCCTTTAGAGGCTATTGTAATAATCTTTAATTTTAAGAGCCATCAATTTTTGTCTATCTGCTAGAAAAACTTCAAACTCTGGTATCTCACCATCTATCATATACTGAGGGATACAGTTCATTCTATAATTCTCTTCAAGCTCATTTTTATCATCAATACCACCATAAATCAACTCTCCACCATCACATTGTTTTTTAACGATTGGGAAGTAAATTTTTGGATCTGTGTCTTTTATTTTAATATTAATTTCACTTTGAGTTATAGCATAGTTAGCGATTTGGTTATATTTATTTCGCTTATAGCCTTTATCTTGCAAGAACTTTTTAGGATAGATATGATGAATATCTCCTCTATGTAAAATCATATCTTGAATACTAATAGCTTTAGAGAGAAACCCTTTATCGTGACTAGCACACTGTGCAGCTTGATATATTCTATAAAACGGGCTTGATGCTACAGGAGTATTCATCTTAAGAGGTAAAGCAACATCCCAAAAAGTATCTCCTAGCATAGTTTTTTCTAAGCTATCAAAGTATGCTATAAAACCTTGTTCTTTTATTCTCTTAATATCAAAATCAAAAGTCCCCTCAGGATTACCTGCAAATCTCTCTGTTAATATATTAAACACATACGATTTTTTTACATAACTCTCAATTACATCTGCTTTTACACCAGACTCTCTTAATAGGATATATGCGATATAGGCATAATTAACTACATTTACAGAACCTACTAATGTTTTGCTTGCTAAACCAGCTGACCTAAGTATCATCATAAAGCGTTTAAAATTAGTTTCTGAGACTACATTCATAACACCTTTCCACAGCATTTTAAAAGAGTTTTCAGCAATACTTTCTTCATACTTTCTTGTTTCAAAATTTCTACCAGATAGTAAGGCAACAAGATCTCTCAATCTCCCTCTACCAAATTGACTAACAAAAGCAACACGAAGTACATCAGTATAATCAGGGTCATACAGGTCTTCTCTCTCATTTTTTAACCATGTAATCTTTTTGAGTTCTTCTATCTTCTTAAAATCAGTATCTTGGCTTGTTATAGATTCATAATCCTCTGGGAGCACAGACAAATGACAAAAATAATCAATAAGCTTTCTTAGTTCATGACCTCTATACTCTTCATTTGCAGATATTTTTGACATTACAAAATCGGCTTGACTAAGTGTTTTGCCCTCTTTGTTTATACGAATAAATATTTCTGTAACTTCTTCGATATCGAGTGAACTATCTAATTCGATTAGACCGATTTGATTATTGACAATATTTCTTAATTTTTGCAGTCTATTAAATATAGTTGCTTGATCTGCATCTGGATTTATCGCTATGTAGTCATTAACAATATCAAAAAGATTTGTAGAGTTATCAATAAGTAGTGAAATATCGTTAAACCAAGTAGTATCTTTTTCTATAGCAGGAGTAAAGGTTTCAAACCTCTCTTTCATAGGATGAAAAGCTATCTGTATTCGTATCTTTTTATAGTGAGCATTTACCACTTTTTGACCTAAGATAGATGCCATTAATGCAGTTATTCGTTGTTGTCCATCTATAAGTATTTTTTTACCTGCTGAAGATTCACCATTTTTCAGTCTTATATCATGGTTCTTCCAAGCGATAATATAGCCTACAGGATAACCCTTATAAAGGGAATCAATGAGCTTTCTTACTTGTTTAGTGTCCCATACAAATGGTCTTTGTATTTCTGGAATAGCTATCTCTCCTGCTTGCACCCAAGAAAGCAGTATTTGAATAGGGTATTGGTTTACGGCATATAGTGTTTGGCTCATTGTTTTTTCTTCCTCTTACTTATCTCTTTTTTATACTCTTCTTTTGCTTTTGCTATTTTTTTAAGTAGTTCTTCTGCACTCTCATCATTTGGGTCTTGTTTTACTAGCTTACCCTCAAAGGCTTGTTTTAGTATGCTTTGTCTTATTCGTTTTGATTCTGTTATGTTTTTTTGTACTACTGATTCTAGTTTGTCAATAATTGAGAAGTGTTTTTCTATTTTATCAACTATTTTTTTCTGTTCTGTAGCAGTAGGTAGAGGTACTTTGATTTTTTTTACTAATTCTTTATTTAAATTTTTAACAGTTGAACCTGATGCTTTAGCACTAAATTTTTGATACATATAGGCAGAACTTAATAAATAGTAAAAGTAGTCTTTATTAATATTTTCCATTTTTTCTCTAAAAACTAACCAACCATCGTGAATAGCTCCCTTGGTTTTCATAATATAAGGTCTTCCAAAACTCATCGAGTTTGATAAAATAAAATCACCTTCTACAACAAGCCTACTTTTTTTAAGCCCTTCAGGAATAATTTTTTCCTTGGTTGTTTCTATGTATTTTTGACCTACTTTAGTATCTCCAATTTTAATCCAATTAACACCATCATCGGCATCAGTTAAAAAACTCTTAATAGGTCTAGGTGAACCACCTCTTTCAATATCAAAAATACTTTCAAGCATTAACCAATTTACTGCTGTTTCATTCTCAAATGTAGTCTTTAATATGCTTTCTCTATATCTTTTTAATTGCTTTTCAAGATGAGCTAAATATTTATCACTTTT
>JALSLR010000095.1 GCA_026988245.1 Sulfurimonas sp.
GGTGAATTTGTTTAGTGTCTTTTAAAATAGCTTCTACCATAATAGCAGTTGATTTCGCAGGAGCATAATAAGCAGATCCAGTTTTCAAATGTCCTACTATCTCAGCTCCACCATGACGTGTTCTATGCACAACTTCTTCTATCTCAGCATCAGTTAAAACATCAAAAAGAGGTACACCCGCTACCGTTGAGTAGCGAGGAAGAGGTACCATATCATCACCATGTCCTCCCATCACAGAGGCGCGAATTTGACCCCCGCCATAACCGAGTTTTTCTTGGATAAATGAAGCCATCCTTGAACTATCAAGAATTCCAGCCATACCAATAACACGACTTCTATCGAAACCAGATTCTTTAAGTGCAACATAGGTCATTGCATCCAAGGGATTTGAAACCATAATAATTACAGCGTTAGGAGAATACTTTGCAATACCTTCAATCACTTCTTTTGTAATATTTGCATTTATCATAAGTAAATCATCACGACTCATGCCAGGAAGTCTTGGACTACCAGCCGTTACAACAACAACGTGACAATCCGTAAGTTCACTCATATCTTCAGCAACTTTTACTACAGTATGGCTTCTAACGGCAGATGCAGCTTGAGACATATCTAATGCTTTACCGCGTGCAACATCTATTTTGTTGTCACGAAGAATTATTTCGTGACAAGATCCAAGCATTGCAAGTGAATATGCTACAGTGGCGCCAACATTCCCTGCTCCAACTATACCGACTCTCTTCCCTCTTTCTCTATGCATATAAACTCCCTATATATTTATTTTTACTGACTATTTTGTCTCTGAATAAAACTATTAATTAGTTTCATAGTAAAAACAAAATAACTAAAGAGAAAATCTCTTTAGTTACTAAACGCTATATAGCGTCGATAATAGCATTCAACGTAGCTGATGGACGCATTGCTGCAGTCGCTTTAGCAATATCTGGCTTAAAATAACCGCCAATATCTTTTGGACTACCCTCAGAAGCTAAGAGTTCTGCGATGATAGTGTCTTCTTTTTCAGTTAACTCTTTTGCAACAGGAGCAAACTTAGCAGCTAATTCAGCGTTATCACCTTCAGCTAATGCTTTAGCCCAGTATTGAGCCACAAAAAAGTGAGAAGCTTTGTTGTCAGGTTCACCACATTTACGAGATGGCTCTTTTGAGTTATCAAGATAAGCATCGTTAGCAATATCAAGACCAGCAGTTAGTGCCGCGAGTTTAACATCTGAGTGTTTGTTTCCTAAAAAACGAAGTGATTCAGCAAGAGCTAGAATTTCACCAAGTGAGTCCCAACGAAGGTGACCCTCTTTTAAGAATTGATCAACATGCTTAGGAGCAGAACCACCAGCGCCTGTTTCATAAAGACCACCACCAGCTAACAACGGAACGATAGAAAGCATTTTTGCAGATGTCCCAAGCTCTAAGATTGGGTACATATCTGTTAAGTGATCACGAAGAACATTTCCAGTTACAGCGATAGTGTTTTCACCTGCACGCACACGAGCATTTGTGAAGCGTGTTGCATCTGTTACATTCATGATTTGAATATCTAAACCATCAGTATTTAAATCTTTCAAGTAAGTATTTACTTTTTTAATCATTTCTGCATCATGAGCTCTGTTTTCATCTAACCAGAAGATAACTGGCACTTTTTCAATTTGACCACGCTCAACTGCTAAGCGAACCCAGTCTTTAATAGGAATATCTTTTGCACGAGACATTCTCCAGATATCACCTTTTTCACAATCAAATGACATCAACTCTGTACCATCTTCAGCAGTCACAGTCACTTTCCCAGCTTCTGAGAGTTCAAAAGTTGTAGGGTGAGAACCATACTCTTCTGCTTTTTGTGCCATAAGACCAACATTAGCCATTGAACCCATCGTTGTTACATCATATTGACCATTTTTAACACAATCAGCTACCATCTCAGCATGAAACATTGCATAAGTACTATCAGGAATAACAGCAACACACTCTACTGCATCACCGTTTCTATTCCACTGCTTACCACCTTCGCGAACAACAACAGGCATAGAAGCATCAATAATAACATCATTTGAAGCATTGAAGTTAGTTGTGCCTTTATCAGAATCAACCATAGCAATTTCTGGATTATCAGACTCCACAACTGCTTGGAATGCTGCTTTAATCTCAGCCTCTTTTGCATGACCAGAGATTTTAAGCTCTAAGTCACTCATGCCTTGGTTGGGATTAACTTGCAACTCTGCAAACACATCTGCATATTTGTCAAATACTTCTTGAAAAAAGACTGTAAAAGCATGACCAAACATAATAGGATCAGAAATCTTCATCATTGTTGCCTTGAGGTGAATAGACCATAAAACACCATTTTTCTTAGCATCTTCTATAGTTTTAGCTATAAATGTCTTAAGCTTAGCAACTGACATATATGTACCATCAAGAACTTCTTTATCCATCGCATCTATAGTTGCTAATTCTGAACCATTTAGTGCTATTGTTACTCTTTGAGCCTTTGTCATAGTGACAGATTGTTCATTACTATAAAAATCTCCATCACCTTCCATATGCGCTACATATGACTTAGGGTTTTGAGGAAAAGCACGAAGTTTATGCGGATTGTTTTGAGCAAACTTTTTTACTGCTTTAGCAGCACGTCTATCAGAGTTACCTTCCCGAAGCACGGGATTAACTGCAGAACCTAGACATGTGTTGTATTTAGTACGAATTGCTTCTTCGTCAGCATTTGCTGGATTTTCAGGAAAATCAGGAATATCGTAACCTTGCCCTTGAAGCTCAGCAATACATTCTTTTAGTTGACCAATAGATGCAGATATATTTGGGAGCTTGATAATATTTCCATCTTCTTGCAGAACAACCTCTCCTAGCTTAGATAATTCATCTTCGGCTAAACCCATAGCAGCTAAAACTCTACCTGATAGTGAAATATCACTAGTTACTACTTCAACGCCTGCTGCTTGAGTAAACGCGTTTACGATTGGTAAAAGCGAGTAAGTCGCTAGGGCTGGTGCTTCGTCAATAACTGACCAAATAATTTTTGACATTTTTTGTCCTTGCTTAAATTTAATATAAGCAAATAGTAACACTTTAATCTGTTACTAAAACAAACACTCCGTTAAACATATGGGAATTTAATCAAGTTGTTTCATTTTGTAGCATGCTTTATGTTGCGTAAATGGGTAGAATAGTTACATGCAAAATCATGCTTACCATTCTTAGACTTCATAAAATAGAGATACTTTGTTTTGGCTGGGAAAACGGCAGCGCGTATCGCTTCAAAGCTTACATTACAGACTGGAATGCTTGGAACCCCCCTGTGTTTGTATGTATTGTAGATGCTTTTATCTTTTCTAATACGACTTGAGGTAACCTTAATATGAGAATATTTTCCATAGTTCAGTGTACCATCCATCTGAAGTCTCATTCCCTTTTTTATTCTATTGTATATAACTGAACTAACAAGTGGCATCTCTTTATTATTTGCTGATTCCTTTTGTATTACAGAAGCAAGTGCTACAAAATGAAACCATTTCTTTTCATTATAAGAACCAAATAACTTGTTTGAAAAATCTTTCATTTGCAAATGTGACTTATCCAACAAAATCTTTATTAATGTTTTTTCTGTGATACCTAAAGGCACTCTATATGTATTGGGAACTAAAGCCCCCTCTGCTATAGGAGCATATTTATCATAAAAATACTGTAATTTTATTCTGCTTAATTTTAAACCAATCGAAAGTTCATTCAAAAAAATGTATGTAGTTTCTCCAGGAATAAGTATTACATCCTGAAGAGCTGCTTTTGCATGAGCTAATCTATATAAGAAATCCGCCCTTAAGAGCTTATTTGAACCTATTTTTATCCAGCCACTCTGGGGTGACCCAAGGAATCTCAATATAAGTGAATCTAATTTCGAAAGATTATAACCCTTGTTTGATAAATGTGATATAATTTTATTAATAGGCCCACTTGGAATATAAATAACTTTTTGGGATATAATTGGCTGATTTAGGTAAAAAATGAATGATAAACTTATTATTAATAGTATCTCAAAGATATACTTTGCAATAGTAAGTTTTTTTATTTTCATTTTTTTGGCACTTTCTGTAACATATTTAATTTTAAGTAATGGAGTATATCTAAAAGAACTCTCTTTTCCTTCTTTACATATAAATAAGCTCTATATAAAATGGGATAAAAAGCTCAATATATCTATAAACGATATGACCATCATGGCAAACAAAAATTCATTACCAATGGATTTTAAACCAAAAGATATAAGAAAACACTTAAAGAACTTTGGACTCCTTGCTTCTTTCATTCAAAGTATAGTCATTGAAAAAATAAATTATAGAGATATATATGCAACTGTTCGATATGTGGACACGCAAGGTGGCTATATACGAGCATCTTCAAAAAGCTTCAATATAGACACTATAATTCATAGAACTAAAAAACATATTAATTTTGAAATAATCAACTTAACTGATACCATCAAACAAATATCTATTCATGGAAATATTGTATTAGATTTAACAAATAGAGAACTTTTACTTAGACTCAACACAGCTATTGCAAAAGAGATTAATCTTAATATTTTCACCTTCATCAATGCTTCATTGCTTCAATATGCAATCACATCAAATAAAGACATTACTAACTATAGTCATCTCATCAATATATTGAACATTCATCCAAAACTTAAGTATTGGGTATATGAAGCTATAAAAATGGATAAAGCAGTTCTAAAAAAAGCATATGGTTTTATAGATTTCTTAAAACCTGATGAAGCTTTTAATAACTTATACATATCTGCTGATATAGCGAAACTAGAGTACTCTTATCACAAAAAATTAGATTCAATTCACACCCAAAGCACAAACTTAGAATTTAAACAAGGCACATTAAACATAAGACCAAAAAATCACACTACATATGATTTTCATTTAGATAAAAGTTGGCTCAATATTAACTTCAATACAAAAGAGCCTCAACTTTCCTTGCACTTATTATTTAATGGTTTTGTAGATAAGAACTTATTGCACATTCTTAATACTTTTGGCATCAAGCTACCATTTAAACAAAACTCTGGCACTCTTGCCACAGACTTAACTCTCAAGATTAACCTTCTTAATCTTAATGTCGATGCTCAAGGTGACTTCTTTACAAATAAAGCTAATTTTACCTACTTAGGTTTAAATTTAAATATCTTTAATACGCATATAACACTAGACAATTACAAGGTTACCATTGATAAAATGTTTGCAAAATATAAAAAAAACATATCAGCAAATGTCACAGCCAACCTTGACACAAAGAATAATGAAGGTATAATTAGTTTCGATGTAGACAAAGCTAACTTTAATGAGAATATGCTTTGGCTAGATACTGATAAACAACTTCATATAGATTATAAAATATCTTCTACAGGAGATATTATAAAGGTATCGGAATCTCAATGGAATCTCTTTAAAGAAGAGAAGATTACCGTTGAGTCGATTGATATTCCCTTCAACTACGAAAACCTCTTTGCGACTATACCAACAACTCAAATAAAAATAGGTAATGCTGCTACTATTTATGCATCTGGAAGCACTTCCTTTAAAACATTTAGCACAAATCTTGAGCTTGATGTTACCAAATTTAAATATGGAATAATAGAACTTGCTCAGTCAAACCTCCTGCTTGATGTTTCTTTTGTTGATTCTAAATTTATGGTAAGTGCTAATGAAAATGTTAGGTTTATACTTTCTAATCAAGATTGTTCTATTTTAAATCCTAAAATTTCGCTACATCAAAATAAAATCATTACAAAAAGCTCTGAGTTTGTAATCGAAAATTTATTAGAAGCAAAAGTGGCTCTAGCCTACGCACTAGATAATTCCAATGGTTTTTTAAATATTGAAAAAATGAACTTTAAAAATGATATGCTTGGGAGTATATTTAAAAACACTGATTTTATTGGTTTTAAACTCAAAAAAGAAAATAATAAATTTACAGCTTTTTGTCCAGATATGAGCGTACTCATTGCACTCTCACAAAATAAATGGAATGTTGCATTTAAATCATTGGCTCAACTTCATAAACATTCTAAACTACTCCAAAAATACAATTTAAACAATGGAAAAGTAACTATATTTAAAAGTGAAGACGAAAAAGATATAAAATTTCATGCAGATATTAATCATCAAAAAAAATTTATTAACATCAACAACAAACTCATCTCTCACTATAAAATAGATGGATACATTAACTCCAACACAGGTGACATCAATCTAAATATTAACGATAAGATACACACAACTTGGGGAAAACAAATATCTATCACAGGCCAAGATATTGGTATTAACTTAGGAAGTATTATTGATTATTTAGCTAGTATAAAAGATGACCAAAAAGATTCTAAATCTAAAAATATAAATTTAGAGTTATTGAACTCATTTGTATATTTCAGCAAAGACCGGAGAGCTATTGCCGATAAAATAAATTTACAATACTACGACAACATTGCAACAGCACAACTGATTCATCAAGGAGCTACGGCAGGATTTAAACTTCAAGATAATAATTTTTTTCTTTATGGTGAGGATTTTAACGATATATTTATGGACAATCTCTTTGCACTTTCAAGATTTAAAGGGGGTAGTTTTGATTTCTCCATAAAGGGCTCTTTAGAGGAATACGTGGGTATACTATATGTTAAAGACACTACTGTTATAGAATACAAGCTTTTAAACAACATTTTAGCATTTATAAACACTATACCATCACTTGTTACATTTTCACTACCTGGATACAATAAAAATGGATTAAGTATACAAAATTCTTATATAAACTTTTCGTTTGCTAACGATCAATACACTTTAAAAGATATTAGCTTAGAATCAAAAGAGATGGATATTTATGGTAATGGAAAAGCAAGCTATAAAGAAAACACAATTGATTTAAATCTTAATTTAAAAACAGACTTAGCAAGTGCAATATCTAAGATACCCGTAGTAGGCTATATAATTTTTAATGAAGATTCCATCTCTACTTCGTTAAAAGTTTCTGGAAAACTAAGTGATCCAGAGGTTGAAACAATGCTAGCAAAAGACATTATTATAGCGCCACTAAACATCATAAAGAGAACCTTGCTTTTTCCTTTTAAACTATTTGAATAAAATAATATTTACTCATTTCTCAAAACTGTTAGTATATCAACTTCACTAGCTTTTTTGGCTGGATAATATGAAGAAACAATCACAATAACAAAAGCACCAACTACAATTAAGAAAAAATCTTTGACATTTAGATCAAGAGGTAAAGTGGTTGTAGGATAAACATCTTTTGGTAAGGAAATGATATCAAATGAGCTCAAAACCCATAAACCACTCATTCCAAAGACAATTCCAGATAAAATTCCACCAACTCCTATAACAACACCTAGATACAAAAATACTTTTTTAATCTCTCTTTTTGTTGTTCCTAGTGATAACAAAAGAGCAATTTCACTTCTTCTATTCATTACTGTCATAAGCAACGAAGAGATTATATTTATAGATGCTATTAAGATGATAAGCATAAGGACGATAAATAAAGATGCTTTTTCTAACTCTAAGGCTGCAAAAAAATTCAAATTATCTTGCCACCACCCTTTAATAGATACATTAACTGGTAATTTTTCCTTAAGTCTTAGTATATCTACATGTGGATTATCCGAGTATATGTGTATCCCATCATATTGATTAGATGGGATACGCATCATTTTTTGCATTGACTCCAGTGTTGTATAACTATATGCTTTATCGTACGCGGTTAAGCCTGAATCAAAGACACCCTTGACAGTAAAACGCTTTATTCTTGGTGTTACAGAAAGTCCGCCAGGTTCTACATTTGTAAAGATATACATCACTTTGTCATCAACAAACACATTAAACTCATCTTTTAAAGATTTACCAATAAGTATATCAAATTTACCAAGTTTCGATTTTTCAATTGCTTGATGCAAAACACTATTAACTTTTGCTTCATCTTTCATGTTAACACCAAAAATATAACCACCCTCTAGTTTATTTCCACTTCTTGCCATAACTGCTGATTGAACATATGGACTAAAGCGCATTGAAGGAAAATTTAATTCTAAATCTAAAAGAAGACTTTCATCGACTGCTCCATAGAATCTAGGAATTACTGTTAGTGGGTAATTCATAACGGTTAATTTTTTTCTAAATTCACCATCGAAACCATTCATAAGGGCCATAGCAATCAAAAGAACCATCACTCCGAGGGATATCCCTAAAAAGGCTAAAAGTGCTGAAAGAAAGATAAAAGGCTGATCTTTATCAAAACGCAAAAACCTTCTTACGAGATAGGGAACTAATGCTTTATTCAAGATGTAAATGCACCGTTTCCAGCAAACACCCCTTTCTTGGGACCACTTTTACCACAACATTGTTTATATTTTTTTCCACTTCCACACGGGCATGGACCATTTTTAGATGGCTTAGAAGGAGAGTTGGTTTTATCGCTACTCAGCTTCATTGCTTCAGCATCAACTCTTCTTTGGAGTTCAAGTTGCTGTGCCATTCTTTGAGCTTCTTCATCAGGTGCTTCCATTTTAAATTGAATAATTTGAAGTGTTTTAATGGTATTAAATTTAATATCACTTATTAGCTCAGTAAAGAGATTAAAGCTTTCTTTTTTGTACTCAACCAAAGGATCTTTTTGATTATATGCACGCAAACGAATTCCTGTTTTCATATTATCCATCGCATAAAGATGCTCTCGCCAAGCTGAATCTAACTCTTTAAGATAAAGTTCACGTGCTACTTCACTTTGAATATTTTCATCGAGAACAGCCATTTTTTTGTCATAAGAATCTTTCACAAGTTTATTTATATTTTCAAATAATACTTCATATTCTAAAGATATTAATACTTCTGGATCAATTTCTAAATTCATATCTTCTTTTAGGTGTTTAACTATAGCTTCTAAATTAAAATCTTCTTTTGCACCACCATCATAAATACCATTTTCTTGCAATAAATGTAAAAGATACTCTTCTCTGATTTCATCTATTTTAGCAAAAATATCATATTCAACATCTAAAAGTTGGTTTCTAAATTTATATACTATTTTTCTTTGTTCATTAGCTACATCATCATACTCAACAATCTGTTTTCTACCTTCATAGTGCATATTTTCAACTTTTTTCTGAGCTTTTTCTACCGCACGTGTTACCATTTTTGATTCTATATATTCACCATCTTCTACACCAAGTCTTTCCATGATAGACTTAATCTTATCACTTCCAAATATACGAAGTAGATTATCTTCTAATGAAAGATAAAACTGAGTAGAACCAGCATCACCTTGACGACCCGAACGTCCGCGAAGTTGATTATCTATTCGTCTATTTTCATGTCTTTCTGTTCCAACTATATAAAGACCTCCAAGATTCCTAACTTCATCATTCACTTTAATATCAACACCACGCCCTGCCATGTTAGTAGCTATAGTAACAGCACCTCTAGCACCAGCATTCTTAATAATTTCACCCTCTTGCTCATGATTTTTAGCATTTAAAACTGTATGCGCAATTTTTTCTTTTTTTAAAACATCGTGTAAAACTTCAGATTTTTCAATAGATGCTGTACCGATAAGAACAGGTTGACCAGTTTTAGAAAGTTCTTTTATCGTTGCTACAACTGCCTCAAATTTTTCTGTTTCTGTTTTATAAATAAGATCATTTAAATCTTTTCTAGTTATTGGAATATTTGTAGGGATAGATATTACATCCAATGCATAAATTTGAGCAAACTCTGTAGCTTCAGTTTCAGCTGTTCCTGTCATACCAGCCAGCTTATCATACATTCTAAAGTAATTTTGAAATGTTATATCGGCTAATGTTTGTGTTTCTTCTTTTATTTCTACTTTTTCTTTTGCCTCAAGGGCCTGATGAAGACCTTCACTAAATCTACGTCCTTCACTTAGGCGACCCGTAAATTCATCAACAATAACAACTTCCCCATCATTAACTACATAGTCTACATCTTTCTCAAAAAGATAATTGGCTTTTAATGCTTGATCCAGTGCATGAGGAAGTGAAGCGTTCTCTGCACTATAAAGATTTTCAACTTTAAATAGTTCTTCTGCTTTTGTAATCCCCTCCTCTGTAATCAGTATAACTTTATCTTTTTCATCTACAGTAAAATGCTTATCTTTTAGTAGTTTTTTTGCAATAGTATTTGCATCTGAATAATCTTGCATCGTTTTATTTGTAGGACCAGATATAATAAGTGGTGTTCTTGCTTCATCTATTAAAATTGAATCTACTTCATCAACAATTACAAAATTATGACCACGTTGAACCATTTGATCTTTTGAATAAGACATATTATCTCTCAGGTAGTCAAAGCCAAATTCATTATTGGTTCCATATGTAATATCTGCTGCATAAGCTTTTGCTTTAACACTAGCATCATGCATATCATCTAAAATTATTCCAACACTAAAGCCTAAAAATTCGTATAAAGGAGCCATTTCAGAACCATCGCGTTTGGCCAAATAATCATTTACTGTAACTAAATGGACCCCTTTTGAATTCATAGCGTTTAATACAATTGCAAGCGTTGCCACTAAAGTTTTACCCTCACCTGTTTTCATCTCAGCTATACGACCTTCATGCAAAGCCATACCACCTACAAGCTGGACATCAAAATGCCTCATTCCTAGCGTTCTAATACTTGCTTCACGTGTAATAGCAAACGATTCTTCTAGTACTTCATCAAGAGTATTTTCACCATCCAAAACACTGTCTCTTAGTGCTGTGAATTTATCTTTAAGTTCTGTATCACTTAACTTTTTACAGTCAGCCTCTAGTGCATTAATATTATTAACTCTTTTAATATATTTTTTTAATTCACGATCATTTGATGTTCCAAATATCTTACCCATTAATGCTTGTAGCATTCTCAACCTTATAGTAGCTACTATATAGTAAATTATATAGTGCCTAGAAATTGCACTAATTTTATCATAGTATATATAATAAAAAGCATAAAGAACTTTTATATTAACAATGAATGCGATATAATTTTTTTATAAATACTTAAATATAGAGATAATAAATGAAAAAAATCACCCTTATTCTACTACTAAACTTATCAGTTTATGCCTCAATAAACACGATAACTTCTTTTGATGCTGATTTCATTCAAAAGATTACAGATGATAAAAATAAAATCTTATTGTATAAAGGGCACATAGTAGCTTCTAAGCCACAAAATGCTTTTTGGAAATACTCTTTCCCAATTCAAAAAGATGTATATATCACTCGATTTGAAGTTACTATAGTTGAACCAGAAATTGAACAAGTCATTATTCGAAAAATAAGTAATGATTTTGATTTCTTCAAAATGATTAAAAATGCTAGAAAAATTAAAAAAAATATCTATCAAGCAAATTATAAAGATACAATCTTCACAATTTCGACAAAAAATTCATATATTGACTCCATCTCTTATTTAGACAATTTTGAAAATATTGTAAAGATTGTTTTTTCTAATCAAAGACAGAATATAAAGATAGATAAAGAAGTTTATAAAGCTAAGTTTCCTCTAGATTATGATGTTATAAGAGATTAAAAGAGCAAAAGCTCTTTTAATTATTTAATCATTGCAGTAAGTTCATCTTGAGTGATTTTATTAAAATTGAGATATTTATAAATTTCATCAGTCATTTCTGGTTTGATTTTATTTTCAACTATTTTTAAATACTCATCAGCAGTTGGTAGAGCGCCTTTTAGAGCTACTACAGCCGAAAGCTCAGCACTTCCAAGGTAAACTTGAGAACCTTTTCCTAGTCTATTATCAAAGTTTCTAGTTGATGTTGAGAAAACCCAAGCATTTTGAGCAACTGATGCTTGATTACCCATGCATAAAGAACAACCAGGAATCTCCGTACGAGCTCCAGCCATACCAAATATAGAATAATAACCCTCTTCTTGGAGAGTTTTTTCATCCATTTTTGTTGGTGGACATATCCAGAGTTTATTTGCAACGGGGCCCTCACCTTTTAAAATTTCGCCAGCTGCACGGAAAAGTCCTATATTTGTCATACATGAACCAACAAACACTTCATCAATCTCAGTACGCATACCAGATTCATGAATTTCAGTTAGTGTTTTAACATCATCTGGATCGTTAGGACAAGCCAAGATAGGCTCTTTAATTTGATCCATGTCTATCTCTATAATTGCTGCATACTCAGCGTCTTTATCTGCTTCCATCAGTTCAGGATCAGCAATCCATGCTTTCATTTTATCGGCACGTCTTTGTAATGTAGCTGCATCTTCATATCCTTGCGCTATAAGCTCTTCAATAAGAACGATATTAGAGTTTAAGTATTCGATAATAGGCTCTTTATTGAGCTTCACAGTACAAGCCGCAGCTGAGCGTTCTGCTGATGCATCACTCAACTCAAATGCTTGCTCACACTTAAGATTTTCTAGACCTTCTATCTCAAGAACCCTACCACCGAAGATATTTTTCTTACCAGCTTTTTCAACTGTAAGCAAACCATCTTTAATAGCTTGATGAGGAATGGCATTTACCATGTCGCGAAGAGTAATACCTGGTTGCATACTACCTTTAAATCTTACAAGTACAGACTCTGGCATAGTAAGTGGCATCATACCCGTTACACCAGCAAACGCAACAAGTCCTGAACCAGCAGGAAAGGAGATACCAATTGGAAAACGAGTATGACTATCTGCACCAGTCCCTACAGTATCAGGAAGGCAAAGTCTATTTAACCATGAGTGAATTACACCATCACCTGGGCGAAGAATAAAACCTTTTCTTGAAGTCCAAAATTCTGGAAGAGTATGCTGTAGTTTAATATCTGCAGGTTTAGGATAAGCGGCTGTATGACAAAATGATTGCATAGTCATATCAGCACCAAAGTTAAGTGCAGCTAATTCTTTTACTTCATCTCTTGTCATTGGTCCTGTTGTGTCTTGAGAACCAACAGTGGTTGCAATAGGCTCACAGTATACACCTGGCTTAACGCCATCGATACCACAAGCTTTACCAACCATTTTTTGAGCTAAAGTGTAACCTTTTCCATTATCAGCAGGTTGCGATGGAGTCATAAAAATATTACCAGCATCCATACCTAAAGCTTCTCTAGCTTTTGCAGTTAATCCCTTACCAATAATAAGTGGGATACGTCCCCCTGCTCTCATCTCATCAGGAAGTGTATTTGGTGAAATTTCATATGTAGAAACTACTTTGCCGTTTTTCTCAATAGTCCCGTCAAAAGGTTTCACAGTAATAACATCACCAGTATTCAACTCTTTAGTAGGAGCTTGAATTGGAATACATCCTGAATCTTCTGCAGTATTAAAGAAAATCGGAGCAATAATATCACCAATTACGATACCACCAGTTCTCTTATTCGGAATACCTGGAATATCTTTACCCATATGCCATTGAACAGAATTAATTCCTGATTTTCTTGAGCTTCCAGTACCAACAACATCACCAACATAAGCAAGAGGATAACCTTTTGCTTTAAGCTCCTTCATTGTATCAAGCGGATTATCCATTCTGTTTATTAAAAACGAATTAGCATGAACTGGGATATCTGCACGAGTAAATGCTTCTGATGCAGGAGATAAATCATCAGTATTAGTTTCACCTGGAATCTTGTATACCGTAACTGTGATTTCTTTATCCATTTCTGGTTTATTTGTAAACCACTCACCATTTGCCCAAGATTCTATTATCTCTTTAGCTTTAGTATTTCCAGCATCCATTAGTGCTTTTACATCATTAAATGAATCATATACTAAGATAGTATTTTTTAGTTGCTCTGCAGCAGCATCAGCAATAGCACCATCAATCTTCAGCGCTTCTACTAATGGAGTAACATTAAAACCACCAAGCATAAGACCTAGTATTTCACATGCTTTAACTGCATCTATAGCATCGCAGCTAACTTTTCCTTGAACTACATCGTTTAAAAATGCAGCTTTTACATATGCAGCGTCATCAACACCAGCTGGAATTTTATTTATAAATATATCCATCGCATAATCTTGTTGTGAAATTGGAGATACTTTCAATATTTCTACAAGTTCTGCTGTTTGTTCAGCAGTAAGTGCTAGTGGTGGTACACCAAGAGTTGCTCTTTCTTCTGTGTGTGCTTTATAGTCATCTAAGAATGCCATTGATCTTCCTATGTTTTAAATTTAAGAGATTATATCTAAATAAAAAATACAGAATAAAAATATGTTACAAATATAAACACTAAAAAAAGCTAATTTTTACAATATGAGTAAAAAAGAAACACCTAAAGAGATCTAGATAAGACCTCTGCATCTATTAGGTCTTTTTGATTTCCTCTATAGTTGTTTTTAAGCCACAGGAGGTAAGAATCATCGAGGTCTGAAAAGCCCATTCCCTTATATTGTCCAAAACTAATTCTTGGAACTGCTTTTACATATGTTATGTTTTCTTGACATTTGCATCTAATACCAAGCAATTTAACGAGCTTTTCAAATTCATAAAACTCTATATTTTTTTGAATTTCAAAGCTATAACTAGAAAAATCAAAAACACCATTTCTTTGACTTACGAATAATTCCAACTCTTTAATTTGTGCAACATCTAGTTTTTCCAGATTAAGGATATCTACTTTAAAGGCTTTTATTTGTTTTGTAAAAACAAGTCTTGCTTCAATACTCAAATAATCTCTCTTACACCCTTGGCATTTGCAGATGAGAGGATGCCTTCTCTCTCTAGTTGCTCTATTATTCTAGCTGAACGGTTATATCCAATTTGAAGTTTTCTTTGTAAATAGGAGATAGATGTTTTTCTATCACTAATAATGACATTTTTAGCATCTTCATAAAGTTCATCAAGTTCCTCAAAAGAATCTCTAGAACCTAATGTATTTTCAATGCTATCTTCAATTAAAAAACTTTTATCATAATTGGCTTCTCTTTGAGATTTAATAAAATTAACTATTTTCTCTATCTCTTCTTCTGTACTCCACGGAGCATGCAGCCTAACAAGTCCAGTGGCACCAGGGGGAGTAAAAAGCATATCTCCTCGTCCAAGTAAAGACTCTGCACCCATTTGATCAAGTATGATTTTAGAATCAACTTTTTGCCCTACTCTATAAGAGATTCGAGATGGTAAGTTAGCTTTTATAAGTCCAGTAACTACATCTACCGAAGGTCTTTGAGTCGCTACGATAAGATGTATACCTGAGGCTCTAGCCATTTGTGCTAATCTACCAATGGAGTGCTCAACCTCTTTTCCACTTGTCATCATTAAATCAGCCAACTCATCTATTATTACAACTATATATGGAAAATGTTCGCCACCAATTTTTTTTACTTTTTCATTATAGTTTTCTATATTCTTAGTTCTAGTTTCAGCCATCATTTCATAACGGCGTTCCATCTCTGTAACCATATTATTAAGCGCAACTATCGCTTGCTTTGGTTTCGTAATCACAGGGGTTAAAAGATGAGGAATATCATTATAAATAGAAAATTCTAACATTTTTGGATCTATCATCAAGAGTCGTAATTGGTCAGGCGAGTTTTTGTAAAGCAATGAAAGTATCATCGCATTGATTCCAACACTTTTACCACTTCCTGTTGTCCCCGCAATAAGTAAATGTGGTAATTTTTTTAAATCAGTTATAAAAGGCTTCCCGACAATATCCTTTCCTAGTGCAATGGTTAAAGGAGATACTGAATCTTTAAAAAGTTTATCATCCAATAAATCACGTATATATATAGTATCAAATGATTCATTTGGTATTTCTATTCCTACGACATCTTTCCCAGGAATTGGCGCTTGAATACGAATAGTTTCAGCAGAAAGAGCCATCGCCAAGTCATCTTGTAAATTAAGTATTTTACTCACCTTTACATTCGCTGCAGGTTTAAATTCAAATGTAGAAACAACAGGACCAGCATATGTACGAACCACATCTCCCTCTATTTTAAAGTGTGCTAATTTTTCTATAAGATATTGAATTTTCTCATCAAGCTCACTCTCATCAATATTTTTCGTTTTCTTTGTATTTTTTTGTAAAAACTCTATTTTAGGAAGTGTAAAATTTTTTGGTTTTTCTGTCTTTCCTGTTTCTATAGTTGCTAAAAGCTTTGCGTTTTCTTCTAGTTCTTCTACAACAACAGAATTTTTTTCTTCTTTGATTTTTGAAACTATTTTCAATATATTATTTGGTTTTTCTATTTTTTTATCTAGAGAAATATCATCTTCTACATCATCTATTCTTCTTAAGTACGCTGGCTTATCTATTTCTAGTTCGAATTCTTCTTTATTTTCTTCTTCAAATACCTCTATTGGTGTTTTAGGAGACATTGGTTTTCTTTTGAAAAACATAGTTTGTAAAATTAAAAAAAGTTCAGCTATATTTTTATCTAAAATAATTATAATTGAAACAAGTGTTATAATGAGCCAGAAAACCCAAAGTCCAAATACTCCGATATAGGGCTGAAGATAATCTGCAAAATCTGATGCAAAACTACCTCTAAAGGTATTATCCACAAGCATAGATTGAAGAAGAAGTAAAGAAAAGAAAAAGAGCATAGAAGATATCACTACGCCATACTTCTCCATATCAAAGTTTGTTTTTTTATAAAATTTATACAAAGGATGCATTAATACAAAAAGGTATACATAAGATAAGTAGCCAAAAAGTTGTTGATTATAGATGGCAAACTTAGTTCCATAACTTCCCATAAGTGCGATATCACCAAAAATAGTAGCAAATCCAAGATAAACAAGTACCCCAAATATTAGTATAGAGAGAGCTTCTTTCAAACTATATGTTCCTTTAATAATATCAAATAATTAAAGGAATTATAGCTTATTATAAATAATTTACTAGACTTAATTTTGATACCTTTCCAACTGTTGAAAGCATTGATTCATAATTAATAGTTAATTGACTTAAATTTAAAGATGCTTCCGCTAAATCAGTATCGATAACACTAGAGCGAAGTGTCATAGTCCCTATTTCTAAGATTGATGTTCTCTCTATTGATGATGTAAGGGATGTTGATTGAGCTCCAGATTGAGCATGTGCACGAAGGACATGATCACTTAAATCATCCATCATAGCTATGGCATTTTCTATCCCTATATTTCTCATATTGACACTTGTGGAGTCTGGATACAAGGTGTAATTTTCAACAGAAGTTATCATTTGATCGATTACATCAAAAAAATCCGTTTTTGGATCTCTAACAGTTATCCCATTATTTACGTTAAAGGTTATTCCCGATGCAGGCTGAGAGAAATCACCACTATTTGTGTCATAAAGAGAAAATTTTGCTGGTGTATTTGAATTTTGCTTATCTTGAAATTGAATTTTACCATCATGACTCAAATTTACTTCACCTGCAGCATTAGCTGCTAAGATAGCAGCATCATAATCAGTATCAGCTCCAGGCACAGCAGCAGGATAATTACTCGTTATTGCCATATTCATAACATCCATAATATGTTGGTACTTTATTTCATCCCCATCTATTACAGTTCTTGGATTGTCCATATTGTAAATATTATATGTATTACCAGTATTATTATCAGTAAACGTAGAACCACCAGCAGCAAAGTTTATATCTACATCTAGTGGTGTACCAGTAGATGTTAAACCCTCAAGTTTAAAAGCTGTACCATTCATAGCTGTACTGGAAACATCGACTAACAATGTAGAATTTGTTGCAAACTTATTTCTATCTTCAACAGCTATCATCTCTGTAATACCAACTATTCTTGATCGTTTAATGATCTGAGATACATTTGAAGAGACTAGGGATCCCTCTGATGTAAATTCTGTTCTATCATACTGGAGTCCATCAATATTAACAACACCTGAACTAAGTGAAGAATCTAAATTTGACACAACAAACTCTTTCACATGTAAATTAGGATTACCAGCAACAGAAGTAGCTGTAGCAATCTTTGAAAAATCTTTTTCACCAACATCTAAGTTGTCAATCTGTCCAAGCGTAGCACCATATAAAGGATCATTAATATTAGCATCATCCCTACCACCATTGTCTGTTTGATCAAAATCAACAGCTCCAACCATATTAAACTCTATCCTACTAGAACCTTTTATCTTGTCTTGAATAACAAACTCCCCATAATCATTCAAGCTAACATCAACTGTATTTGTTCCATATGCTTTTTCAATCTCATCGAGTAAAGCGGTGATGGGCTGATCATCACTCATTACTATTTGTTGATTAAAAGATGTTCCGTCACTTTTTGTACCGCGAACATAAAAATTATGTTGTAGCAAACCTGCTGTTGATGGACCAGTATCACCCATAAGCTGACGAATAGTGCTATTTTCAGTAAGAATACCTACTTCACCCTCTTCAGAACCAACTGGATAATCATAAACTAAATTGTTATTTACAACATTGGAGGTGACTCGTCTACGCACAAGGTCTTTCTCACCTAAGAATAATTCATCACCTGTTATATTATACTGTTGAACTGTTTTTGCGCCTGTAAAAGAATTTAATGCTACATTATTTCCATTATAAGTTCCATCAGGTGAAATAGGTTTTATATCTGTCGCTGAACCAGAAAAAAGATATTGACCATTTATTGATGAATTCGCAAGGTTATAAAAATGTTGTTCAACTGTTCTGAGTTCAGCAGCTATAGCATCAAGGGATAAATCACTATTTGACGCATTGGCAGCTTTTACTAAAAGAACTCGCATCCTATTCATAGTTGAATCAAACTCATTTAGAATAACATCTGTTTGATTTGAAAGTTTATATCCATTCTCTGTACTTTTTTTAACCTGTCCTAAACCCACAAGTTCATTATCTAATCTCATGGTTTCTGAAAAAGCAACAACATCGTCTTTAGCGTATTGTATTTGAAGTCCAGATGCTATTTGTTTATTTACGTCAAAAAGTTGTGACTGAACACTATCGTTTCTATTTGAATATAAGTTATTATAATACATACTTGATGTAACACGCATAACACACCTCCATCTGTTCTTTTAGTCTATTTTATTATTAGTAAATAGCAATTATAGTTCCACAATCAGTAATCTGTTATTTTCTTTTAAGTAAGTATGCACTATCATTTCATCGTTAAGCCAGAGTGGTGGAACGGTATACACGGCGGATTCAAAATCCGCTGCCTTCGGGCTTAGGGGTTCAAATCCCCTCTCTGGTACCATATTATATATATTAAGTATACAAATACTTATGAAGTGATGAGCAATGTTGTTTAAAATATTATTATTTCTACTAACAATTTCTCCATTATTTTCGCAAATTGTCCTCTCAGAAATATATGAAATAAATTCATCAAAAATTTATCTTAATGATATTATTTCCAATAGCTCTATAGAAAAATTACTCTACACCATTGACCCTAACAAGCATTCCAAAAGAGTTAAAAGTGCTGATCTAAAAAAAATCTTGCAGGAACTTGGATTTAAACATATTAGTAGCTCTTCTCGTTATATAAAATTTCAGATTAAAAGTCCCATAGATACAAGAGTTATTAAAACTTTTTTAAAGCAACACTATCTGTCTAAGTATAAAACACTATCCATACAAAACATTCATGTTTACACGCATAGCTTCATTAAAAAATTACCAAAAAATTATAAAATTGAGATTAGAAGAAAAAGCCATCTATCACATATTGGAATGATTGACATTAAAGATGAACATAATAAAAAATTATTTTTTAACTATACTATACAAGCAAGTGTAAAAGTACTCCAAACAACAAAAAAGATAAAGCGTAACGAGAAACTATCCTTTATCAATACACGATACAAAACAATTACATTTGATAAATTTAGAGCTATTCCCATCATGGTTCTAATAAACAACACTTTGCAAGCAAAACATCAAATAAAAAACTTTAAGACTATTACTGTTAATGATGTGGAAACTCTTGATTTTGTCCATAAAAACTCTCAGGTAAGCGTTAGCTTAAATAATAATGGCATATATATCACTTTCACTGCAAAAGCATTGCAAAATGGAAAACTAGGCGATATAATTACAATTCAAAAACAAGACCTAACAAGACTTAAGGCCAAAGTAGTTGGAAAAAAGAAGGTAGAACTTAGATGAATAATCGCAAAATAATTATAGCTGTCAGTGGAGCTAGTGGTGTTAACTTAGGACTAAAGGCTTTAAAACTATTACCAAGCGATATAGATAAACACTTCATCAACACTCAACACTCTCAAATAGTTTTAGACAAAGAGATGAAATCAACCTTCCATAATAACGATGACATATCTGCGAGTATAGCTTCAGGTTCATTTGGAAGTGATGCTATGCTCATTGCACCATGCAGTATGAATACATTAGCAAAAATAGCTTGTGGCATTTCTGATAACCTGATTACAAGATGTGCAAGTGTTATGATAAAGGAACAAAAAAAACTTATTTTAGCTCCAAGAGAGATGCCGTTTTCTGCTATAGCGCTAGAAAACATGCAACGCCTTGCTACATTAGGAGTCATTATAGCTCCGCCTGTTATGGCTTACTATTCAGAACAACAAACTCTTGAGGAAATGGAAGACTTTATCATAGGTAAATGGTTTGATTTACTTGGGATAGAAAATAATTTATATAAAAGATGGGAATAAACTTTGAAAAAAATTGCACTTTATCCAGGAACATTTGACCCTATAACTAATGGTCATTATGACATTATTAAAAGAGCTTTAAATCTTTTTGATGAAGTGATAGTAGCCGTTGCTGTGTCACATGACAAAAAACCTATGTTTACTCTTAATGAAAGAATTCAAATGAGTCAAGAGGCTGTAAAAAATCTGCCTAATGTACAAGTAGTAGGCTTCGATAACCTGACTGTAGAATTAGCAAAAGAACATAACGCAACTGTCCTCATTAGAGGTCTTAGAGCTGTAAGTGACTTTGAGTATGAACTACAAATTGGTTATCTTAACAACTCTTTAGACGATTCTATTGAAACTGTTTATTTAATGCCAACACTTCAAAATGCATTTATTAGCTCTTCTATTGTAAGGGGTCTTCTTAAATTTAATGCCAAAACAGAACATCTATTACCAAAAGAAGTTCAGGAAATAATAGGAAGTATGGATTCATGTACATTGCAATAGAAGGTATAGATACAGCAGGTAAAAGCACACAAATAGCACTATTAGCAGAAAAATTTCCTCAAGCTATCATTACAAAAGAACCAGGAGCGACAGAGATAGGGGAGAAGATAAGAGATTTAGTTTTAAGTGGTAAAACTAAAAGTAAAAAAGCAGAATTTCTTCTTTTTTTAGCAGATAGAGCTGAACATGTTCATGAGGTTATAGAACCCAACCTAAAAAAGATGATTATCTCCGACAGAAGTGCTGTTAGTGGGGTAGCCTATGCTTTAAACCAAGGTAATATTAACAAAAAAGACCTTGTATCTCTCAATCATTTTGCAACCTCTTCTATAATGCCAAAGAAAGTATTTTTACTTAAGCTAACAAAAAAGGAACTCAGATATAGACTATCTCAAAAAGAATTAGACGGGATAGAACTTCGTGGCAGTGAATACCTTTTAGCTATTCAAGATGCAATGATAGAATCATGTAAATTATTGGATATTGAACTTATTGAGATAGATGCTACTGATTCCATACAAGAAATATCAAATAAAATCACAGAACAACTCTTAATATAAAGTAAAAAATGTTATCCTTACATATATAATTTTCGAGGAAACTAAATGATAAAATCTTTAAGAGGTATGAATGATATTTTGAGTGATGATTATGAAAGGTTTACATACTTTATCCAAACTGCTTCAAATGTTGCAACAAGGTATGGTTTCCATTTCATACAAACTCCTCTTTTAGAAGAAACTGCCCTTTTTAAAAGAAGTGTTGGTGATTCTAGTGATATAGTCTCCAAAGAGATGTACCAATTTACCGATAAAGGTGAAAATGATGTGTGTCTTCGTCCAGAAGGAACAGCGGGTGTTGTTCGTGCTTTTATACAAAAAAAGCTAGATAAAGCAGGTGGAATACATAGATTTTTTTATCACGGAGCAATGTTTCGTTATGAAAGACCACAAAAGGGTCGTTTAAGACAATTTCATCAGTTTGGAGTTGAAAGTTTTGGGGTTGAAAGTGTCTATGAAGATGCTTCCATGATTATGATGGTTCATGATATTCTTGTTGCCTGTGGTATTGGCTACAAGCTTCAGCTCAACTCTTTAGGTTGTAAAACATGTATGCCTCCGTACAGACAGGAACTCATTCATTTTGTAAAAAATTTAGGAGATAAAGTCTGCAAGGACTGTCTTCGTAGATTGGAAACTAACCCTATTCGTGTGCTTGACTGTAAGAATACAACTTGTCAACAATTTTATACGAATGCACCAAAATTAATTAATAACTTATGCGATGACTGTGAGGATGATTTTGCAAAGCTAAAATCTATCCTTGAAGATAACAATATCGAGTATGAAATAGATACAAATCTAGTACGGGGACTTGACTACTACTCCAAAACTGCTTTTGAGTTTATAAGTGATAAAATTGGCAGCCAAAGTGCTATTGCTGGTGGTGGAAGATATGACAAGTTGGTAGAATTTTTAGATGGAAAAGCAACACCTGCTGTTGGTTTTGCAATGGGGATAGAAAGACTATTAGAACTCATTAAAATGCCTCATAATACGCACAATGGTTACTATATAGGAGCGATGGATGAAGAAGCGATTCCTTTAGTAGTTAAACTTTCTCAAGGAAAGCGTAAAACTAAAAAGGTTACTATAGATTATAAGGCAAGAAACCTTCAAAAGCATCTCAAAGCTGCGGATAAAGTTAATGCAAGATTTTGTGTAGTTATAGGTTCGAATGAATTAAAAAATTCCACACTCTGGATTAAAGATTTAAAAAATAAAACAGAAGACACTATTAAAGTTAAGGATTTCTAGATGGAAGCAATACACTTTTTTTGGGCTATATTTGTAGATTTTATAGAATTCTTTATTTTAGCAGGATTAGTTGCCATAGCAATACTTTTTATATATGACAAGTACGTGCAACGTCGTCATGCACTTTTGATAAACTATCCAGTTATAGGAAGGTTTCGTTATCTATTTGAGGCTCTTCGAGAACCACTGCGTCAGTACTTTGCAGAAGAAACATTTTACGAATCAAAAGATAAGGTTGACTGGGTTTATACAGCAGCAAAAGACAAGCCTAACTATCAATCCTTCTCAGTCGCCCAGCCTTTTAGTGGCTCAAGATTCATCATTAAACACGCTTCAAATGTTTTAAATGAAGATGAAGTAGATGAAGATACTCGAGTCATCTTTGGTGAGGACAGAGAGATTCCCTTTATAGCTAAGACTCCTATAATTCGCTCTGCAATGAGTGATGGAGCTCTTTCTCCTGAAGCTGTTCGTGCATTTTCTATAGCTGGAGCACAGTCTGGGCTTACTATCAATACAGGAGAGGGTTCTCTTACTTCAAATCACCTTTTTACTCATAAACCTGACTTAAATAATTGCGATTATCTAGAGATAATTCAGAGTACACCTTTAGCAGAATTTGCTTTTATGATAGGTGATTTTATATTTAATAGAGCTCGAGCATTGAACTGGTACAGAAGCATCTTGCTAGGCTCAAACAAAACGAAAAATACGTTTATTTATGATACAGCTTCACACGTATTATTTCGTATTAACTGGAAAGCACCACTTGAAGCATTCCCAAAAGATGTTCCCAGTGATATTCCAAATACTATTTTTCAAATGAGTTCTGGACTATATGGTGTTCGAGATGAAAACGGAACATTTGATGAAGTGAGATATCAAAAAGTAATGAAATTTTGTCGCATGACAGAGATTAAAATAGCGCAAGGGGCAAAACAAACTGGGGGTAAGCTTGCAGGGGCAAAAGTCAGTGCTGATATCGCATATTATCGTGGAGTAGAAGAAGGGAAGGATATCTTTTCACCAAATCGCTTTCCATTTGCTGACTCTACAACTCACTTACTAGACTTTGTTGAAAGACTACAAAATTTATCTAAAAAACCTGTTGGCTATAAAATAGTAGTGTCTGATTCAAAGTCTGTTGAAGATATGGTAAGAGAAATTGCTGCACGTCATGTTTCAAAACGTAATATACCAGACTTTATATCTATAGATAGTGGTGAAGGAGGAAGTGCAACTGCTCCATTAGAACTAATGGAGTCAGTGGGTTTAACTACAAAAAATGCACTTTATGTTGTAGACACACTCCTAAGAAAGTACAACATAAGAGATAAGGTGAAACTTATTGCAAGTGGGAAGGTATTAACCCCTGATGATGTTATAACTACAATGTGTATGGGTGCAGATGCTGTAGGAATCGCTCGTGGATTTATGATGAGTGGTGGTTGTATTCGTTCACGTATGTGCTCTGGGTTTGGCTCTCATGTTTGTCCAGTAGGAATGGCTACTCAAGATGCTAAAAAAAGAGCATCCTACCTTGTCGTTAAAGAAGGTAAAGAGATAGGAAATTATCATAAAAATCTCATTAAAAGTATGAAAGTTGTGATGGCGGTTATGGGCATAAAAAGTATTTCGCAACTTAATAAATCTCAGTTAACCTTTAAAAATCAAAATGGCGAAATATACTTCGATATAGATAAACATTTTCATCATAAACTGCACGTATAGGTTAATATGGATAGTTTTGGTTTAGATATTTGGTCTGATAATAACTTTCACATAACAGGGAATCTTTTAAGTGTAAATTATAAAAGTACTCCTTCTTTATTGAACATTGTCAACAAGATTCGTTCTAATGGGACAAAGGGACCTATGCTTTTAAGGTTTCCACACCTCATTAAAAAACAAATACAGAACCTGTACTTAAATTTTGACAAAGCAATTCAAGAAAATAACTACAAAGGCTCTTTCAATGCTGTCTTTCCTTTAAAAGTAAATCAATATCCTCAAGTTGTAAAAGCAATTATAGAACAAGGGGGAAATCACAATTACGGTTTAGAAGCTGGAAGCAAGGCTGAACTTGTATTAGCTATGAGCCAAACAGACTCTAAAATGCCTATAACTGTCAACGGGTTCAAAGATAAAGAGATGATAATGCTAGGTTTTATTGCAGCACAAAGTGGCCATTGCATCACATTAACCATTGAAGGATTAAATGAATTAAACACAATTCTAGAGGTTATTAAAGAAACAAGCTTAAGTGTACCAAACATTGGCATCCGAGTAAGGCTACATAGTGCAGGTAGCGGCTCCTGGTCTAAAAGCGCTGGAATGGATGCAAAATTTGGCTTAACATCTACGGAAATAATAGAAGCAATTAAACTACTAAAAAATAACGATGCTATAAAATATTTCACTATGATTCATTTTCATATTGGATCACAAATGACAGATATAGCACCCCTAAAAAAAGCCCTTCGAGAAGCTGGAAATATCTATGCTGAACTAAAAAATATGGGCGCTGATAATTTACAAAGTATCAACATTGGGGGTGGGCTTGCAGTTGAGTACAGTCAATCAAGTGCTACCAAAACACACAATTACTCAGTAGAAGAATTTGCAAGTAGTGTTGTTTTTTTACTTGGCGAAATAATGAATGTAAAGTGTGTGCAACATCCAGATATTTTTACTGAGTCTGGAAGGTATATTGTTGCTTCACACGCTGTTTTAATCACCCCTGTACTTGAACTATTCTCTCAAGACTATCAAGAAAAACTTCTTAAATTAAAAAATATTAATCCACCTTTAATAGAAGAATTAATAGACTTAAACAAGCTATTAACCTCTAAAAATGCGATAGAGTACATGCATGATGCCTTAGACCATATAGAGTCACTCTTGACTCTATTTGATTTAGGGTATATTGATTTACAAGACAGATCTAATGCTGAAATACTTGTGCATAACATAGTTAAAAAAGCAATATTACTCTCAGAACTCCATACTGTGACTGAATTACAAGAGCTTCAATCAAGAATACAAGAGCGATATCTTATTAACGCTTCTATCTTTCAAAGTCTTCCTGATTTTTGGGGAATCAATCAACATTTTCCTATCGTGCCATTAAGTAATTTAGACAAAATTCCTTCGAGAGCATCATCATTATGGGATATAACTTGCGACAGTGATGGAGAGATTGGGTTTGATGCTAAAAATCCACTTTTCCTACATGATGTTGATTTAAAAAATGAAGAGTACTTCTTAGGTTTTTTTAATGTAGGTGCTTATCAGGAAACATTAGGAATGAATCACAATCTATTTACACACCCAAATGAATATACAATTAATATTGATGAAAATTCTTATCAAATTAAGAACTCCATAGAATCAAAGTCTTTGTTAAATATCTTAAATTCTATAGGATATGATGAAGTATTGATTAATAATAAACTTAAAAAGAAACTAAGTACAAGTAATTTTATCACAAAAAAAGAAAAAAATGATACACTTGCAAAACTTGAAATATTTTTAAAACAAAATGGTTATCTACGAACAACAAATTAAGGCTTATATGTGACTTTATATTCTCAAATCAAAGAAGACTTTTCAAATGCTTACAGAAATGATCCAGCGCTACACTCTGTTGTAGATTTTTTATTTAACTACCGTGGTGTTTGGGCAATTGTTTGGTACAGACTCTCTCATGCTCTCTATTTACGGGGATATAAAAGATTTTCAAGAATTTTATCTGGCTTTTCTCAATGGTTAACAAGCATAGAAATTCATCCAGCAGCTTGCATAGGAAGACGTGTTTTTATAGATCATGGAATGGGTGTTGTCATTGGAGAAACTACAGTAATCGAAGAAGATGTTCTTATTTATCAAGGAGTAACACTAGGCGGGGTATCTCTTATTAATGGAAAACGCCATCCTACTATCAAAAAAAATGCAGTTATTGGAGCTGGTGCCAAAGTGCTTGGAAACATAACTATTGGAGAGTTTGCCAAAATAGGAGCTAATTCCGTAGTTGTTAAAGAAGTTCCAGACAATGCTACTGCTATTGGTATCCCTGCTCATGTTATAGAAAAGGGGCGTTGTAAAGATCCTTTTATGCATAATATGCTGCCAGATATCAATAAAGAGATGTTTGAATACCTACTGAAAAGGGTAGCTGTTTTAGAACATGTATTACGTGAAGATAATAAAGAAGTACTAGAACAAGACCTCGAACTAGAGCATATTTATGAAACTTTTATTAAAGCAATGAAAAATTAACATAAAAATGAGTCTTTTTTAGTATAATTCTATTTATAATAAATATTACAAGGGTGACATATGTTAACAAATCGTATCAATACACTATCTGAATCTATTACTATTGCAATTACGACACTAGCAGGAGAGTTAAAAGCTCAAGGTAAAGATATCCTAAGCTTCTCCGCAGGAGAACCTGATTTTGATACACCACAAGTTATTAAAGATGCTGCAATTGCTGCGATAAATGACGGCTTCACAAAATACACTGCTGTTGATGGTATTGCTGAACTAAAAGATGCTATTGCTAATAAACTCCAAAGAGATAATAAGCTTACATATGCACCAAATCAAATCATAGTTAACAATGGAGCAAAGCACTCTCTCTTTAACCTTTTTTCTGCACTTATAGATACGGGAGATGAAGTTATTATCCCTGCTCCATACTGGGTTACATATCCAGAACTTGTAAAATATTGCGGTGGAAAAGTTGTAGAGATACAAACACACGATACAAGTGGATTTAAAATCACGCCGCAACAACTAAAGAATGCTATAACACCAAAAACAAAAATGTTAGTAATAACAACACCTTCTAATCCAACTGGTTCTATTTATTCAAAAGAGGAACTAATAGCTTTAGGAAAAGTTTTAGAGGGTACAAAAGTAACTGTAGCAAGCGATGAGATGTATGAAAAACTCATCTACGATGGTACATTTACTTCTTGTGCATCAATATCAAAAGATATGTATGAAAGAACTGTAACAATAAATGGTTTAAGTAAATCAGTAGCAATGACAGGTTGGAGATTTGGCTATATGGCGGCTCATGACACTAATCTCATCAAGGCGACAAAAAAACTTCAAAGTCAATCTACATCTAATATCAATTCTATCACACAAAAAGCAGCTATCGTTGGTCTAAATGGTAAAGCTGATGCTGAAATAGAGATGATGAGAAAAGAGTTTCTTCTACGTCGTAATGAAGCAGTAAAACTTTTTAATAATGTAGAAAGACTTAGTGTGCTAAAACCTGATGGTGCATTTTATTTATTTGTAAATATTTCTCAAGTTACTAATGACTCTTTAAGTTTTGCAAAAAATCTACTTGATAAGCAGCTAGTAGCTGTTGTTCCTGGAGTGGGATTTGGTAGTGAGGGTTACTTTAGATTTAGTTTTGCGACAGATATAGAGTCTATCCGTATTGGAATTAAAAGGATAGAAAAGTTTGTAAAAGAGAATTATTGATTCTCTTTTACAAATAACAATTATTTTAAAAGTCTCGCAATTTTAATTTGAAGCTTCAACCATAACTTATGATCCATCAAAGGAAAGCCTGCAAAAGTTTTTCCACTTTCTGTAATATTTTTTGTTATCCCACTTCTTGCTGCAAATGTTGAAAATGGAGCAATCTCTAGATGTCCAGCGAAGGCAGATTGACCACCGACTACAACATTTCTACCAAGTTTAGTTGACCCCGCACTTCCTGATTGCGCTACAAAAACTGAATATTCACCAATCTCGCAATTATGTCCAATTTGAACAAGATTATCTATGCGGACACCTTTTTTAATCCTTGTGGAGCCAAATACAGCTCTATCTACGCAGGTATTACTACCAATTTCTACATCATCTTCTATAACGACGTTTCCATTTTGATAAATTTTCTTATGTTCACCTTGTGGATTTGTAGCAAAACCAAAACCATCTGCACCTATAGTTGTATTAGCATGAATAATACAATCACTACCTATCTTGCAATCACGGTACACAATAACACTAGGATAGATAATAGTGTTGTCACCAACAACAGCATTTGTACCTATATATGAATGAGCAAGGATAGTACAATTTTTTCCTATTATAGCACCATTTGCTAATTCTGCTTTAGGAGACACTATACTTCCATTTCCCACTTTAGCCTCAGGTAGAGAATCATCTTCAATGTTAGGTGCAAAATATTTTGAAAGCTTTGCCATCTCCCAATAAGGTGCATCTACAACCAAAGCTACACAATTTTCTGGAACATATTCTTTTGTTTTAGCATCAACAATAACTGCGGCAGCCTGAGTGTTTTGTATATCTTTTACATATTTTGAATTTGAAACAAAAGATAGCTCTGAACTACAAGCATCTTGTAGAGTATTCATGCCTGTAATCTCAACATTTTCAGCGTTAAAATTAGCATTTATAATGCTTGCTATTTCTTGTAAATTCATATCTATCTCTCCAGTGCTACAGCACCACTTCTTACAATCTCTTTTGGACTATATCTTTTTATTATTTTTAGAAAGTTTTCAATTCTTTTTGGTTCATCTGCAACCATAACTATGATAACATTTTCTCCAACATTAACTATTTTTCCATTATAAGCAGCACAAAGAGTGCTAATGTCTGCAATATTTTCAGAGGCTGGAAATTTCACCATAGCCATCTCTTTTTCAACTAAATCTTCATGCTCATAGACACGAAGAACGGGGATAAGTTTATGGAGTTGCTTAGTTATCTGCTCTATAACGCGTACGCTCCCAGAGGTAACTATAGTTAACCTTGAGTATTTTGACTCAGGAATAGGGGCAACAGTTAAAGAAGTAATATTATACCCACGACCAGAAAATAAATCTGTGATACGAGAAAGCACACTCGCTTCATTAACAACGATAACTGAAACTACTCTTCTTTCATTGTTGTCACTCATTACTTATCTCCTTTTTTTTCTAATAACATCATATTAAATAAACTTCCACCAGCTGGCACCATTGGCATAACATTTTCCATTCTGTGAACTATCACTTCTATAAATGCAACAACATCTTTTTTTACGGCATCTTTAAGAGCAGCATCAAACTCTTCTTTTGTATTAACTCTATACCCTATTCCCCCAAAAGCTTCTGCAAGCTTTACAAAGTCAGGCTGAACAGAAAGATCTGTTTCAGAGTGACGTTTATCATAAAACAAAGTTTGCCATTGACGGACCATACCTAGAAAATTATTATTTAATATAATATTAATTACTGGTAGCTTTTTTTCAACTGCTGTCATCAATTCTTGACAGTTCATCAGTATTGAACCATCGCCTGTAAAGTTAATGCTTGTTTTTTCAGGAGAAGCAGCTTTAACACCCATAGCAGCTGGAAATCCATAACCCATAGTGCCAAGACCACCTGAAGACATAAATTGACGAGGCCTAGTAAATGGATAGAACTGTCCTGTCCACATCTGGTGTTGTCCAACATCTGTGGAGATATTAGCATCATCACCTAAAAGTTTCCCAACACGCTCAACTACCCACTGCGGCTTAATACGCTCACTATCTTCATGATAAGTTAACGGATGTAAGTTTGCAAAATTAACAACTGTTTCTCTCCAACTTTTATAATTTTCAGGTTTCACCTGCCCAGTAAGCTCCAGCATTTCATTTACAACATTTTTAACATCACCAACTATTGGATACGTTGCATTCACAAGCTTAGATATAGATGCAGGGTCAATATCAACGTGAATTACACCTGCATTTTTAGCAAATTCGGAAAGTTTTCCAGTTACGCGATCATCAAACCTCACACCAAGTCCAATAACTAAATCTGTCTCACTCATAGCCATATTTGATGCATAAGAACCATGCATTCCAAGCATTCCTATTAGTAATTCATCATCGTAGGAAAGAACCCCACGAGCCATAAATGTTTCTACTGCTGGAATACCTGTACGTCTTACTAAGTCTCTGACTTCATAAGCAGCATTTGCATTAATGATACCACCACCAAGATAAAAAAGTGGACGTTTAGCTTTTGATATAGCTTCCATAGCTTTCTTAATCTGACGAGGGTTTCCTTTTACATGAGGCTTATATGTTTCTAGTTCTAACTCTACAGAATAATCAAATTCAGCAATTTCAGCAGTTACATCTTTTGGAATATCCACATGAACTGGACCAGGACGACCAGTAGAGGCTATATGAAAAGCTTCTTTTAAGACTCTTGGTAAATCTGCAGCATTTGTAACTAAATAGTTATGCTTAGTACATGAACGGCTAATACCAACGGCATCAATCTCTTGAAATGCATCTGTACCTATAAGACTCATCGGAACTTGCCCAGAGATAACAACTAGGGGAATAGAATCCATATAAGCATCAGCCAAACCAGTTACTGCGTTTGTAAACCCTGGGCCTGACGTAATCATAGCTACGCCAACCTTACCGCTAGCTCTTGAGTAACCTTCAGCAGCATGGATTGCAGCTTGTTCGTGACGAGTTAAAATATGTTTAAAGTCTTTTTGTTTATAAATTTCGTCATAGACATTCATGATAGCTCCACCTGGGTAGCCAAACACTGTGTCTACACCTTCAAGGGTTAAAGCTTCTATAACCATTTGTGCGCCATTAATTTGCATGAAAAGTCTCCTATTTAAATTTTTTGGAGATTATACTTAAATATTGTTTTATTTGAGGTTAATATACAGGATAATTAAAAAGTTAATCTTACTCTAAGATATTGAGAACACGCATAGATACACGCCACATCTTTCTTGAACCTTTTCGTAAAGCATCCAAATTCATCTTTGACTTACCATATTTTTTTTCATATATTTCAAAAGTTGAAGAGATGTGATCATCCAAGCCAAAATTTAGGATATAGCTTTTAATACCTTTTTCTATCTTCATTTTATCTCTATTTTGCTTTATTGCATTTTCTATTTGAGTTATATATGCCCATGTATAAATAGTAGTTAATGACATGTTTTTTGAACTTATATTTTTATAATCACGCATAACACCATCAATACCAATAATATTTCCTTGAGCAGCATATACTTCAGCTATTTCTAAATCTCTATTCCAAGCATCAAGTAGTTTTTTTCCACTTGGAGTCTCTTCTAAAGCCATAGATTTAGAGAGTAAATTATAGGCTGTACCCAAATCATCTTCTTCTACAGCCTTATGGAATTTACCCTGACTTTCGATATCTCTAATCATCTTTTTTGCAATGATTTCATAGTCTGGAAAATCTATGAGTATTCGTAAAGATTTTATTGATTCATGAAGGTCTTTGCTGTCAATGGATTTGCTAATATTTATATATAAGGCATCTCCGTACATAAGTAGTTTATTATACTCTGGAAACTCTCTTAAAAATGGGTTTACTTTTATCAACTCAAAAGCTACTTTAAACTCTTTTTTTGTAATCGCATCTTTAAACCTAGTAAATACATTTGTTTTTGAAAGCATCTCTTGGATATTAATTGTTTTTTCACTTACTCCTCGGTATTGATATAGCAGTTTATATACTTTGTCCTTACCTGAAGGTTCCAAGGCTAAGACCTGTGCTTGAGAAAATAACTTTTTCCACCTTTCTTCTAGTGCTAAGTATATTTTTGATTTTTTATAAGACTGATGCTTATTGGCTATTGAATAAGCAAGTGCTATATTTCCATTTTTTATCATTAAAACAAATTTGTCAAACTCTTCATACTCTTGCAACATTTTTTTCATTATTGTTTTTTTAGAAGGTGTTTGATGGAATATATTTAATGCCTCCTTAGCTTTATCTCTTTGCGCATTTTGAAGTAATTCAGCTGCTTTTGATAAAGTTTTTTCCCAAATTGCATTAAATACCATATAGGGTTTTGTAAATCTTAAGAGTGGATTTTCCTCTGCGAATTTTTCAATAGCATCGTATTCTTCATTATCTATAAGTTCTTGCAAATGTTCTTCACCATCAAAAACACTTTGCAACAACAGCTCCCCATCTTCACTCCCAACAATTAGTTGCTTGAGAGAAGCATCAAAATCCAAAGTTGTTATGGATGCACTTAACTTCATATAAGTTCTCGCTATTTGTTTGAAATTCTCCACTTCATAGACAATGATAAAACCCAAATCAGTACCTAGATATAAAAACTTATCACAAGAGCTTACTTGAGTAATATCATCATGTATACCACTTAACCTTATGAGTACTTTTTTACTTACTATGTCCCATATAATAGCTCCACTATTTCTATCAACACTAAAGAGGGTATGATCATTAATAAAATGGACTTTCATCACTGGAGCTGTGTGTGCTATTAATTTTGCGATTGGAGCCATCATCGCATAATTAAAGATATGTATAGTTTTGTCATAGGAAGCTGTTGCAACGTTTTGTTTATTTGGAGAAAAAGTTATATCATTGATTGCATCTATATGTCCAGGTAAAGTAAAAGATAATTTTTTACTTTTTATATCAACAACAAATGTTTTTCCATTTTCCCCACATGAAAAAAAGTACTTGCCCTTAGGATCTATTGCTACACAAGATACCCCTCCACTACTTCTATCAACTTTAGATATAATTTTTTTTGTATGTGCGTTGTAAAGCACTGAGTATTTAGTATCACTACTAATTACAGCAAAAAAATCACCATTATCGCTAAAAGACACAACCTGGTTTTTATACCACTTTTGCTCAATCCCTAACTTGAAACCATTTAACACTTTGAGTGAACTTTTGTCTAAATACCTTACTGTTGTGTAAGAATCTACAATAACTAATGTAGAGTTATCAAGACATTTTGTATAAATGATAGAGTCATTAAATATTTTACTTTTTACCATATGAAATCAGTCTCTTAGGTATCCCTTTTGTTCAAGAGCACTTTTTATCTCTTGTTGGTGAGCATCACCTTTAGTTTCCATATGAACCGTAACATTAGCATCACCATAATCCAATGATATTGATGTTCTATCGTATGCAATATGAACTATATTAGCATTTAACTCTTCTAGTATTTCTGTAAAATGCTTTAATGACCCAGGCTTGTCTACTAAAGTTACTGTTAATTTCATTTTTCTACCAGACTTTAAAAGACCTTTTTCAATAATAACATTAAGCAATGTAACATCAACATTTCCTCCACTCAAAACAATACCAACTTTTTTATTCTTTAAAAACTCGAGCTTATTATATAAAACTGCAGCTACACCAACAGCGCCAGCCCCCTCAACTACTAACTTTTGCTTTTCAAGTAAAAATAAAATCGCACTAGCGATCTCCTCATCATCAACACTAATAAATTTATCTACAGATTTTTTCAAAATATCTAATGTTATCTTAGAAGTATCTCGAACCGCTATACCATCAGCAATAGTTCTCACACTTGGAGAATCAACAGCATAACCAAGTTCAAAAGAGTTTTTAAGCGCTGGTGCACCTGTAGCGCTCACCCCTACAACTTGAATTTTTGGATTTATCTGTTTTATTGCCGAAGCCATTCCAGCTATTAGTCCCCCTCCTCCAACAGGTACAACAACAGCATCTAAGTCGTCACAATCTTCTAGCATCTCAAGAGCAACAGTAGCTTGACCACACATTACATCTTCATCTTCAAAAGGATGAATAAAAGTAAGAGAATGTTTCTTCGAATAATCAAGCGCATAAGAATACGCTTCATCATAATTAGTACCATAAAGGATAACTTGTGCACCATAATGCTTTACACCATCTACTTTAGTTAGAGGGGTTGATTCAGGCATAACAATTACAGCTTTTATATCAAATTCTAAAGCACTCAGTGCTACACCCTGAGCATGATTACCAGCACTTGCAGCAACAACTCCACAGACTCTTTGGGCATCACTGAGTGTCGCTATTTTATTGTAGGCACCTCTGATTTTAAATGCACCTGTTACTTGTAAGTTTTCTTTTTTTAAATATAATTTTATTTGACTTAATTTACTAAGATGTGGAGCATAAGAGAAAGGTGTTTTACTTACGATTTTACTAAGTCTCTTCTTGGCTTGTTTTATTTTTTCTAAGGACAGCACTATATATACCTATCTATTTTCAAGCTCTATTTTAGGACAATGGTTCTGAACAACCTTCATCCCGGCATCTCTGGCTTTCTCTGCCGCTTCGTTGTTCACAAGTTCTAATTGGCCCCAAAAGACCTTAACATCACCTCTTTTGATGCAAGCATCTGCTATAGCACCAAAAACCTTTGGTTTTCTAAAAATATCAACCATATCTATCTCAAATGGAATTTCTTCTAAACTTCTGTAAACTTTTTCACCTAGTATAGTTTCTTCTTTAGGATAAACAGGAACTATTTTATATCCTCTTTCTTGCATAAACTTAGCTACTCTATGACTAGTTTTTGTTTCATCCGGAGACAATCCCACAATAGCAATTACATGGACACTGTCTAATATTTCTAATATTTCTTTATTGTTTGAATTAACAGTTGGAAATTCACACTCCATTTTCACACCTTTTCATATTTTTTCAAATCGTATCAAATCGCCTAAATTTCCCTATTTTAGGTGCTTTTGAGGCTTTTCTATGTTATCATACTTTTTCAAATCTAGTCCCATTTATTCATTTCTGTGGGACTCTCG
>JALSLR010000096.1 GCA_026988245.1 Sulfurimonas sp.
TTATAGCAGATACACTACTACTGCGTTAAAAACTCTTGAAGCTACTAGTAGCTCCTGCGAATTTTCGCCTTGTATTAGCATATCTGCTATAATGCTGAGGATACAAGGGTTTTTAGAGGTGCCCATATATAAGGACAATTAAATGTGTAATTTTAACAAACAAAGTGATGATGCTAAGGCACTCATCCATCTTTTTATGAAAAAAAGTGCAGAGGCACTTGGTGGTGTTAACTTTTTACTTAAGCTCATAGAGAACATGAGAGAAAATAAACCTAACCCACTTATGAAAAAAAACATGTCAATAAAATCAGACGAAGCAAACATAGAGTGGAATAAGTTAGTTTTTAAAGATAAGTTTGATGTTTTAGAAGAAGTTATTCGTTCTCACAAGAGTAGCGAAGAGCCTAACTTTAACATCTTAGAAAATGAGAGTCAAAAAAAAGCCAAAAAGATTTTAAATATGGTCAAAACTTTAGCCCCTATAGAGTTTACTGTCACTCCCACTAACGCATCAGAGTTTGGAGGATTTAATTTTAAAATCTTTGATAGAGTTGACAAAGACTATGTAAGCGTAAACCCAATCTTCGTAGCAATGTTCTTTTGCTCTACCGAGTTTACAAAAAAAGCTTTGAAGTATGAACTAAGTGAGTAATTTGCAGGAGTACGTATTTTCAAAGAAAATATGCAACCCGTAAAATTACAGTAAATTCACTTAGTTTAGTCTATCGCTAAACTTATCTAAGCCCACAGACACCTAAAACCTAGTAAACATCTGCTCGATTGCGTAAGCAATTCTTTTTTTAGAGTCTTCAACTGCTAGCTTTGATTGAACAGTAGCATCAGCATTTGAAGCCCAAATCACTTGTTTTGTACGTGTGTCAAGAAGGACGATTCCTATCCCACCCTCTGGAATATTTTTAAAGTATTTTATCCCATTTTCATCAGTTTTTTCTTTCATGCTATCCATATTTACACCCACTACATAAGAGATTAAAAAATCTGGTGTATGTAAATTTCTGTTTTTACCCTTAGCTAAAAGCTGGTCTGTTATCTGCATCTCTACATAATGGTTGATATCATATCCACGTCCAACCCACTGTTTTTTATTATCTACCAATATATTGGCACCAACGAGCCAATCATATGTTTTATAACCCGCAAGGTTAGCCTTAGGGTCTGTGTATGTTTTTATGTTTATATTTTCCTTTGGTACACACCCATTTAAAAGCATGATGCTAAGAGTCAGAAGCAGTAGAGATACGATTTTTTTCATTTTAAACCTTTAATTTTAAAAATTGTAGCAGATTAAAACTTAAATGGTATAATTGCGAAAATATATACATTAAGGACTTTTCAATGGCTCAAACTATTACAGAAAAAATATTCTCAGAGCATGTTGGTCGTGAAGTTTTTGCAGGTGAAATTATCCGCTCAAACATCGATATGGTTATCGGAAATGATATCACTACCCCAATATCTATCAGCGCCTTTGAACTAAGTGGTGCTAAAAAACTAGCAAACCCTGATGGCTTTTCCATAGTTCTTGACCACTTCATCCCAGCAAAAGACATAGCCTCTGCAAACCAAGCTAAGATTAGCCGTGTATTTGCAAAAAAACATAATCTTAAAAACTTTTTTGATGAAAAAGATATGGGTATAGAACACGCCCTTTTACCTGAAAAAGGGCTAGTAGTTCCCGGTGATGTTATCATTGGAGCTGATAGTCATACTTGTACACATGGCGCTTTAGGTGCATTTTCTACTGGTATGGGGAGTACAGACTTAGCTTTTGCAATGATTAGCGGTGGGAACTGGTTTAAAGTTCCAGAGTCTATCAAGGTAAACCTCAGCGGTAAACCAGGGCTTCACACCACAGGAAAAGATATCATCTTAGAAATCATCCGTATGATAGGTGTAGATGGTGCACTCTACCAAACACTAGAGTTTACGGGAAGTACCATACCACATCTTAATATGGACGATAGATTTTCTATGTGTAACATGGCCATAGAGGCTGGTGCAAAAAGTGGTATCATCGCCTATGATGATGTCACAAAAGAATTTTTGAACGATAAAGACTTAGCTCGTGAACCTCGTATTCATTATTCGGATGATGATGCTAAGTATGTAAAAACATTAGAGATAGATGTTGCCAACCTTGAGCCAGTCATCGCCTACCCATTTTTACCATCAAATGGACATAGCATCTCTAAAGCGGTGAGCGATAAAATCAAAATTGACCAAGCATTCATCGGAAGTTGTACCAATGGTCGCTTAGGTGATCTTAAAACTGCAGCTGAGATACTTAAAGGGAAAAAAGTACATGAGGATGTCCGCCTTATCGTAACTCCCGCAACCCAGAGAATCCTAAAAGAGGCTTATAGACTTGGCTATATGGATATCATCATCGATGCGGGTGGAGTAGTTTCAAACCCTACTTGTGGTGCCTGCCTTGGTGGCTACATGGGCATCCTTGGAGATGGTGAAAAAGCTATAAGTACAACAAATCGTAACTTTGTTGGACGCATGGGAAGCCGTACAAGTGAAGTTTATCTTGCTAACTCTGCAGTTGCTGCTGCTTCAGCTATAACTGGCTACATCACAGACCCCCGCTAGATATGTTTGACATCCCTTGTGTCATCTTCGCAGGTGGCAGAAGCTCTCGCATGGGAGAAGACAAAGCGCTTCTTCCTTTTGGTGGCTTTGATACTCTCACTCAATTCCAACTCTCAAGACTTCAAAAAATTTTTAAAACTGTATATATATCTTGTAAATCTAAAAAAAAATTTGACTTTCAAGCCTCCTTCATAGAAGATGTAAAAACACAAGATACATATGCCCCTACAGCTGGATTTCTTGCTATGTTTGAAGCATTACAAAGTGAAACATTTTTTGTTCTGAGCGTTGATGCACCTTTTGTAAGTGAGAACGAGATCAACAAACTCATTGAAGCCGATACTCAAGAGCTTGATGCGTGCATAGCTCAAACAGCCTTTGGCATCCAACCTATGTGTGGCATATACCACCGTTGTCTACACTCTCGTTTTAAAAAAATGTTACTAGAAGATACTCACAAACTTGGCTTTTTACTTAAAAACTCAAATACGAAATATATAAACTTCAAAAATGAAGAACCTTTTTTAAATCTTAATAATCCAAAAGAATACGAAATAGCAAAAACATTAATAAAGCATAAAGTAACTTAGGGATAAAATAATATATAAGGATTCTTCGATGTATAAATTTTTCTTATTTACATTAAGCTTAGTATTACTCTTAAACTCTTGTTCCTCAACGCCACCAAAAAAATTAAAAATCTCTACCACTACATGGATAGGCTATACACCACTTTTTTACGCAAAAGAAAAAGGTTGGCTTAAAAAATTAAATATCAAACTACTTAACGTATCCTCCTTGAGTGAAAACCTCTATCTCTACAAAGATGGTAACTCTGATGCCTATGTAGGGACACAATATGAATACAGCATCTTAAAACCACTCCAACCTACTCTCATGCCAGTCATATCCTTTGATCGCTCTAATGGCGGAGACATTATACTAGCCAATACTACACTCAAAGGGCTCAAAAACACAAAAAAAACTATAGATGCCTACTTAGAAATCGATTCTATAAATACTATTTTACTAGAAAATTTTTTACAACTCCATCAGCTTCAAAATAAAAAAATCAACTATATCAATAAACCTCAGATAGAGATAGCATCACTCAAAGCAACTAGCCTATCAAGACCAACCATTATAGTGACTTATACGCCGTACAATATAGACCTTATAAGAGATGGTTTTACAGAGATAGCTTCCACAAAAAATTCTCTTGATCTTCTTGTTATCGACTTTATGTTTACCACTCAACAAGTGTATACCAAACATAGACATCAGTTCACACAATTAAAAACTCTCATAGATAAAAGCATTGTAAATCTACACAATGATCCAAAAGAGTTCTATGCAAAAATAAAACCTTATATACTAGAACTAAGTTATGATGATTTTTTACACTCCTTAGATACCATAATATGGATAAACACACAAATCTCTAAGGAACTCAAAGCCACTCTTTCTACTATGAACATTCCTACAAAAGATTTATTATAATATGAATTTAACTATCCAAAAATTTTCTATTATTATGGTCTTTACATTAGTGAGTATACTTTTAAGTGTATTTTTCTACAGTTACACAACACAGCGTAACAAAACCGCCACAGTTATCATCAACTCCTTACACTCTAATATCTCAGAAACAAGTTATTTATTATCTAAACGCATAAGTTCTAAGGACAAGGTCAAAAACACAAGGCCATTCCTCGACAGAATCACTGCACATAATGATTTTATAGCAGCTATTTTAATTCATGATGGAAACACTATTCTCTTGTCTACAGATCCCCACTATGGTAAGATACTCCCATCTCATCATCTAAAGCAAAACGCACATGAGCCTTTCAAACATATAAGTAATGCTATATCTATTGAGCACGATATTAGCTTTTACAACTCAAATAAGCATGTAACCTTATATTTGCAATATATATTAGACAAAGAGGAGGTCGCTAATTATTTTTCCAAAAGAGAGTCTTTTTTTGTCTTTTATTTCATCCTACTACCTTTTATCATTGTATTGCTCTCATGGATGATAATTAAATACTTTGTCATAAGACCCTTAGAAACACTCCGTCAATTTGCTTACTATCAAAATAATATTCCCAAGGCTTTTTTACTCAGAGAACTTGAAACGATTAGATACTCTATGGTACAGACATTTGAGAGACTAGAAAGTGAGAAAAAAGAGCTTTACCATAATACAAGGACTGATTCACTCAGTGGATTAGCCAACCGTAACTCTCTTGATGAATACTTACAACGCCTTATTCTTGATGCTAAGCGTAACAAAAAAGAGTTTGCATTTTTATTCTTAGATCTCGATCATTTTAAATCTATTAATGATTCACTAGGCCATAATGTTGGTGATGATCTTTTAAAAAAGATATCTTCCAGAGTTAGCGCTATGTTAAGACCAAATGATTTTATAGCACGAGTTGGTGGAGATGAATTTATTATTATCTTGCAAGAGTACAACTCTATTGTTGATTTATCTAATGTTACACAAAGGATACTGAAGCAACTTTCTCAAATATGGGTAATTCAAACAAACCCCATAACCATTACTGCTAGTGTCGGGATAGCCCTATACCCAAAAGATGGTGAGGATCTAGTTACTCTCATGAAACACTCCGATATAGCCATGTACGAAGCAAAAAAAACTGGACGTGCAAAGTACCATTTTTTCACCGCAGAACTCAACGACAGTGTGCAAGAAACCATACAACTTACTAAGGATATAAAAGATGCTCTTCTTAACAAAGAATACGAGCTTTACTATCAACCAAAAGTAGCTACTAACAGCTCTAAAATTATAGGAGTTGAAGCTTTAATAAGATGGATAAGTCCGACAAAAGGTATCATTCCTCCAGATCTATTTATACCCATTTGCGAAGAAAACAACTTTATTTTAGAACTTGGGGACTGGATACTAGAAGATGCCATCAAACAACAAGCAAAATTTAAAAAAGAAAATATAAACGTCATAATGTCCATAAATATTTCGTCTAAGCAAATTTTAGCTCCTAACTTTGTTAAAACACTCACAAATTTGCTCTATGTCTATGATGTCTCTCCCGAGGAGATTGATCTTGAAATTACAGAGTATATGTTCTTACAACAAACAGATAAAAATAAAAATATTCTCAATGAGCTCCACATACTAGGAGTAAGCATATCCCTTGATGATTTTGGAACTGGATACTCCTCTTTATCATATCTCAAAGATTTTCATATAGATTATTTAAAGATTGATAAATCTTTCTTAGATGATTACAATACAAAAAAAGGTGCGATTTTCTTAGAAACTATCGTAACCATGGGGCAAACACTAGGTATAAAAATAATTGCTGAGGGGGTAGAGGAGTTCGAACAACTACAATATATTCAAGATATTGGCTGTGATCAATACCAAGGATACTTCTTTTCAAAGCCATTAACTTCCTCTGAATTTGAAAAGCTTTATTTTAAATCCATTTCTACATAATACGCTTACTTCTGCTATAATAATAAAAATCCTATAAAAGTATGACAATGAACTTAACACACCTAGATGAAAACCAAAGACCAAAAATGGTCGATGTAAGCGACAAGCAACAAACAACAAGAGTAGCAGTTGCAAGTGGCATTATAGAGATGAGTCAAGATGCTTATGATGCTATCGTTACAGAAAAAACAAAAAAAGGCCCTGTCCTTCAAACTGCTGTTATAGCAGCTATCATGGGTGTCAAAAAAACAAGCGAACTCATCCCAATGTGTCACCCCTTAAACCTTAGTGGTATTAACTGTGATGTTGAAGAGTTAGCAGAACTACCAGGTTTTAAACTCACAGTTACAGCCAAACTTACAGGTCAAACTGGTGTAGAGATGGAAGCACTAACTGGTACTAGCATCGGTCTTTTAACTATTTATGATATGGTAAAAGCCATAGATAAAGGTATGGTTATCCGTCATGTTCAACTTGAAACAAAATCAGGAGGCAAAAGTGGAGATTATAAACGATAGCAAACAAAAGCTAGATCTTGAATATCCAACCAACTGGACATATAAACTTATCTCACTTGATAAGGCCCTTATACAAAAAGTTGTTCATGAGGTCATCTTAGAGCGTGAGCATAAACTCACACATTCAAATGCCAGTAAAACAGGAAAATTTGTGAGTATGAACTTAGACTTACTCGTCCATAACGAAGAGGACAGAAACTTTATCTTCGCTGCGCTCAAGGCACATCAAGATATTAAAATGGTACTTTAAAGGATAAATAATGAATATAGATAAAATACAAACACACCTTAAAAAAACATATAACCTAAGATTTAGAAGCATAGATAAACGTGTATCTCATGCTATAGATGAAACAAAAAAAATTGGTATAGATTTAACATCTTTAAATTTAAATGAGATGAAATCTCTAGCATCAACTGTCTTAGATATAGAAACTACAAAAACACATAATGAAATGGAAGCTCTTTTAGCAAAAAAAGAGAAACTTCAAATCGAAATAGATAAAAAATTTGAAGCCTTACAAAATATAAAATATGGTGTATTTAATGCTATTGAGACACATATTCAAGACGATGATTCCCTCACTCTCTCAAAACTACATCAAGTAAAACTGCAGTCTGTTGATATCTTTGATCTGCTTGGTGAGATGGTAGAATCTGCAATCATTACAGCATTAGAAAAAGCTAAAGACTCTGAAGCAGGTGAACAAATTAAAGAGGTCATCAAAGATTTAACTTACGAAGCTATCAAAGAGGGTTCCCTTAATACCATTCGTATTAGAAAAATTCTTTCAACAATTTTAATCTCTTCTATAGAACTCTCAGAAGCGACACCAAATCAAGCAAGTACGATTTTAGAAGCTACACTCAAAGGTATGAGAGCTGGACTTACTCACGCAATAGATAGATTTAAACAGC
>JALSLR010000097.1 GCA_026988245.1 Sulfurimonas sp.
TTGTTTTTTAGACAACCTAGACATATTTTTGTAGTTTTTTACAGCCATTTATAAATAAAACTTTGTTTACCACCAATATACCATACTTTCAAGCACTTTTTAGACCCCTGTATTTTTCATTAAGTCTGAAAAAAAGATACTCGATGAAAAAGACCCCTCTTTCGTGCATCTTGAGTATGGATTTGTATTTGACTTAGAACAAGAGAAGCTTTTTAGAGAGAACAAAGAGATAGCTTTAAGTGCAAATGCAAAGAAACTACTTGCTTTGTTATGCTCACAGGCAAACTCTAGTGTATTAAACGAGCAGATACAGCAACATATCTGGAGTGAGATGAAAAATTCTGCTACGCTTCGGACGCAGATACACCGTGTTCGGACCCATTTAGGTGAAGATATCATTCATAATGTAAACGGTGTAGGTTACATGGTGAAAACAATTTAACAAATTTTGTAAGCTGTACAAGCAAAAAGGCTTCATAAAAAATGATATAATTAACTAAAAGGAAATAATTATGGCTGGTGTGCATTTTAATTATGATAGTTTCAAACAACTGCTTCGTCTTAGCATAGGGATAGCTGGTAGGCTTGATGAGAACCGTGCTGAGAGTTTAACGGTGCTCTACTGTGATTTTAGTGGTATCAATGATGAAGCGATAGAAAACTCGCTTCAAGAGGTACTTCGCAACTCTGATTCTATCGTTAATCATGGAGATGATTTTTATTTTGTATTGCCATACACAGATAAGTATGGTGCAGAAACAGTGAAGAAAATGTTTAGTGAATTTTTTGCTCAAGAGTTTATGAGTATGCTCGTAAGCTACCCAGTTGATGGTGAAGATGCAGAGGAACTCACTGACTTTTTACAAAACAGTGTCAAGAAGTTTTGTAAAAAAGATATTACTTATTTGGATGAATTGGAATAAATAATGCTATAAATCTTGAAAATCCCTAAAATAAGGGAAAATCAAGGAGTCATTATGATAGTTCTTAAAGCAAAAGCTGAGTCCCCCTCAACATCTGCGATAAATGTATCAACTCTTGATGAAAAAAGTACTGCTAAGCCTAGCTTGTCTTTTGGTGAACTTCTTCGCGGGGAGGGTGTGAAGATACAAGGCGATGAGAACGCACCTTTAGCACAAAAAGGTACAGTCGTTTTAGCACTTGATGACAAAGAAGTGGTGCTCCCTGTTAAGTTAGCAGACGATGCTAAGCAAACTACACAGGTTCAAACAACTTTAGATACTAAAGAGACTAATGAGTCTAAATTATTAGGTTTAGAGGCACTTCTCAAAGGGGATGCTGCTATACTAGGTGAGGAACTAGAGCAACTGCAACTTAATCCTAAAGCAACGCAAAATATGAGTATTAAAGAGCTTAAGACACTTATTAATGATGCTAAAAGTTATCTCAAAGAACAAATTTTAAAAAGTGATGGTTATAAAGATGCACAGATAAAAGAGTTACCCAAAACTCTTAAAGGACTTACTCAGCTCGCTAAAAGATTTGAGATAGATATTTCAAAAATTACTCTCGAACAAGTTCAAGTCAAAAGAAAACCTCTCAAAACAGTAGAAACAGAGATAAAAACACCACTGAAAATTTCAGATGATGCGGTAGCTTTAAAGAGAGAATCAAAAGTAGATACGAAAACTTTAAAAAGCTCAAAGCCATTAAGCTCTACTGTTGATACAAATGCTGATGCTCAAGAAGAGATAAAACAAACTCTAAAACAAGACAACAAACAAAATATGAGGCTAGAAGCTAAGAGTGATGAGAGTATAAAGGTCAGTCAAACTCCTTTATTTAAAGCACAAGCTAAAGTTGAACCTGCCTCTACAGAACAAGTGGTTCAAGCTAAACAATTTGTTGCACAGCCTACAAAGACACCCAAAGATAGAGCGGATGAAACATTAAAACTTTTACTTAGAGGTGAAAAACCGACAAATTCTAAGGCAAATATAACAGCAGACTTTTCAGTAGCAACAGCAAAAGTTATCGCGCCAAATACTACAACTGATACATCGCGCTCACTTGAAGCACTTTTACGCGGGGATACTACAGGGCAAAATACAGAAGTAAAAACGGAACAAGTTACTACTCCTAAAGCGGATAGCTTTGAAGTGAAACTCAATGAAGCAAAACAGATGATTAAGTATCTTTCAACGGATGTAAAACAAGCTATACAAGACTACAAGTCTCCATTTACGAGAGTAAAGGTGCAACTTAATCCACAACAGCTTGGCAGTGTAGAGTTGACAGTTATCCAGCGTGGTAAAAATTTACATGTAAATATCAGCTCAAACAATGTAGCAGTCAATGCCTTAGCAACAAATCTCAGTGAACTCAAAACGCAGCTCAATAATACTGGAATAAATAATGCTACATTTAATTTTAATAGTGGTTCTGAAAATGGCAGTTCAAATAATGGACAACAAAACAATCGCCAGCAAGAACAACAAGATGCGAATGAAGAGTATAACTACTTTGACCAAGATACTAAAAATGAAGAAATTTTAAGTTCTCTAGAGATAGTAGTTCCAAGTTACGCATAAGAATATTTTTTCAAAAAATTAAGGAGTATATCATGGCAATCAATTCATTAGGTGAAAATTTAGCGACAGCAGGTGCAACAACAACTTCGAATGTTGTAGAAGATAAAACAGTACTTGGTAAAGATGATTTTATGAAGTTACTTCTTGTGGAACTTCAAAACCAAGATCCAACAGAACCGATGGACTCAGAAAAGATTTTAAGTCAAACTTCACAATTAGCAACTTTAGAATCTGCAGAAAATACAAATAACGCACTTGAAGATTTAGCTGCATCTCTGGGTAACTCTCAACAATTTTCTACTATATCTGCTATTGGAAAAACAGCAGACTTAGGGAGTAATGCTATTGCTTATGATGAAGGGGCTGTATCTACTTTTGAAGTATATTTTCCAGAGGAGATTACAGCCGGTACACTAGAGATACTAGATGCAAATGGTAATTCGGTTAGTACTATGAATGTTGAGCCAAATCCATCGGGAGTCTATCAGTTTGATTGGACTGGTCAATTGAGTAATGGCTCTCAAGCAGAGAGTGGCATTTACTATGTAACAGCAAGTTATTCAAATGCTGCTGGGGATCCACTAACAACAAGAATGGGTGCCTATCCTATAGAATCTGTAAGATTTGATAATGGTGAAACTCTGGTCAAAGTTGGTTCAGCCTATGTACCACTAGACCAAATTAAAGAAGTTTACTAAAAACTCAGCGTTAGTAAATTAAGGAGCATGTTATGATTCAGGCATTTTATACAGGGATATCGGGTTTACGAACGGGACAATCAGCTATAGATGTCAATGCAGATAATATTGCAAATGTATCTACGGTAGGTTTTCGTGGCTATAATGCTGAATTTTCTACTCTTTTTGAAGATTTAAAAGGGACTACTAGTACCTCTTTAAACCCTAGTTCCATAGGCGCTGGTGTGAAGATTCAAGCAACTACAATAGACTTGAGTGAAGGCTCCTTCGCCCTTTCAGATAGAAGTACTGATATGGCTATCGAAGGTGATGGCTGGTTTGGTGTTGTCAATGAGGGTCGTAGTGAATATACAAGAGCTGGTGCTTTTACCTTTGATCAAAATTCAGACTTAGTCACAGTTGAGGGACTATACGTTCTTGGAAGCATGGGTGGAAATATTGATTTTACTAATAACACTTTAACAGAAGCTCTCCAAGAAGTACCCTTAAAAGATGTAGGTGCTCAAGAAAAACTTAGTTTTCCAAATACTTTAACATATCCACCGGTCCCTACAACAAGTGCACAGTATGTGGGTAATTTAAACGTAGATGATACCATTGTAACGATGGGTGCAGATGTTGTAGATCCTCAAAGTAATAAAAATAATTTAAAACTTACTTTTACAAAATCAGTCCCTCAAGTTGCACCAGGAAGCCAGTGGGATGTAGTAGCTACAACACAATCTTTAGATGGTGCTACTATCTATGATACTAAAAATGGAAAAGCATCTTTTGATGCGCAAGGTGGACTTACTAGCTCAACATTGACCACTATAAACAACAATGGTGCCCAAGTAAATATTGACTTAGGGAGTGCATATAGTGGTGTTACAACAATAGCAAATATCCCTTCTTCTTCCTCCTCTATTACAGATGGAACTATAGGGGGTGACCTCGTTGGTTACGATATCAATCGATATGCAGAAGTAGTAGCTACATTTTCTAATGGACTCCAAAGTACAGTTGGTCAAGTTGCAGTGTATCACTTTTATAATGACAATGGACTCCAGCGTGCTAGTGGTGCTAGATTTGCAGAGTCTGTAAACAGTGGTAGACCGACAATCTTTCAAGATGCAGATGGTGTTAACACTATTGGTGCAAATGTAATGACGTATAGATTAGAAAATTCAAATGTAACACTTGATAAAGCCCTTACAGAACTCATAGTGCTTCAACGCTCTTATGATGCTAGTTCAAAGTCTATCACAACTGCTGATCAGATGATGCAAAAAGCCCTTCAGATGGATGCCTAAGGCATTTATAAAGTTGGCACACTTTGTGCTACCTATTTATACTAATGAAACTCTCTGGTAAATCGAAATAATAGATTCCAGGTCAAGCCTGGAATGACGATAAATTTGTCATTCTGAACTTGATTCAGAATCTAATTACTGATTGGTCAGAAACTTAATTAAATAAAGGACAAATTATGTTGAAATCTTTATTCTCCGGTGTATCCGGTTTACAATCTCATCAGGTTGCGATGGATGTAGAGTCAAATAATATTGCAAATGTTAATACAGTAGGTTTTAAATACTCTCGTGCAAACTTTTCAGACCTTTTAGCACAAACAAAGGCGATAGCAACAGCTCCTCAAGGGGAACTCGGTGGTAAAAATCCAGTTCAAGTTGGACTTGGTTCTACTGTTAGTTCTATGACACGTATATTCTCTCAAGGAAGTGTTCAAAACTCTGATAAAAATACTGATGTTGCCATTCAAGGTGATGGTTTTTATGTAGTATCTCCAGATGGTGGTAGTACATATAAATATACTCGTGCAGGGGACTTTAAGTTTGATGCAGGTGGAAACTTTGTAGATAATAATGGTTTTATTGTGCAGGGTTGGCTACGTGATCCAGCAACTGGTAAAGTTGACTCAACTGCACCAATTACAAACATCAATATCCCACCTGGACTTACAACTCCAGCACAGGCTAGTTCAGAAGTTGTTTTAAAAGCCAACTTAAATTCTGGCCCATTAGTGGAGAGTTTCTCCCCTGCTTTTGAGATAAAGAGTGGACCTCCACCAGCACTTCCAACACCCCCTGCCATAGATAAAAATGGTAATCCAATCGCATCAGGTGATATGGGTGTTATGTTTAATGAAACAGGCGAAGCATTTTCTTTACAAACTGGTCAAGGTGTTTGGATGGCATTTCAAACCTCTACCCATGCTGGTACTGCTGCTGTAGCCGCTGGTGCTGGTGAACTTGATGTAACATTTACCTTAGATGATGGTACTACACAAACGGTAGTAACAACTGGTGGTTTAGCTGGTAATACAGCTGCACAAAATGGTGCGAGATATGTTTCTGCTATCAATGCGCAAACAGCTACAACAGGTGTAACAGCGACATACAATACAGCTACAAATAGAATTGACTTACAAAACTCAAACTCTAGTGCCTCTGCCTCACATAATATACGTTTTGTAGATAACAATGGTAATACAGGTGTACCAAATACAACTGGTACACAAGGTCTTGACCAAACGGCTTATAGATATACTTATGACCCAACTGGTTCAAATCCAAATGTTGGTGCTGATAAAACTTTTACCACCATGTCAGATCTAAGATATGCAATGGAGCAACAACTTCAAGATCATGATGGTGATACATTATTAGGTAATGGTAGTGTAGTAGTAAATGATCAAGGTAAATTTGAAATTAACAATCCAGGTGGAGCTGGTGCTGAAGATATTGATATCAATCTTCAAATCACTTCAATGGTAGCTTCGGGTATTACTGAAAATCCTCGATTTACTACAAATATGGCTGCACTAAACTCTGTGCTTCCTATCGGCAGTGGTGGTAAAGCATTTTCACAAAGTTTTAATGCTGCGACACACTCAAGCAGTATAGATGTTTTTGATTCACTTGGTTCTAAGCATACGCTTAGAATGGAGTTTAGAAAAACAGCAGTAGATAACTCAACTGGTAGTACTTGGGATATGGTTCTTTCAGTTCCGCCTCCAGCGACTATAGACACTATTGCTCCACAGGATGAAAAAACAGGAAGTATAAGATTTAATAATGATGGTTCATTAGCAACATTTAACCCACCAAATATTTCTTTTACGGGTAACAATGGTTCAGCACCAGACCAACAGATAAACTTATCTTTTGGTACTGCAAATGCCTTTAATGGTATGACATCTTTTGATAATCCTTCTTCAACGTCTGGTATCTCTCAAGATGGTTTTACGGGTGGAGATTTAGTTGGGATTAGAATCGATCAAAGTGGAACTCTAGTTGGTTCATTTTCTAATGGTCGTTCATTTGGTCTTGCTCAAATTGGTATGGCGAAGTTTACAAATAATGAAGGACTTTCAACTGAGGGTGGGAACATCTTTGTTCAAACTGCCAACTCGGGTGACCCTATCATCGGTACAGCTGCAACTGCTGGGCGTGGTTTCATACAAGCCGCAGCACTTGAAGCTTCAAATGTTGACCTCTCACGTGCACTAACGCAACTGATAATCATTCAACGTGGTTTCCAAGCAAATGGTAAGACTATTACCACTTCTGATCAACTGCTTCAGACACTCATACAACTCAAAAACTAATTAGTTTTTCGCTATAATTCCTATACTAAAACATAGGAATTATATATGCAATTCTCAGCACCCCTTAAATCAAACTCTAAAAAAATAATGTTACTTGGCTCAGGCGAGTTAGGAAAAGAAGTTATCATCGAAGCACAACGCTTAGGTCTTGAGACTATAGCAGTTGACCGTTATGATAATGCTCCTGCACATCATGTTGCACATAGAAGCTATGTTATAAACATGCAAGATAAAGAGGCACTTTTAGAGGTTATTCGTAGAGAGAAACCAGATTATATACTCCCTGAAATAGAAGCTATCGCTATTGATGCTTTGTTTGAGGCTGAAAAAGAGGGCTTTAATGTTATCCCTAATGCTGATGCAGTTTCTAAAACAATGAACCGTAAAAACATAAGAACATTTGCTGCAGAAGAACTTGGATTGAAAACAGGTCCATATAAGTTTGTAGCTACTCAAAAGGGTATGCTCGAAGCTGCTACGTCTTTAGGCTTTCCAGTTGTTATAAAACCAGTAATGTCTTCATCTGGTCACGGTCAGTCAGTAGCTCGTAGTGCAGAAGATATCCCAGCATCATGGGAGGAAGCAAAAGAAGCTCGTGGTGATGCTAGTGAGCTCATCGTTGAAGCTTTTGTAGATTTTGATTATGAGATTACGATGCTAACAGCGCGTAATGGCAAAGAGACTGTGTATTGTGAGCCTATTGGGCATGAACAGCGTGATGGGGACTATGTATTTTCATGGCAACCAGCTCAGATGAGCGAGTTAGCAAAACAGCGTTCACAAGAGATGGCTAAGACTATAACTGATGGTCTAGGTGGTCGTGGTCTTTTTGGTGTTGAGCTTTTTATCAAAGGTGATGAGGTATATTTCTCAGAGGTTAGCCCTCGTCCTCACGATACTGGAATGGTTACTCTCATAACACAGTCACAAAGTGAGTTTGCCCTGCATCTTAGAGCTGTCCTTGGTCTTCCTCTTGGCTTTACATTTTATGGTGATGGAGCATCTGCTGCATTTAAGTCAGAGGTTCATAACTTTGTACCTGTTGTAGATGTAGATGATAGTCTTTTTTCAGATAACTCTTTTGTGCGAGTGTTTTCAAAACCAGAGGCGCATAAAGGTCGCCGTTTAGCTGTTGCTTTAGTTTTTGACAAAGTAGAAAAAGCATTAGAAAAAGCTCGTGAATTAATCAAAAAAATAAAAGATGCATAATGAAAATAGTACTATTAGATGCTTTAACTTTTGGAGAAACTTCACTCAAGGCTTTTGATAAACTTGGCGAAATTGTAGTTTTTCAAACTACATCAGTAGATGAAACACAAGAACGCATTTTAGATGCTGATGTCATAGTTACAAACAAGGTAGTGATAACAGATGCGCATATGTCAAAATGTACTAACTTAAAACTCATATGTGTAGCAGCTACTGGGATGAACAATGTTGATTTAAAAGCAGCAGATAAAAGAGATATCAAAGTGAAAAATGTCATCGCATACTCCACCGAGTCTGTGATACAGCATACTTTTTCTATGTTGTTTTATTTGATGGGGCATTCCCGTTATTATGATGATGTTGTAAAAAGTGGAGAGTACTCAAAAAGTCCTATTTTTACAGATGTATCACAACCCTTTCATGAGATTTTTGGTAAAAAATGGGGTGTAATAGGACTTGGCTCTATCGGTCAAGGGGTGGCAAAAGTAGCAGATGCTTTTGGTGCAAATGTAAATTACTACTCAACAAGTGGGAAAAATACATCCCAACCTTACCAACGCTTAAAGTTAGATACACTACTCAAAGAGTGTGACATCATCACTATCCATGCACCACTAAACGATGATACAAATAATCTGCTTGATTACAAAGAGCTCTCAATGCTTAAAGATGGAGCTGTTGTTCTAAATCTTGGTCGTGGTGGCATTATAAATGAAGATGCAGTAGCTAAGATTATAGATGAAAAAAATCTTTACTTTGGTTTAGATGTATTGACGCAAGAGCCAATGAAGCAAGACCATCCACTCCTTAGCATCACAAATAAAGACAAACTCTATATCACTCCACATATCGCTTGGACATCGGTTGAAGCAAGAGAGAAACTTATAGCGAGTGTTATTAAGAACATAAAATCGCTGAGATAGCCCTCTTTTTATCTGCTTTTATGGCAGCTACTATCCTTCCATTTTCTTCAGAACTTGCTTTTGTTGCAGCGATTAAAAATGATATGCCTATAATCACTGCCTTGTTTTTAGCATCATCTGGTAATGTTTTGGCGATTATAGTAAATTATTGGCTTGGGTATTTTTTATATGAAAAGATGCATCTCAAGCTTGAAGCCTCTAGGGTAGGAAAAAAATCTTTATATTATGGACATAAGTATGGGTATGGAGCTTTAATGCTTTCTTGGTTACCCGTAATTGGGGATCCTTTAACTATAGTAGCTGGGCTTGTTCGTCTTCATTTTACATATTTTTTAATAATAGCCGCCTCACTGAGGATTATTCGCTATATATTTATAGCATACTTGCTATAATACTTCATTACAAAAAATGGAGAATACAATGAGAACTATAATATTAATGTTGATGCTAACAGGTGCCCTTTTTGCATCAGGACAACGACAGATTATATTGGGAAGCTTTTCGATAGAATCAAATGCGCTTTTTTACTCAGTTACTGCACAAAAAACAATAGATGAAAATGTAGATTTCAAAAGAGTTATGGATAAGTATGCTTTAAAAGTGGAGTATAAAAAAATCGGTGATTATAATGTTGTAAGGATTTACCCTTTTGAGAACTATCCTAGTTTATTTGAGACTATTGCTGTTGTGAAGAGGTATTATCCTGAAGCATATTCTATTAAGTATCCAGCATTTGCTTCTAGCTTAAAAGTTGCCGATGAGGTTGTGAAAGAAAAACCTTTAGTAAAAGAAGAACCCTTGGTGGAAGAAGAGCCTTTAGTCGAGGAGGAACCAGAAGTAATCGAGCCACAACCAGTGACGCCTGTAGAAGATGAGATAAAGTATGAACCAACTCCAGAGAAAAAGCCTTTGCCTGTAGTAATACCTCAAGCACAAGAGAGTAACCCTTTGTCTATGGAGGATTTATATTTATTGATAGCACTTTTGCTAGTCGTTATCGGATTTGTAATATATAAAATTAAAACAAAGAAAAAAGTGATAGAGGTTTAAACTGTTGAAAAATGATGTCATAGTTGTTGGTGCTGGTGGCGCTGGTTTAGTAGCGGCTCTTCATGCTGCCCAAGCTGGAGCTAAAGTTAGAGTCCTTACAAAGGATTACCCTACTAGAAGTCAAACCTGTATGGCACAAGGGGGGATAAATGCAGTCCTCTCTCATTCAAAAGATGATAGTGTTGAGGCACACATTCAAAATACTCTTAAGTCGGCTCATGGCTTAGCATCACCAGAGGCTGTCAAACTTTTATGCGAGAATGCTCCTGAGGCAGTGGAGTGGTTAGACAGTATTGGTGTGCAGTTCTCACGTACGTTTGATGCTAAGATAGCCCAAAGACGTTTAGGTGGAGCGAGCGGAGATAGAGCCTGTTATGCACAAGACTATACAGGTCTGAAAATCCTTCATACTCTTTATGATAAAGTCTTAGCATCACCAAACATAGAGATAGATTCTGAGCGATACCTTCTTAGCATCATAAAAACAGATGATGGTAAAGCTGTAGCAGGTGTAGCGGTACTTAACAAAAGAACTGGTGAACAAGAGCATTATTTCGCATCATCGGTGATACTGGCAACAGGTGGTTATGCACGCATCTACAATACATACTCAACAAACTCTATAGGTTCAACTGGTGATGGATGTGCAGTAGCTATCCATGCAGGAGCAAGGTTGAGTGATATGGAGTTTGTACAGTTTCATCCTACTGCACTCAAAAACTCCTCTATCTTGATAAGTGAGAGTGCCCGTGGTGCTGGTGGACATCTGCTCAACTCAAAAGGTGAGCGTTTTGTGAATGAGCTTTTACCTCGTGATGAGGTTGCTCGGGCAATCAACGACGAGATGGCTAAAGGGGAAGATATCTATCTTGATATTCGCCATTTGGGTGAAAAGTTTATAGATGAAGAGTTGCCTCAAGAGAGAAAACTAGCACAACTTTATGAGGGGATTGACCCTGTTTTTGATTTGATACCTATCAAGCCTGTTGCGCATTATACTATGGGTGGTATAGAGGTAGATGAAAATTCGATGACAAACATACAAGGACTTTTTGCAGTGGGTGAGTGTGCTAATCATAGAGTCCATGGAGCAAATAGGCTCGGCGGTAACTCACTTTTAGAGCTGATAGTTTTTGGTCGAGAGGCTGCTGTTAATGCTGCTAAACTTGCTAAAAACAATACTTTAAAGACTCCATCTTTAGCAAAAAATGACCAATGGATACTCAAGAACTATAATGCAAATCCAGAGATAGATTTTTATAAAGTCAGAGAAGAACTTGGCGATATATTTTATGAAAATGTTGGAATTTCAAGAGAGAAACATAAGCTACAAATGAGTTTAGAGAGAGTCAAAGAGCATATCTCTAACTTAGATAAAATGGGTGTAGTTGATAGTTCAAAAATATACAATACAAACTTGATAGAGTTTTTAGAGTTTAAAAATATGCTAGAGCTTGCAAGACTTGTTCTCAATGGTGCGCTTGATAGAGATGAAAGTCGTGGGGCTCATTATCGTCAAGATTTCCCCCATGAAGATGAAAAATATGCTAAACATACGATAGTGGATTTTAATGGAGTTGTAGCATGAGAATAAAGATACAAAGAGAAAGCTTAGTTGAGTATGTAGTACCAGAGTTAGAGGGCGCTACTCTTTTAGAAGTCTTGAATCATATAAAAACGAAGATAGACCCAAGTTTTACATATAGTAGTGGATGTAGAAGTAGTGTCTGTGGGAGTTGTTCTGTTCGTGTGAATGAAAGGGAAGTTTTAGCTTGTGCGCATAAGGTGAATGATGGAGATGTCGTAACACCACTTAAAAATCTAGAGATTATTCGTGATTTGGTAGTCAATATGGATAAGGCACTCTCATTTAATGTTGCATCTCGTGCGTGGCTGAAACCACTGAGCGATACACCAAATCTCTCTCAAGAAGATGAAAAAATAAATGAGATACAAAGCGATTGTATACTTTGTGGAAGTTGTTATAGTGCTTGTCCTGTTTATGCTGTGAATGAAGAGTTTAAAGGTCCTTTTTCACTCACGAGAGTTTGGAAATATGTGAGTGATAAACGAGAGGGTGATGCTAAGGATAAAATAGATGTTATACAAACAGATGGAGTATGGGACTGCACCCTATGTAATGAGTGTACATTAGTCTGTCCGCAAGAGATTTCCTCTAAGGCAGATATAGAAAAACTAAGAATGAAATCAGCTGGGTATGGCTATAGTGATCCTAACTTTGCTAACATGAACTTTGATGGTGGTCTTAGTTTTTAAAACACTTATGTTATAATTATTGGATATTGTTATAAAAAGGATATGCATTGGCTTCTGAACATTCATTTGACATAAGTGCAAAAATCGATATACAAAACTTCAAAAATGCTATTAACCTCGTTGATCGTGAGGTTGCTAACCGTTACGACTTTAAGGGTACGAGCTATGAGGTTACCTTCAAAGAGAAAGAAAAAGTGTTAGTGCTCATAGCATCAAGTGATAACAAACTAGATGCTCTTAAAGATATAGTTGTTAGTAAGTTTTTAAAACAGGGACTTAACTCTAAGGTTTTAGATGAACTCCGTGTTGAAGATTCGAGTGGTGGCAATAGAAAAGCTACCTTTAAAGTGGTTGATTATATAGAGTCAAAAGAAGCAAAAAAGATAACAGCAGAGATCAAAAAAATGAAGTTAAAAGTAACTGCCATCATAGAGGGTGATAGTATACGAGTTAAGGGTAAAAAACTCGATGATTTACAAAAAGTTATGGCAGAGATAAAACAAGGTGAATGGGATGCCCCACTTGTCTTTGACAACATGAGATAAGGTTGATCTATGCAAAAGATGAGCGTAGCTGATGCAGCTGAATTTTTTTCAATCTCCAAAGAAGCGATTCATAATCGAGTAAGACGTGGCTCCTTAGAGAGTGAAATTATAGATGGGGAAAAATATGTTTTCATTGATGAAAACAAAACAAAAAAAACTTCAACAGTTCCAAAAAAAACTAGAACAAAAGCAACTTCACAGAGAATTAGCCAACCAAAGGTGGATGAGAGATATTACGACTTGCTTAAAGAACAAAATATTCAGCTTCAAGCAAAGGTAGAAAAGCTAGAGGATGAAACGAGGACTCTTCGTAATCAAAAAGAGCAAATGCTCATAGATGAACGAAAAAAGATAGAACAAATTTATAAAGATAAAGATGAACAGCTCAAAAATATCTTAAATGCAATCTCTTCAAAATTTATGCTTAATACGCCTGAGGAACATCTTGAGGCAGAGATAGAAGTCGCTGAGATAGATGAAACAGAGGAATTTGAAGAGATACTCCAAAATAAAGAGTATAAAAATATATATGCAGATGAATCAAGCATACTTACCGCACTCAACAAATACCTTAAAGCAAGAGACTTCTCTAAGAAAAAACGTCAAAAAATTAAAGCTAAGTTTGAAAAAAATGCTGATAAAGATAAACGCATCATAAAACTTAACAAAAAAATATATATAGATCTAGGGAAGTACAGTTATAGCGATTACTCGCTATAAGATTTCTTCTTCTCAAAGTTTTTTTTAGTTAATTAGTCTATGTTAAAGTACTGAGATTTAAGTATAGTGAATTTTGTAAGCTCTTTGTCGTTATGAAGGTTTAGTTTCTTAAGAACTTTAGGATTAACTACATAGTACCCTAGAACAACTTCTAGTTTATCTCCACTCTCAAGCTTAGCATCATAAGGTATAACTCTTTTTTCGTTTGCTTTTATCATAGTGTCTTTAACAACTTCAGTTGCTACCCATGGCATAGATGGTTTGCCATCTTTTCCTATAACTTTTACAAAAGTATGAGTTTTAAGATTAGTATATTTATTTCCTCTTATGTGAGTAATACGAAGTTGAATTACACGTAATGGGTGAGTCATTAAGTTATGCGGAGCTTCATTTTCTACTGCTATTTCAAAGCCACTAGAACCTTTTTTAAAGGATAAGTTTACATACTTAGCTAACATTTTAGGTTCAACTCTTGCACCAGCAAAACCATGATAAGCGTGTTGTTTACTTAGTCTAACAGTTGTAGCTGTTCCATCTACTTTTGGCATGTGACAAGTGATACAGTTTTGTTTTAGATTTTTAGCACCTTCGTCTTGGGTTGAACAAACTGAAAACTTATGAGCATTTTGTTTATGAGAGTGACAACCCATACACATTTTACCATCATAGAAATTCTTGTTAGTGTAGTCTATGTCATGGTAAGCTGAACCAATAGTAGTTTTATTTCCCCACCAAGATGTTGTTGTTTTATATACAACTTTTTCAGTCTCACGACCTTTTTCTGCACCATAAAAAGTTTTCTTTTCACCAGAATAGATGTTCTTATTTGCTTTAGCATGTTGCTCTACACTAGTAATAGTGTGACAAGATATACAAGTGATTCCATCATGTGCTTCTTCTTGGGTTTTAGCGTTTGGTGTATGGCATTTAGCACATTTGTAGTCACCCTTAGTTTTTCCTGGATGTTTGTCCCAAATAGCCTTATGAACTTTATCATCATAGATAGATGATTTTTTATGCATAGAAGATTCAAATTCTTTAGTGATTGTTGGGTGACATTTTTTACAAGATGCTGTATCTGCATCAACATGAACGTTAGCAAACAGCACACTTGATAGTGCCAATATGTAAAGAAGTGTTTTCATATAATCTAGCCTTTTAATTATTATAAGTTGAAATTTTATCTAAGAATTAAGATTTTAGCTTGACCTATATCAATATATGTAAGAGACCATAAATCACCTTAAAAGGAAGAAGAAAAATGTTGGAAACTAGTCAGTTGCAAGTTCCTAGATAAGGGGATTTTAGGCTTAACTTAATGCCGTTGTGGGGGGGGGTATTATAAGTCTTCAGTTTTAAGTCTAAGACCTTTGAGGTGTGTCACAGGATAGGCATAGGATATACCATCACCATCACCCACTATATCTAAGGCTTTGACAACTTTAGAGACTATAACGTCTACTTTTTTGCTTGGAACTACAAACATCAAGTTAACATCATCAGGCTCACTCTCTAGACGGTTATAAAAGTTATCCATCTCCGAGAGACCCATACCATGCGCATCCATAATTGTAACACCGCTAGCTCCTGCATCTTTGGCAGCAAGCAGCGCTTTTTCTTTGTTTTTTCTAGGTACTATAATGTGAACAGCTGAAAATGCCATTTTATAGGAGTGTCGTTTATCTGTTCCATGAACGCGTACAGTTGAGAGTCCCATGTTCTCTGCATCTTCAATAGCATGACGAAATTCTGAGAGTTGAAACTCTTCTTTCTCATGCTCACCCATTACACCCATTTTATCTGTTATGACACCGTAGAGCATCACTGTAAGCATAGGAAATAGTGAAGCGAAGGCGATGAGACCAAAGCCATCTATGAGTGGATCACGTCCAGGTATATTTGTGGCGAGACCAAGACCAAGGGCTGCTACAAGAGGGACGGTTACTGTTGATGTCGTAACCCCTCCACTATCGTAAGCGATAGGGATGATGTATTTTGGCGCTATAAATGTGAGGGCGATAACAAACATATATCCAACCATGATGTAGTAGACGATATCACCACCATTTACAATTCTAAAGGCACCAAGACTAATACCAATAGCTACTCCAAAGGCTACAAAGATACGAAGTATAAAGTCATTTATCTTGCCATCACTTATCTGCTTGGCTTTTTTTGCAATGGCTGTAAGGGATGGCTCAGCCATAGTTGTTGAAAAACCAATAGCAAAAGCAAATGAATAAATGGTGCTTTTTGAATCATTCTGAGTCAGTTGGAGTGCCATAGTCTCACCTAGAGAGAAAAGACCCATCTCGAGTCCAATGATGAAAGCATCAAGCCCTATGATAACAAGACCAAAACCTATGAGAACCTCTTTGAGGTTTTCTATCGGTTTTTTAAGAATGATGTACTGAAAAAATAAGATAACAGCTAGGATAGGGATAACATCTGTGGCAACGCTCAAGACACCTTTTAAAAGAGTGAGTAGGTTAAAGTCAAATGCAGCAGCTGTTTCAGCGGTGTGAATAATCTCAGGGACTACTACAGCAGAAGCATCTACAAACTCATAGACATAGATACCATAAAACTGAACAAATATCATAGGCGTTAGTGAGGCAAAGGCGATAAGCCCAAAACCATCTAAGACGGGATTGCGCCCTTTTATCGTCGTTGCCAACCCAATACCAAGAGCCGCAACAAGAGGGACAGTTACGGTTGAAGTTGTAACACCTCCAAGGTCAAAGGCAAGGCCCACTATCTCTTTTGGTGAAAAAAATGTTGCAGCAACTACTAAAATATAACCCGAGATGATATAGTAGTGAATAGGATGACCTTTTATAATCCTCCAAACACCTATAACGATGGCAAATCCAACTGAGGCCGCTACAACCATACGAAGCACAAATGCATCAATCCTACCTGCACTAATGCCTGCAGCCTTATCAGCGATAACAAGGAGAGCTGGTTCAGCTACAGTAGTACCAAAGCCAATCATAAAAGCAAAAAGAATAATCCATTCTGTTGAACCCTTGTGTGCAAAGTCACTAGCAAGTCCTTCACCAACTGGAAAGATACCAACTTCAAGACCGAGTAAAAAGACAGCAAGACCAACACCAACTATAGCTAGACCTATGGTTGTACTGAGCCAATTTTGGGGGACAACTTGTATAATGGCCAATTGAAAGAAAAGAATAACTAATATGATAGGAAGAAGGTCTCGAAAGGATTCAGCGAGTAGTTTAAAAAAAGATTTGAAATTTAACATAGAGTATCCAGTAATAATATGGTGTAATATTACACTATATTCCTTCAAAAATAGCTTTATTAAGATATTTTAGGTAAAATTCCGATATTAGTATGAAGATACTATTGGACAGCTGGCCGAGTGGTCGAAGGCGCTCGCCTGGAACGCGGGTGTAGGGTAACCTACCGTGGGTTCGAATAACTCGTGAAGTATCTTACAGAACCCCTATAATAGGGACTTTGAAGAGAAAATGTTGCTTGAAAAAGCCAAGTGCGTAGATAATGCGTAGATTCTGTATCAGCAAGATATAAGAAAAACGAATAATATGGTTGAGTGTCCGAGTGGTCTATGGTGTAACCTTGGAAAGGTTATGTAGTTTTTCTACCAGGGGTTCGAATCCCCTCTCAACCTCCATAAATAAGTGCTTTGAAGCACTATCCAAAAATACTTCTCCCTTTAAGATTATTACTTTTAACAACATTAGAAATGTATGTATTTTGTGTTACGATGCTATCATTATGTCCAAGCAATCCACTAACAACTGTTATACTTTCTATATCACCATGGATAAGGTTAGTCGCAAACGTGTGTCTCAAGTTATAGAGTCTTCCTTCGGGTAACCCAACATATTTTAGTAGTTTCTTATACATCCAATCTAATTGTCCAGCACTTGTGTATGAAGTATAATATCTGTTCGTAAAAACCCAAGAAATAATCATACAGTAGCAGACCAAAAAGGTAAGCCAACATCCACACCAACAGCTCGTTGGGTATTTCACTGTTTTATTGGGATACAAATGTTAATAATCAACGATACACAGCATCTTATGATGAATCTTAATGATATGCATAAATTGATTATTAGACTGCTTGGGCAGAGGTATTTAGATATTTATTTAATTAGGGAAGAGGTGTGAGGAAAGTGAGTTTATACAAATAGTTTAATAAAATAATGCTAACATCATGCCAATGAAAAAACGTGAACAGATAAAACCTGCCCCAATAAGAGAAAATGAGTATATAAAAAAAGAGTTTGTAAGTTATCAAGAGATGGCAGAACATGCTCCTGATTGGTCACTCTTTTGCAACTACCAACTAGAACCTAATGGAATGAATGGTCAGTATGATATTTTGAAACTACCAAATATGCAACTCGCATTTAGTGATATGCATGGTGGATTTATGTTTAGTTTTGAAGCACCTAAAAATAGTATCTGTTTTTCACTCATACTAGAAGTGGCTGGTTCTGCTTGTTTTGAGTCTATGAAACTCAAAGAGGGAATGATAGTAGTTTTTGATGATAGAGAAGTATATAACTTTATGTCGAGTGGTGCTATAAAAATCATAGATGTTAGTGTAGATAAAGATTTTGACTCTCCATTACTAAAAGTTCTACAAGATACACAGAAAATGTACTTTTTAGATGATAAGGGAAGCCTAAAGGAACTCTTACTGGAGACGCTTACTCTCACAGAAGAAAATAATGATAACAAAAAGCTTTTTGCAAACTATAAAGAGAAAATTATTTCTACTATGGAAGAACTTGTAAGTAGACAAAAACCACAAACTCCAAAATGTACAAAGGGTGAAGAGATAGCCTTACAAGTAAGAGATAAACTTTTTAAACATATGGATGTTGTGTTTGATACCGAGTATTTAGCTTCAGAGTATAAGGCGACAACACGAACACTTCAAAGCAGTTTTAAGTCTCTTTTTGGTTACACACCACAACACTTCATCCGTCTTCTCAAACTAAACCTTGTACATCATGAACTTCATGAGTCGACTCAGAAAGAGACTACTGTTTTAGCCATAGCCAAGAAGTGGGGTTTTATGCATATGGGGCGTTTCTCTAACTACTATAAAAAACTTTTCTCTGAGTTACCATCTCAAACACTCAAAAAGCTGGATATAGAAGATGATGGAATGCGTTTAGGATGTGTGGAAATAAAAGAGAGTATCTGATTTTTGTTTTAAGGATAGACAGCTTACATCTGTTTTAACTATAATAAATGAAATTATTTTAAGGAATACAAAAATGATGATAAAATCAGTAGTATTAAGTTTAGTAGCAACAACAGCACTTTTAACAACAGGGTGTGCAGTTAAAGATGCAAAAACAGCGACACAAACACAAGAGTGCAAAACAGAGTATTATGCTCCTGTGTGGGATGCCAAGGCTCCTCATGTAGATGCAAAGAACTTCGTTAGAGCAGAAACAGACCTTCAGATGATGAGCTACTCTAGTGCTCCTTTTAAATTTGCTCAGTTTACACATGGAAGAAAAGCTTATGATGTGAACAATCAAAAAACACTTAGTGGAAACAGAGATACTATCTACTCTTTTGGTGTGTTTGACCTCTCAAAGTCTGACTTAACTATCACTATGCCAGATGCTAAGGGTAAGTACATGACTCTAATGCCAATTTCTCAAAACCACGATATTTACCCAGGGCTTAACGCACCCGGAACCTACACATTTAAGCAGTCTGAAGTTGGGACTCGTTATGTGATGTTTGTAGTGAGAACACTTGCTGACCCTAATGATACTGCAGATATGGCTCGTGCACATAAACTTCAAGATGGTATTGTTGTAACTCAAGCAGACAAGGGTGACAGATCTGGACTCCAAGAGTGGAATGAAGATGAGATGTTAGCGATGAGAAAAGCTTACAATGCACTTGGAAGTACTGCAAGTAGTAGTTCTAGTTTTTTTGGTGTAAAGTGTGATCGTTCATACTTAGATGATGCTATGGGTGTAGCAGTTGGTTGGGGTGGAATGCAAGAGTCAGATGCTCTTTACATACCAACACAAGTAGAGAAAAATGATGCTAAAACTGCATATACTATAACAGTACCAAAAGAGGTTCCTGTTGATGGTTTTTGGTCTGTTACTATTTATAACGAAGAGAGATTTATGGTACCAAATAAGTACAACTCATACTCTTTAAACTCTCTAACATCAGAAAAAAATGCAGATGGAACAACTACGCTTCACCTCGGTGGCGATCCAAAAGCGAAGAACTTCCTTTACATTCCTAAAAACTGGTTATACATCGTAAGATTTTATCAACCACATACAGAGATTAGAGATGGTTCTTGGAGTTTTCCTAAGGCTGTTGAAGTAAAATAACTTTAGTTTCACCTTTTGGTGAAACTAAGACTACTCCTTATAAATACTCACCAAAATAGGAACTACACTTATGAAAAAATCTTTACTCGCTTGCTCTCTTTTACTCCTTAGTACACTCACTTTCGCTCAAAACACTCCAAAACTCATAGTGCAAATCACAGTAGATCAACTTCGTGGTGACCTCCCTGATAAATATATGAAAAATATGGGTGATGGAGGATTTCGTTACCTCAAAGAGAATGGAGTCTGGTTCAAAAATGCCAACTATAACTACTCAAACACTGAAACAGTTGTAGGACACACAACTCTAGCAACAGGAGCAAATCCTTCTGTTCATGGTATGGTCTCAAATGTCTGGTACGATAGAGAGAAGAAAAGACTTGTTTACAACATAGAAGATAAACGCTATCACATACTCAGTAAAAATGCTGACATTGATGACTCCACAGAAGTCGACACCTCTCAAGCACTTGCAGGAACAGATGGTCGTTCACCTGCAAATATTATGGTCTCTACTTTTAGTGATGAACTGGCACTTTTGACAAACGCAAAATCAAAAATCTTTGGCGTTTCTGTAAAAGATAGAGGTGCTGTAACGCTTGCAGGTCACGGTGGCAAGGCCTTTTGGTTTTCTAAAACAAGTGGCGAGTTTATCACAAGCTCTTACTACTATGACAAGTATCCAAGATGGGTAATAGAGTTTAATGCACAACAGCTAGGTAAACGCTACTCAGACAAGTCATGGGAACTTATGTACGATAAATCAAAATATATCTTTGGTAATTCTGATGATAATGCTTGGGAAGAGAACTACTCAACATGGGGACGAGTTTTTCCTCATAAGTATGGCTCAAAGAAGAGTAAGTACTTTAACCACTTCTTGACATTTAGCCCAGCTGGAGATGAGCTTACTCTTGACTTTGCGAAGGCTGTTATTAAAAATGAGAAGCTTGGAAAAGGCGAAGCAACGGATTATCTCGCTATTAGCTTCTCTTCTACGGACTATGTGGGGCATCTTTTTGGACCATCAAGTTTAGAAGCTGAAGATAATATGCTACGCTTAGACAAAACACTTACATCTCTCTTTAGTTATCTTGATGCAGAAGTTGGACTTGAAAATACACTCATAGTTCTTAGTGCTGATCATGGTGCTCCTGAAGCACCGGGTTATCTCGCTACACTAGGCATAGAAGCAAAATGGATAGCACCGATGAAGTGGAACAAAAAGCCATCACTCAAACGACTCCAGAAGCAGTTTGGTGTCTCTGGGGAGCTTATAGAGGCTTTTTTTCCTCCCTATATCTATCTTAACCACGAAGTAATCGCAAAAAATGGACTTAAGCTTGCAGAAGTACAAAAAGCTGTTGCAAAAGAGATAATGGACATAGATGCAATTGCCCTCACAGTAACAAGCAGTGAACTTAGCAATAACACTCTACCAGATACTTATCTCTATAATGCAGCTCTTAATAACTTCCATGCTAAACGATCAGGAGATATTCTCATCCTTTTTGAGCCACACTGTTTTGCAAATGATATGGATGGCGGGATGATCATGGCGAGTAACCATGGTGGACCTTGGAGATATGACACTTTTGTGCCTGTTATATTTGCAGGAGGAGCTCTTCAAGGAAAGCAAATTTATAGAGATATCCGTCCAAACGATATCGCTCCTACACTTTCAGCTATAGTTGATACAAAAGCTCCATCTGGGTCAAGTGGAGAGATTTTGAGTGAAATTTTAGAAGGATTTTCTCACTAGATTTTTCTGCTTTTGTTTGGTTTTTGTTTTTAGGATAGACAGGCTCTGTCTATTCATAGTAAAATGAGCCAAACAAATTTAACAGGGAATAAAATGAAAAAAATCTTAACAACAGTTGCTTTAGCAGCAGCACTTCTTCCAGCATCGCTAAGTGCTGAAATGTCAACAGAAGATATTGCAAAAGCATCTCAAAATCCACTGACAGCCATGTACTCTTTACCTATCCAGAATAATACATCTTTTGGAGACGACACAAAAAACTATGCAAATATTCAACCTGTACTTCCATTTGATATAGGTGATGACTGGACTTTAGTTACACGCACAATTGTACCAGTGGTTTATAATGGTGCAGCTTCAGCAGTGAATCATAATGAATGGGGTATTGCTGATACATCAATGACAGGGTTTTTTACACCTAAAAAAACTGGTGATAGCGGAATTGTATGGGGTGTTGGACCAACTGTACTCCTTCCAACTTCAACAAATGATTCGATGGGTCCTGGAGAGTGGGGAGCGGGTATCTCTGCTGTTGCACTTGCTATGCATGGAAAATGGGTTTATGGTGGACTTATCTCAAATGTATGGTCTTTTACGGGAGATAGCCAAGTAAATTCAATGACATTACAGCCTTTTGTAAACTATAACTTAGGAGATGGACTTTTTTTAGCTTCTGTACCTATCATCACAGCAAACTGGAAAGCTGATAGTGCTAATACATGGGTTGTTCCATTAGGTCTTGGTGTTGGTAAAGCGATGAAAATGGGTAAGGTTCCATTTACTGCACAGATTCATGGCTACTACAATGTTGTAAGACCTGACTTGAGAGATGATGAAAAATGGCAAATGCGAGTACAAGTACAGTGGTTGTTCCCACGTTAATATAAAAACTATAAATCTAAGCTCAAGGAAGTATATGAAGCTCTCATATTATCTTATTATCTCTACTGTAACCCTTTTGTTTAGTGCTTGTGGTGCTCCAGAACTTGCACCAGTTGCGGTAACTCCTTCAAATCATTCAGTGAATTATCTTAAAGATGTTAAACCCATCTTAGATAAACGCTGTGTTAGTTGTCATTCATGTTACAACTCTCCATGTCAAGCAAAGTTTAGTGCTTATGAGGGTGTAGATCGTGGTGGTAGCAAACTGCTTGTTTATGATGCACTTCGCTTAAGTGCTGCAGAACCTACTCGTCTTTTTATAGATGCTCAAACTACTCCAGAGTGGAGAAAAAAAGAGTTTTACTCTCTTACAAAAAGCGATGACTCTAACATGACTCACAATGATTCTATCATGATGCATATGCTCCATGATAAAAAGAAAAATCCACAAATCATTGGTAACTATGCACCAGAGGGTGATAAACTAGTATGTCCCCGAGACAAAGAGGAGATGAATGAGTATGTAGAAGATAAACCAAATCATGGTATGCCGTATGGACTTCCTCAAATACAAGAGAGTGAGTATACAACTCTAACACAGTGGTTGCAACAAGGAGCAAAGGGACCAACTACTCAAGAGCAAAAAATGCTCAAGCAGCCTTCTGCTATAGCACAAGTTGAGATACAAAAATGGGAAAAGTTCTTGAACCAGCAGGATGCAAAACATAAGATGACTGCACGTTACCTATATGAGCATCTCTACCTTGCACACTGGAACTTCAAAGCCTCTCCAAGTGAGTACTTTGAGATAGTTCGCTCTAAGACACCAGCACCAGAACCTGTTGACTTAGTTGTGACTCTTCGTGCTTATGATGATCCTAAAGTAGATACTTTTTACTACCGTTTAGTGAAAATGCATGCAACTCCCGTCCATAAAACTCATATGGTAGTAGAGTTTGATGATGCGAAACTTGCTCGAATTAAAGAGCAGTTTATCGACACAAAATGGATGCAAGAACCTCATGTCATGAGCTATGACTCTAAAGTATCTTCACAGCCTTTTATTGCGTTTGAACAGATTCCTGCTGCATCTCGCTACCAGTTTTTACTTGACAATTCGCATTACATCATAATGACATTTATTCGTGGTCCAGTTTGTCGTGGACAGATGGCTCTTAATGTTATTCATGATCACTTTTGGATACTTTTTCAAGATCCCAAACATGACTTAACAGTCCTTAAACCAGAGTTTTTACAAGCTCAAGAGAAAAACTTAGTGATGCCTATTGAGACAAATAATTTAAGTGTTTGGAACACCTTTAGTGATGACTATAAAGATGCTTTTGAGCGTTACTTTGCTGCCAAAGAGAAGCTGTATGAAAAAGAGATGCCAAATGGTGTTGCTTTAGAGAACATTTGGAAGGGTGAGAAGCCAAGTGATGCTCCAATGCTAACTATTTACAGACATTACGATAGTGCTTCTGTTCACAAAGGTGCAGTTGGTGAACTTCCAAAAACAATGTGGGTTATTGACTTCTCTCAACTCGAACGAATTTACTATCTTTTAGTTGCTGGGTATGATGTGTATGGAAATATCTCTCATCAGACAAATATCCGCCGTTACTTTGACTATATTCGTATGGAAGGTGAGGAAAATTACTTAACATTTCTTCCAAAAGAGCATCGTATGGAGTATTTTAAATCATGGTATATAGGAATTGATGATGTTCAAGAGCTTAACTCTTTAGAAATTTCTAACATTGAAACTAAGGTTAAATACAAAACTAACCATCCACGTGGTGAGTTTATAGAGCAAGTTGTGAATAATCACCTCTTAAAATCTACGGGCATAGAATTTGATGATATTAACTACTACAGTGAAGGGCAAACACCACCTCTTATGCCAAAAAGTTTCACTATTAGAGAAGAGTTGAAAACTGGTTTTAGAGCACTTACAAAACCAGGTACAGGTTTCATTAAACATGTCACAGACAATGGTGTAAATGTTATGCATATTCGTATTAAGATGGAAGATGGAAGTGATATAGTGGGGTCAATAGTAGTAAACCGTTGGCATGACAATGTAAACTCAATGTTCAATGGTGAGCAAGCAGCTCCACAAAAAGACACTATTGATTTTGTTAAGTACTCTGTTGGTTCATACCCAAATATGTTTGTAGTAGTAGACTATAAAGACCTTCCTGATTTTTTTGATTTAGTACAAAATTATGATAGAAGTGAAAAGTATAACAACAAAATTAGAAAGTATTTTATAAGTCGTTCTAACAAAGATTTTTGGAAAACATTTGATTGGTTCCAAAATAACTTTAATGAATCTGATCCTCTCAATGCAGGTCTTTATGATTTAAATCGTTACTTTAGTAAACCTTTTTAATCAACTTTCTTTTTCCTAACCATCACAAATTTTGTGGTGGTAAACTATTTTCACAATATCTGATATATCAGATTAATATACTATATTTTAGCTATAATATCTGATATATTAAATATTTAGGATATAAAATGATAGAGTTAAGTACAAGTAATGAAATCATACAACTGCTGATACAGAAGATAGAAACAAAGCGAAAAAAAGCTAAAATTACTCAAAAGAACCTAGCAAAAAAAGCTGGAGTTTCGTATGGCTCATACCGAGAATTTATTGATAACAATTCGATCTCTCTATATAGTTTTATATCTCTACTTCATGTCTTAGGTCTTTTTGATGAGCTTAAAGTTTTAGTTGATAATGCTCAAGTTAAAACCATAGCACAAATGAAAGCAGAAGATAAGTTAAGTGGGAGAGTATAGTGGAAGTAATTGTTTATCTATATGGGATGATGGTTGGAAGACTCTACGAAAGAGATGGTGTAATTAGTTTTGAGTATGAACAAGAATTTATAGAGACAGACTTAAATATTTCGCCAATTATGCTACCTTTTAACACCCAAACTTATGTCAATAAAGATGATAGATATTTTCATACCTTAGCTGGAGTTTTTTTTGATTCTCTACCTGATAAGTTTGGAACTAAAGTAATTGAGAGATACTATGAGGGTAAGGGGATAATTGCTAAAGAACTTAGTGTTTTACAGAAGCTAATTTTTATTGGTAGTCATGGTATGGGAGCTTTAGAGTACAAGCCAAGTGAAAATATTTTAAATACGATAGATATCGTAGAGCCATTAGCCATAAGAGATATGTACGAAGCATCAAGAAAAGTAGTCGAGGGAGATTTAGAGCAGTCTGTCGAGGAGCTTATCAAATTCGCTGGAAGTGGTGCTAGTGCAGGTGGGGCAAGAGCAAAAGCAGTCATAGGCTGGAATAAAATGACCAATCAAATCATAAGTGGTGTTTCTAATATTGGTGTGGGGTTTGAGCACTGGTTAGTAAAGTTTGATGAGTATGATGACTTTAAAAGAAGTTTAGATTTCAGTAAACTTGAGTACTTGTATATGAGTATGGCAAAAGAGTGTGCAATTGATGTTCCTGAGTTACATTTGCTCAAAGATGATAACCTTACTCATTTTATGATTAAAAGGTTTGATAGAGAAGCAAATGAGAAAACACATATGCACTCTTTAGCTTCTATGATGCATATCGACTTTAATCTACCCTTGCATTTTAGTTACGATAAGGCACTTCGTGTAGTTTGGTTAGTGACAAGAGATAGACGAGATGTTTTAGAGTTCTATAGAAGGTCTGTCTTTAATGTCATTGCGAGAAATCAAGATGACCATGCAAAAAATACATCTTTTATGATGCATAAAAATGGAGAGTGGCGTTTATCCCCTGCTTATGATATTACTTATGCAAACGGAGCTCACTATACAAAAAATCATCAGATGAGCATAGTGGGAAAAGTGAATGATTTTAAGTACGAGGACATGTTACAACTTGCCAAAGTAAGTGATGTTAAAGAGAGTGAAGCAGTAAAAATTATAAAAACTGTTATTGGTGTGGTATCAAAATTTCGAGAAAAAGCGGAGGGCTTAGGAATTAGAGAGGATTTAATAGCTTTGGTTGAGAATGACTTGAGAGTCAAACTTTAAAGTTTGACATCTTGAGTGATGGTGAAATCAAGAAGTGTTCCAGCGGGGACACCCGTTGCTTCTCCTCTAGTTAAAATTGCAGCTCAGACCTAAGATAAGAGAGAGTACACTTCCTTGCTCGTAAGTTGCAAAAGAGTCGCTAGAGAGTGCTGGCGCACCAAAGAGGTTGAATGTACCCTGGAGATAAAGATCTCCATATCCACGTGCAGAACTCGTAGCACCAAGTGCTTCACCTGCAATATTTCCAGCTGTTATTATAGCCGTTAGTATCACTGACTGACCTGCTACATTTACAATACGGTTGTAGCTGATTACCATGGATAGACCAAGCTTGTGTTTGGACGATAGTTAAATCTACTGGAGCATTCCAGTACATTCTAGGGCCATCATCGATTGCAATAAGTAGACTTGGCATAAAGCCAAGGAGTACAACTGGTAGTAGTTTTTTTAGTTTTTGTCTCATTTTATAAGTTCTATCTCACCTGGTTGCCATGTCTTGTCATAAAAAGACTTAAGTGGACCATAAAAACGTAGAGCTGTAAACCATGACTTCCCTGGAACTGTTTGAATCCAGTTTGCCTCATACCCTTTAGGAGCAGTAGGCCCGAAGTAGATATCAACAGAGCCATCATCGTTATACTTTAACTTCGCTATCTTAGAGTTAATACTTGGAAATGGTTGGTCGTCAGTTTGAAGCTCTGAACGTGTCTGTGTATCGTATGCTACAAGTGACCAGAAATCTTTAGCCGGTACATCTTTTGGAAGTCTTAACTTGTAAGTTTTTGCACCATATAAAATATCTCCGTTTGAGTCTGTAACAGCACCTGCATAGTTAGAACCAATACCTGGAAGTTTAAGTGCCATAGCCGGTGTGTTTACTGTTGCTTGGTAAAAGAAGTGAATACGTGCATCAAGGTTACGTCCTGCTTCACCTGTAAGGTCTAACCATCTGTAATCTCCACCGATAAAGAAAGTTTTCCAAGCACTATTTGGATAGAGATATGCTCTCTCATCACGAGGGTTAAACATAATAGTACGCGCAGTTGCATTTCCAACTGTTACGGCATCAGTTAAAATCTTTTTCATTCTAGCATCTGGGTTGAACTTTTTACCCTTAATGATACCAATAGCTGCTGCTTGACCACGAAGCTCAGGGGAGATGAAACTAATTGGCTCGCGTTGGATAACATCATCTAACTCTTCAAAGTATGAGTACTGATTTGAGTGAATTGTGTTAAAGTATTTTGATGAACCTGAAACAAATTTCATAGGTTTAGGATTGGCTGCATCTTTGAGTGGGTAGATTTTAAGTCCATCTCTCCACATTTTTGCTGCTGCATCTGGCTTACCATCTACGAGGAAACCTCTTAAAATCATCCAGTTACTATATGAACGAGACTGAGCAATCCATACATCTCTCTCCTCTCCTCCAACCATAGCTTTTGTAGAGCTATTATCTGTAAATGAGTTTGGTGTTACTTTTAACTCACCTTTGTACTCTGGTGGCAAAATGATGTAAGTTCCACCTTGCTTACGGTCTGGTCCTGGTGCACCCATATCTACTACAAAACGGAAAAATGCATCGTTTACAGTTCCCGGTCCAGCACCCTTTGGCATCTCAACAACTAATGGACCAGTTTTACTTAGGTCGAAGAAAGAAGAGGCATAGACTGTATCTGTATTTCCTGTAAGAAAAAGAGACTGTGAGTCCATCAAAGTATCCATAAGCATTACTTCATTGTACTTTGAAACGCCAAGAGTCTCTGTTCCTGCACGCATCCCCTCTATGTTACAAGCAGGGATAAAGTTCAAAAATGTGTCTATACCACGAAGATAATCGAGGTTGTCATAAACTTTAGCTACAGTGTCATCCGTTGGTACACCATCATAAAAAGTAAGCTTACCTATACGAGAATCTACTTCATTTGGTGTCATTATCTCTTGTGGTATCTTGACATTAAAGCCTTGTGTTGCATCTGCATTTGCATGCTTGAGGGGTTTGGGTTGTGCATCGTTACATCCACTAAGTAAAAGTAGTGTAGCTATTGCTGAGAGAAGTATAGTTGTTTTCATTTTTGTCCTTTTTAGTTTTATTTTATTATCTTAACTTTATATATTATTTTTGTCTATCCGATAAACAAAACTTTATAGGAGGTCTTCAAGTGATGAGAACCATAAGCTCATATTTTTTTTCATATGTAGCCATGTTCCAGCATTACCATCATCATAAAATTTCTTTTGTTCGCCATTAATAACAGCTTCCCAAACTATCTTAGAACTGTTGTCATCTTTATACTCAAGAGAGAGTTGATAAGCATTCTTTGGAGCTGTTAATTTTTTAAAAAGTTCTGCTTCATGAGTATTGAGTTCACTGTTTTTGATTATAGAGACAAGTTCAGTGTTGAGTTGACGAGAACGGGGGTCCATATTTACAGAACCTATTACAAAGAAATCATCATCTATGACAATAGTTTTTGCATGAAGCACCGCTGTTGGCATCTCTTTAAGTGTATTATAGTCCTGCTTTAGTACTGCATCAGCAAAAGCATTAGGGTGAATTTCATAGAGTCTTACACCCATCTTAAGTAACTTCTTTTGGCTCTTTGAGTAAAAAGCATACACAGCAGCAGAGTCAGAACTCTCTAGTGAGTTTGTAAGTACTGCAACATCGATACCTTTGTCTAACATCTTTTGGATACGTGCTAACATCTTTTCGGTAGGGATGAAGTAAGGTGAGACCATGTAAAAACGCTTTGTTGCACGAATATCTTGAGGAATTTTACCCTCTATATGAGTGCTTGTATCTTCAACATCTGTTGTGATTTTCTCTGGCATATCATAAAGTAAAACGGCATCTCCAAAGTAAAGAGGAATAGTTTGAGAAAGAAACTGCTTTGTAATTTCACGATTTTTTATTGCACTTCGTAGTGCTTCAGCTCCCTCATCACGTTTTAGTACCTCTATTTTCTCTTTGAGTGCAGTGTCAAGATCTTTTTTTGTTGCTTTAGCTATGTACTCAAAGTCCACACTATAGGCATTGCTAAAGTAGATGTCAAACTCATTTGTGATTTTATTTACTAGTGGACCTACGGCAAGCATATCGTTATCTACAAAAAATTTCTCTTCATTGAGTCCAAAGTACATATCACCAATATTTCGTCCACCATAAACAGCCATAGAGTTATCGGCGGTAAATGATTTGTTATGCATTCTACGTCCAACTGTATGAGCATTCAGCCCCATCTCTGCATAGTGAGCATTTCCTCGAGAGTTTGTTGGGTTAAATACTCGTAGAGTGATGTTTGAATGGGCATTTACCATGGCTGCTAAATCATCTGTTTCTGAAAGTTCTATATCATCAAATAAAATATCAACTTGCACACCACGATCTGCTGCATCTATGAGTGCCTTCATAAGGATAGCACCAACATCATCATCATAAAAAGTGAAGTACTGCACTGTAATACGTTTTTTTGCAAACTTAGCTAGGGCTAAACGAGCAGCAAGTGAATCAAGATGATGCTCTAGTGGATAAAAACCACTCTTTGGTGCTTGTGCAGCTACATCTTCAAGTGCATATTTGTAGAGTGCATCTGAACTTTTCAGGCTCTTATGAAGAGGACGATTCTCTTGAATCCCTATATGCTTTCCAGCACAACCACTTAATGCACTTAGAAAAACAACGGCTATAAAGCTTACAATTACATTTGTGAATTTTTTTGAAATCATTTATTTTCCTCTTTTAATGTTTTTCTAAAATTAGCTAGTTCATCAAGTAACCACTGGGCACTTGGAACTTTTGCTTCTCCTGGGCATTTTATCTGATAAATATCTCCAGACATAGTACTTTTTGTAGCACTCAGACGAATAAAATCTTCAGTAAACTCAATATCATCTACATAGTAGTCATACTTTCTCTGTATATGACTCTGTGCCTCTGGACCTTTATGTTTATCACCATTACGGATATAAACACAGTGAGTTGTTTTGACATATTCCAAGAGGTGGTTTATCTCTTTTTTTGTGTTGGGGTTTGCATGAAGTGAAAGTGTGAAAAGCAGTAAAATAAAAGATGTAAAAAATAGTCTAGTCAAAGTAATCTCCTAAATAAGTAATACTCTTATAGTAGCAGATTAATATTTTTTAGTCTGTCCGATAAACAAAAAAAAGAAAAAGTAGTACATGAAAGCACTACTTAATTAAAGTGCTTATAAAAGTACTCTTGTACCCTCATCAAGGAAGTATCATAGTGGAGATGCATCAGAAGTACCACTAGCACTTAAACCATCAGCAGCAATAACAGCAGAGCCACCATCACCGATAATATTTTCTTTTATGATTGTTCCTAGTTGTTACTGAACTATCACAGTTGCAGTTCCTGTCATTCCACCATAAGTAGCAGTAACATTTACATCACCTACGGCTACGTCCGTAACATTCAATTCCACATTTTGGGTTTATGTCATAGGTTTAGAAATAGGTATTTTTCTTGTGGTCGGTTGAAAAAAATTTATTTGTAGAGTTCAGGACGGTCGACGACGGTTTATAGAAACACACACATTATTTTGTGTGTGGCTAACGCATTTGGTATGTAAGTAATAACGTTACTATCACGACTCATACAATGTGTTATAGCAAAGAGTAGGGCTCCATACTTATTTTACATTCTTTTTCAGATTTTCAGAGCATATTGAAGAAATATCGCTATAATTAGAGTAATTTAGTGGTCAGAAGCAGTGACTTACGCAGCGGGTGTCTCTCGACATACGCAGTGTATTTCTAAGGAGTATTTAACACCCTTTAAATGCCGTTGAGTAGGGCAATAGATAGGTTTTGAGCCTCCTTAATGAGAATTGGTGTTGGTGTAGATTTACCCCTCTAAAACCTCGTAATATAGGGCTTTAGTGGGTGAATGCTGCAGTTCGAATCCCACGCTGTCCACCAGAAAATTAGGAACAATGGTAATAATAAAATGGAAATAACACTACTCGTAAAAGCAATTATCGGATTAGTTGTCATTCTTGGAATATTAGTTTTTATTTTAGTATTACCAAAGCAAACAAACAAAAAACAAAAAACAAAACTAGCAGTTAGAGATCCTAAAGCGCCTAAGACAGATTTAGATTCATTGAGACATATTATTAGAAATAGAATGGCTTCAAAAAAAGAACTTAAAGAAGCGCTTGACTTGGTGATAAAGCATCATGGGAAAATTCCTCAACGCTTAGGTTCAAAAATAAACCCTCAGTTTGATGATTATATGGAAATCCTTATCATGATATGTCGCCACCCTAATACAGATAAAAATATCATATTGGACTTTGACAAGCAATTACGTAGTTTAAACCCTGAATATAAAGATGAGATTAATGACTCCATTACGAGAGGGCTTGACTCAAGAAGCATTTAGTGAAACTTGATAGTGATTTTAGTCCCTACATGCTCTTTTGAGATTATATCTATCGTATAGTTATAGTTTTTAGAAATCTCTTCTACGATGCTAAGACCTACTCCAAAACCGCCAGCATAAGAGTTTGCTCTACTAAAGCGTTTAAAAATACTTTGAAGTTTGTCTTGTGCAATCCCGATGCCCTCGTCCTCTATCTCAAATAAATTTTGATTAAGCGTGATGTTTATCTTAGAGTCAGGATGTGAATATTTTATCGCATTGCTCAGTAGGTTGCTTATAAGCATTTTGGCTTTTGTTGGTGTAATGTTAAGGGTACATTCTTCATGAGAGTAAGTAAGAATTATGTTCTTTTTATCAAGGAGTTCATTAAAATACTCTATAGAGTTTTGAACAACATCATCAAATCTTAAACTCACGTCCTCCTCTTGTGATTCAAAGCTTATATAGCTAAGTGATTCATAGATATCATAAAGCTGTTTTGTGCTTATAGATATGTTTTGAATAATCTTAGTATCATAGCTTTGTTTTGATTTAGCTCTTGATGTGCTCATCATAAGGGCAGTGATGGGCGTGTTAAGCTCATGTGCTGTGTCTTTTACAAACTCTTCTATCTCTTGCATCTTATCACGTATGGGACGTAAAAATATTTTCCCAAGCACAACAGCTATGATAATGATAAACATAAAGATAAGTGTAGTTACTAAAAATATCTCCTCTTTGATATTTTTTAAAGAGGATGCGCATGAGGTACTTTGCACAACTATATGTGTAACACCAAGATGCCCAGCTGTGCCCATGGAGATAACTGTAAAAATTTTATCTTTCATGTAATAATCTTTAGAAAAGTCTACATGCTGAGCTTTGCTACCATAGAGAAGTTTTTTGTTTTTGTCATATAATCCTACACTTGCGTTGTCATACATCTTTAATTTTAAGGGTCTTTTCATCATATGTGCTTTGATTACTTCTGTAGCTATCTCATCTGCAATGTGTTTAAGTTTGTAGTAGTCATAACTCTTTTGCATGCTTGTTTGCGCAGAATAAAACCAGTAGCTTGAGGTGAACAAAAGTATGGAAGAAGAAACAAGATAAAGAGTTAAAAAAAGTCGAAAAGATTTTTGTGTTAGTTTATTCATAAATATAGCCTTCCCCACGTATAGTTTTTATCTTATCTTTACCGATAAGTTCTCTGAGTGTCCTTATATGTGAACGGATAGTAGCATCACTTGGGATATTGTCAAAATCCCAAATATTTTGTGTTAGCTCTTCATTGCTTATCACTCTTGAGCTATTTTTGATAAGATATTCTAACATTTGAGAATCTTTTGAACTTAGAGTAATGAGTTCTTCGTTGTTGTTGAGTTGACGTTTATTAGGACAAAAAGAGATTTGAGAATCTATCTCTATATTTACCTCATTTTTAATATTAAATATCTTTTGAGTATTTTTAATGCGGGCAGCCAACTCTTCAAGCTCAAAAGGTTTTTTTACATAATCACAGGCGCCAAGTTCAAAGGCAAGTTTGAGGTACTTGGTATCTGTATATGCAGTTATGATAATAGTTGGAGTAGTATTATTGTAGTCTCTGAGTTCTTTTAAAAGCGCTAAACCATTTTGTCCAGGGACATTAATATCAAAGATAAAAAGGTCATATCTGTTTGTTTCGAGTTTATCATAAACTTCTTTAGAAGAGTAGGCATAATCGACACTCCAGGATTCTTGTAAAAAATCTAAAATAATATCGCTTAAAATAGCATCATCTTCCATCAGTAGTATATTCATCATTAACCTTTATGTAAACTAAGGGACAGATTTTAACATATTTCACTACACAAACATTACACACAAGATAGATATAATTTTTTTGATATAACAAAAACACAAGGATATTCAATGGGTAAGTTAAAACTATCTGCACTTCTTTTAGGAGCTGTATTATTTTTAGGATTTGGTGCTACAAGTTTAAGTGCTGAAATGAAATGTGGCGCTGGTAAATGTGGTTCTTCAATGAGTAAAGATTCTAAGAAGTCAAAAAGTAAATGTGGCGCTGGTAAATGTGGTGATGCAAAAGCTACTAAAAAAGCGGCTAAATGTGGCGCTGGTAAATGTGGTGATGCTAAACCTGCTAAAAAAGCGGCTAAATGTGGCGCTAGAAAGTGCGGAAGTAAATAATTACTTTAAGAGTAGAGTTTTATAGAGAGTGTAAAATAAACTGTGTAAACCTTAAAAACTAGATTCATTTGATAAACTAATCAAGTGAATTATTTTAAAGGATTTACACATGAGCTTAATAA
>JALSLR010000098.1 GCA_026988245.1 Sulfurimonas sp.
AGGCTCTGCCATAGTACCCGATACTGATATGACAGGAAATATAGAGGGTATCTATGATGAATATGTACGCCCTGATATTGCTTACGATTCACGATCACTTATGGTAGGGACGCTCTTTAAACCAGCTGATAGCTACAATGCCAAAGCAGATGAATCAAACATCTATCTTAATTCATTTTTAAAACCATTTGAAAATTTTGAAATTCTTGTGGGTGCAAGATATGTCCAATACAAGCAAGATGTAGAACAGTTTTACTTAGATAATGATAATAATGTCGCTAGTAGCATAGAAAGCCTAAGCATTGATAAAGTGTACCCAAGTGGTGGACTAAAACTCAAGATAGATACAAACAATATCATAGATTTTGCATTTTCTCAAACATATATAGTCCCTGACTTTAGAGAGTTTACTAATGGTGAATACTTTCACCCGTATGAGGTTGCAACTATAGTAGGAAACCCTGATCTTGTAAATACTGATATACTCAGCTATGATCTTAAATATGCACACTACTTTTCAGATAGGGATGCTATTAAGATTGGTGCCTTTTATAAGTACCTAGACAAACCTATAGAAGATGTTATGAAGCCTTCAAGCTCATTGCCTATTTACTCTTTTGATAATGCAGATTTTGCTACCTTAGTTGGTATAGAGATAGATGGAAGAAAAAACTTTGACTTTGTAGCAAGTATGGTTGAAAATTTTTATATGTCTGGAAATTTTTCTTATACACAGTCAAATGTTACACTCAGAGAGGAACAAGAAAGTGTTTACTCAACAAACAATAGACAACTCCAAGGCTTATCACCAATGGTTATCAATGCAACCTTTGGTTATGAAAAAATAGGAAGAAGTCTAACACTTTCATATAACCAAATGAGTGAACGTATTCGTAAACTAGGGATGATAGATGATGGGGATTATTTTCCTGATCATTATGAAAATCCTGCTGCTATTTTAGACTTTGTATGGATTGAAACATTTGAAGATAGCTTATCGTTTAAAGTAAAGGTTGGAAATATCCTTCAAGGTGAAACGATATGGACGCAAGGTGGAAGAGTCACTAAAGTTTTCACAAACCCTATGACATATAGTGCTAGTATGTCTTACAAATGGTAAACACTGTAACCCAAATGACACTAAAACATCATAAACTTAGTTTGAAATAAAGAGGAAAATATGAGTAAAAAGACTATCTTGATAGTAGATGACGATAAAGACATCTTAGAACTATTAGAGTTTACACTCTCTAATATTGGCTATGATGTTCTTGGATTTTTAAACACTAAAAATGTAAGCAAGGTCATTCTTGAAGAAAATATAGACCTTATACTAATGGACAGGACTTTACCAAATATCGACGGTAGTCTCTACATCGAGATGCTTAGAAGTAAAAACATAAATATTCCGGTCATTTTTGTTTCAGCTAAAGACTCCCCTGCAGAGATAAAAGAAGGATTTTTAATAGGTGCTGATGATTATATCACCAAACCTTTTAATATGGATGAGTTGGTACTTCGTATAAAAGCTGTGCTGAGACGTTCAAATCATGAAACTGTTGAAGTGATCGACATCATGACATATAAAGATATGAGTCTTGATTTAAACATGCATAAACTTAGAATTGACAACTTAGATATTGAACTTACAAAACTTGAAACAAATTTATTACAAATTTTGATTAAAAATAAAAACAAGGTACTTGATAGAGATTTTCTCATCAAGCATGTTTGGCGTGACACCTCTGATATCAACCAAAAAACTGTCAATGTTGCTATAAAAAGATTAAAAGAAAAGATAGATCCAAACAAAGACAAAGAATATATAAAAACTATACGTGGCATTGGGTATTTACTAAGTGCCTAAGGGGGAAATATGAGCGTAAAAATAGTAATCGTAGAAGATGAGGAAGATTTACTTGACCTTATCGAGTACTCACTCTCTAAAGAAAACTTTGAAACTATAGGTTTTTTAGATACTAAAAATGTCCAAAGATTCCTAGATGAAGAAGATATTGACCTACTTATAATGGACAGAAATCTCCCAGGTGTAGAAGGGAGTGAGTTTGTACAAGCTCTCAGAGAAGATGGGTTCACGACACCTGTCATCTATCTTACTGCTAAAGCTAAAGACTCTGATGTAGAAGAAGGGTTTTTACGTGGAGCTGATGACTATATAACTAAACCATTTAACATGAAAGAACTTATCTTTCGTATACATGCGATGCTAAGACGTACGAGTAAAAATCTCAATGATGGAATCATCTCTCATAGAGACCTAATCCTAGATAAAAGTTCACGAACACTGACAGTAGACAAAAAAGAGGTAAGCATTACCAAACTAGAGTTCAACCTCTTATATGAGTTCATTACCAATAAAAATACTATTTTAGATCGTGATTATCTTCTTGAAAATGTATGGCATGATACAGAATCTTTTCAATATCGTACAGTGAATGTAGCCATTAACCGTATAAAGGAAAAAATAGATCCAGATAAAACAAAAGAGTATATTCAAACTATTCATGGAGTAGGATATAAAATTGTATAACTTGTTAAAAAAATAAGCTATAATTTTTGTATGAATGAAACAACAATGACACATCACACTATTTTAATAGTCGAAGACCAAGAGGATATACTAGATTTAATGGAATACACTCTTAGCAAAGAAGGCTATGATGTCATAACCTGCGTAGATACTACAAATGTACGGGACATACTTGATGAAGATGAGATAGCACTCATACTTATGGATAGGAACCTACCTTCCGTTGAAGGGACGAAGTTCATCAAGTCTATTCGTGAGCTTGGCTATAACGAACCTGTCATCTATGTAACTGCAAAAGACTCTGGAGACAACATACTTGAAGGTTTTGAAGCGGGTGGAGATGACTACATCACAAAACCTTTTAATATCGAAGAGTTTAAAGCAAGAGTCAAAGCGCTTATCAAACGTACAAGTAAAATGCAAGATATCATGAAATTTCGTGACATTACCTATAACTCTTCAAATAAAACTTTCAATATCAAAGGTAAAGATATAAAACTCACACATCTAGAACATGACCTCCTTTTAGAGTTTCTCAAAAATGAAAACATTCTGCTCTCAAGGGAGATACTTTTAGAAAAAGTTTGGAAAGATTCACTTAACAAGCAGGTGAAAACTGTCAACGTAGCCATCAAAAGACTCAAAGAAAACATAGACCCAGATGGGACAAAAGACTATATAAAGGCTGTACGTGGTGAGGGATATATCCTTTGTTAAGATTCCAACAGATTATTTTTAGAAAGTTCTTAACACTTTTTATAGTACTTTTTATAGCTGTTGGTGCTATCGTATATTTTTGGGTGAAAGAGCTTTATATAAATGAAGCAAAAATTTCACTTTTACACAGTATAGAGATCCTTGCTCTTAGCATCAACAACTCTACAGACCTTGATGAACTAGCACTTGGAATCAAAAAAGAACTCAACACTAGACTTACCATCATTTCTAAAAATGGCAACATCCTTTGCGAATCTCACAAAGACAAGTCAACTATGGATAACCACAGATATAGAGATGAAGTACTACAGTCCGATGAAAGTGCCTATGGTTTTAAAATAAGACATTCAAAAACAATCAATAAAGACCTTCTTTATGTTGTAAAAAAATACACGCTCAACAAAAAAACCATATATATCAGACTCGCACGTGAACTTAAAAGTGTTACAAGCCAGATAATAACCTTGGGTTTTGAAATCCTTAGCATCGTAGCTCTCTTTTTTGTCTCAATTTTCATCGTCGCTTATCAAATCAACGTTAAAATCCAAGATGAAACAAAGAAAATCTTGACATTTTTAAAAGCACTCACAAAAAAGAAAAAAGAAAACTACATTAACTCTAACTTTTCTCAAGAATTTTCACTCATAACGCAACTTCTCACAAAAGTTTCAAAAATTCTCATCAAACAAGATAGACAAAAAGACAAATATACTGCTAAACTTCAAGCTTCAAACACGCAAAAAGATGACATTATATCAGCTATCAGCCATGAGTTTAAAAACCCTATCGCTGTCATAAATGGTTACTCTCAAACCCTTCTTGATGACACAAATATAAATGACAACATAAGACAAAAGTTTTTAACAAAAATATATAAAAATGGAAATAGACTCAATGAACTCATAGATACACTAAGACTCTCAACAAAGCTAGATAATTCACAACAAAAACTCAATCTTAAAAGTGTAGATATAACTAAACTTGTCAATGAAACAATAGACGCTTTACAACATACTTACAAATCAAAAGAGGTCGTAGTAAAAACCTCTAAAGAAGTAGTCTTTAAAATTGATGAAGCACTCTTTAGCATCGTCCTTACGAACCTCATAGAAAATGCTTTTAAATACTCAGAAGATGAAGTTCTCATTAAGATATCTCCAAAACAGCTAGACATAATAGATACAGGTATCGGCATCAAAGAAAAAGACTTAGAAAAAATCTTTGACAAGTTTTACCGGGTATCTAGTAATTCCTGGAACAACTCTCTTGGTCTCGGCCTATTTTTAGTGAACAATATCGTTGAACTACACCACTTTAAACTAGAAGTCAAAAGTGTGGAAAATGAAGGTTCTACTTTTAGTGTCATATTTTAATTTGTAACCTTTGTGAGATAATCTTTTCATAGAATTACACTATGAAAAAAAACTTACCTAGCTCATGGATAGAGAACTTAAATATTTTAGATATCGCATTCCAACCTATACTCAACATACATACAGGGGAAATATATGCCGTGGAAGCTCTGCTTCGTGGCTTTCAAGATGTAGGCTTCAAGTCTATCTTTTCCCTTTTTGACAAGGTTTACAAAGAAAACATTCTTTATGCTTTTGACATTGCGCTCAGAGAAAAAGCCTTAATAAAGTTTTCAAAAATTAAAAATTATGAACAAGTTAAACTTTTTTACAATCTTGACAATCGACTCTTTGAGATGCCTGATTTTTCTGAAGGAAACACAAGTGCTATTTTAAAAAAACTCAACATCAAAAAAGAAAATATATGTTTTGAGATATCTGAACGGCATGAGATTAGCAATGATTCTAACTTTGAAAATATTTTAAAGCATTACCAAGAGGAAAATTTTTGTATAGCTATTGATGATTTTGGCATAGGGTATTCTGGCTACAAACTTCTTTATGACTCAACTCCAAATCTCATCAAGATTGATAGATTTTTCCTTCAAAATATTCAAAACAATCCAAAGAAAAAACTCCTTGTAAGAAACATAACTCATCTCGCTATTCAACTAGGTATAAAAGTAGTTGCCGAGGGTGTTGAGACAAATGAGGAACTGCTTACATGTAAAGAGATTGGATGTCACTTAGTCCAAGGATATCTCATACAAAGACCAACTCAAAAAGTAGATGAAATCCTTGAAGAATATGAACATATCGCCACTCTTGTGAAACACAATCAAAAAAGAAATAATTTTCAAACATCTATTGAATCTTATTTGGACAAGACTGAGTCTATCCATATAAAAACAAAAATGAATCTTGTTATAGACTACTTCAAAAAAAACAATACCACCAGCGTAGTCCCCATCGTTAACTCTTACGATGAACCTATGGGTATCTTACAAGAAAACCAAATCAAAGAGTTTTTATACTCACCCTTTGGAATGTCCTTGCTACTCAATGATGAATCAAGCAAGTCAAAACTCAAAAATCTCATCAACCCTTGTGGCTATACAGATATTCGCAGTAGCATCTCAACTATCATAGAACTTTTCTCTAACGACCCAGAATCAGTTGGAATCATCATCACACAAAATTCAAAATACTATGGATTTCTTTCAGCACGTTCTATCATTAGCATCATGAACGAGGAAAATCTCATCTTAGCAAGAGATCAAAACCCCCTCACAAAACTTCCAGGCAATACGATGATAGAGAAGTATCTTTCAGAGTGTTCTAAGAGTAGTAGCCAGTATATGTTGTGCTATTTTGACTTAGATAACTTTAAAGCTTTTAATGATGTATATGGTTTTCGAAATGGGGATAGAGTAATACAACTGTTTGCGGATATACTCAGAAAAAATTTAGATCAAAAGTATTTTAAAGCACATATTGGTGGTGATGATTTTTTTACTGCAGTTGAATACGTACAAAATGATGAAACTCAATCTATGCAACTTTTGTGTGATGTAGTAAAAAAATTCTCTCAAAGTGTCAGAGAGGTATATTCACAAGAGGACAAACAAAGAGGCTACATTATCTCAACCGATAGAGAGGGACAAAAAAAACAATTTGATCTTTTAAGTGTGAGTGCATCTATACTCATCCTTCACTCAAATACAAAAAAAAGATATGTTGAAAATATCAATGGTATACTTTCCGTCCAAAAGAAAGTTGCTAAATATGAAATAGAACACATCTCTATAAGTTGCTTATTGTAGTGACATATGGAAATTGATGAAATTTTAGACATCATTAGGAAAATATTAATTTTAAATACGATAAACTAGTAGCAATATTTAATTCAGGAGAAACGAATGGGTAAATTTGTTAATAACGTAAAAGAGTTCTTTACATATTGTGAAGAAAATGATGTTCAGTTTGTAGACTTAAGATTTACAGATATCAAGGGTGCTTGGCACCATCTTTCATACCGTATGTCTGCGGTAAATGAAACTAACCTTAGTAATGGTTTTCCATTTGATGGTTCATCTATCGAAGCATGGCAACCAATCAATGAATCAGATATGCTACTTAAAGCTGATGTAGGTTCTGCATTTTTAGATCCTTTCACTGCTGATCCTACTATTATCATTTTCTGTGATGTATATGACATCTACAAGAACCAAGCATACGAAAGATGTCCACGCTCTATCGCTAAAGCTGCACTAAAGCATGCTGAAGATATCGGTATAGCTGATGCTGCATACTTTGGTCCTGAAAATGAATTTTTCATGTTTGATAGCGTAACTTTTGTTGATAACATCAATGAAGCTGGTTACAAAGTAGATACTGAAGAGGGTGAGTGGAACTCAAACAATCCATACCCAGAGATGTATAACACTGGGCACCGTCCAGGTACAAAGGGTGGTTACTTTCCAGTGCAACCAACTGACTCTGCTGTAGATATGCGTGCTGAGATGATGCAAGTTCTTGAGCAAGTTGGTCTTGAAGTTGTTCTTGGTCACCACGAAGTTGCACAAGGGCAACACGAGATAGGTATCGTATATTCTGACATCATTGGTGCTGCTGATAATGTTCAAAAATACAAGTACGTTATAAAAATGATAGCACACCTAAATGGTAAGACTGCTACATTTATGCCTAAACCACTTTATGGTGATAACGGAAACGGTATGCATGTTCACCAATCACTATGGAAAAATGGTAAAAATCTTTTCTACAATGAAGGAGCATATGCTAACCTTTCTGAGATGGCTCTTAACTATGCTGGTGGTATCTTTAAACATTCATTTGCAGTTGCCGCGTTCACAAATGCTTCAACTAACTCATATAAGCGTTTAATCCCAGGTTTTGAAGCTCCTAGTATCCTTACTTACTCTTCTCAAAATCGTTCAGCAGCTTGTCGTATCCCTTGGGGTGCTGGTGAGGGTGCTACTCGTTTAGAGATGCGTTTTCCTGACTCTACTGCTAACCCTTACTTAGCGTTTGCTGTTATGATGATGGCTGGACTTGACGGTATCAAAAACAAAACTGCACCTGTTGGTCCAATGGATGAAGATCTCTTTGAACTCACTCTTGATGAGATTCGTGAAAAAGGGATTGCACAGATGCCACACACTCTTCGTTCTGCTTTAGAGGGTCTTATCTCAGATAATGACTTCTTAAAACCAGTATTTACAGATGAGTTCATCAATGCATATCAAGCGTACAAATTCGAACGTGATGTATTCCCTGATGAAGGTCGCCCTACTGCGTATGAGTTTAAAACTACATACCAGTGCTAAGTACAAACTTTACTACACAATCTGTGTAGTAAAGTCTCTTAAGATACCTTAGTCTTTAAATTTCTCTCTAATCTTTAAAAAAACATCTAAATTTTCAAAAAATAGATCCACAAGCTTCGGTTCAAACTGTTTCCCTCTACCATCTTTTATCAAAGTAAATATATCTTCATCAAGCCATGCTTTTTTATAACATCTATCACTTCCAAGTGCATCAAATACATCAGCAATAGCCGTAATACGACCAAATACAGGAATTTTTGCACCTTTTATTTTTTTTGGATAACCAGTACCATTCCATTTTTCATGATGTGTCAATGCTATTATTGCTGCTGCATTTAATATGGGGCGTTTTGAATGTCTCAACATGTTAAAACCAAGAGCGGAGTGTGTTTTCATAATCTCAAACTCCTCAGCAGTTAATTTTCCTGGTTTATTTAAAATAGCATCTGGAATTCCTACTTTTCCTATATCATGCATTGGAGATGCTGTTTTAAGTAGGTGCGCTTCTTCTTGCGATAAACCATAAAGTAAAGCAAGTTCTTTAGAGTACTCAGCTACTCGCTTAACATGGTTTCCTGTTTCCTTACTTCTTGTTTCACCTATCGATCCCATAGTGAATACAACATCAGCTTGTGTTTTTTCTATCTCATCTTGAATAGTAACAATCTCTGTAATATCATGATAGGTAGCCATGTATTCAACTACCTTATTATTTTCATCATAAATAGCACTGTAGCTAGAATCTAAATAAATGATAGTCTTGTCGAAACGTTGCATCTTGATGATTCCTGAATACTTTTTCTCTTTTGAGAGCACATCCAGTACTCTTTGTTTATTTTCTTTTAAAAAGTTAGGCTCAATTAAATCATTATGTTGCATTTTCATCAATTCCTGTGCACTCGCACCAAAAATAGAACAAAAAACTTCATTCACATACGAAATTTTAAAATCTGCATCTACACGCATAAAAGCACTATTAGAATTGATTACATTTTCATATTGAGCAAGTAAGTGCTCTTTCTCTTTAGATAAACTTTCATAAAAATTAACAGCACCTTCTAGTTTTTTCTCTTTAAAAATCTCTTGCGTAATATCATCACGTATAGATACATAGTAAAGTATTTCACCCAAAGTTCCAACTATAGGCATGACAGTAGAACGTACATAATAACTTTTGGCATTTTTTGCTCTGTTTTTAATAATACCTTTCCAAACCCTCTTTGACTGAATTGTTTTCCACATCTCTTCATTAACTTTTTTATCTACATCTGGATCTCTCACTATGTTATGTGATTTTCCAACTAACTCCTCTTTAGAATAACCAGACAACTTACAAAAGTTATCATTAGCATCTATGATTATTCCTTTTAAATCAGTAGCAGAATAGATAGTTGAACTTTTTATCAAAGACTGAAACTGTTCTGCGTTGTAGTTCTTTTCTTCTAATTCTTGTGCTGTTGTTTTAATGAGATGCTGCATAGCCTTCATAGTACTATTGACATAGTTATCTTTAGAGTCAGTCTTAATAAGATTTTCTTTTGATTGAGACTCACTAAGGGCTATAAAAGTTGAACTTACATTTAGCAAGTGATTTTTCTCACTTTTAAAAAATTCTCCATAGGTTATAAACCCTGAGGCTGGAGCAATTTTTCTTAACATATTAAATTCATCATTCAAATAATTTTGAAAAAAATATTTTCTCGCTGAACATGAATAAATAAAGATGCTTTCTATTGGTTTTTGAGACAATTCGGAGATGCTAAGTCTACTCTTTTTATCGTTATCACTATGGTTCCCAAATGAAAACTGCACCATAGTCTTTTCCTCAATATGTCCAGCCATTATAAGAGAACCATCTTCCCCTAGTGCTATTGGTGCTCTTGCAATGTCTATATTATCATCGCTAAATATTAAAGGAAATTCTATCCCAGACATTGGGAGTTTATCTGCAACTTCATCTCCAAGATAATGACGATACACAGCCTGAGCTGGTTTGTTGTCAAGCTCATATATTGTGCTACCCTCAGATTTCGTAACACACATCATTTTACCAATTTTGTTCCAGTTGAGTAAGTGTCCATTTGTTACCTCAAGAGTGAGTGAATCCAATGATGCTACAGCTATACCTTTAGCATCAATTTTCGTACCTACCCCTGTGAATGTTCCTTCAAACTTATAGTTATCAGCCGCATTTCCTCCAGCTATCATCACATTTGGATTATTTTTTTCTATCTGTTTAATTAAAGATTCACCATCTATGTGAAAAGGATTGTTAAATATAATAAGTAATTTTGTTTGAGGTGTTATACTCTCCATGGCAATCAACTGTGCTATTTTTTCAGGAGTGTCGTGCTCATACGCAACTACTTTTATATCTGTATGTTCAAACAAGGATATGGACACGACTATAGAATTTTCAGACATCTCTCCTCTGATAATCTCTCCAGCTGTAGTTGTACTAATCACTGAAGCATTAGGGAAAATCTTACTGATACTCTCTAGTGCTTCTTGCATCACTTCTTTATCGTTCTTGCCAACAAACACTTGGATGAGTGCTCTTGCGGATAAGTCAATATTGTCTTTTTTAATATAGCTTACAAACTTGTCAGTATTAGAATAAAAATAGTTAAAAGTTTTCATATTTCACCAAGTAAATTTAAGTAACAGATTATAGCTAAATTTTCTTTTACTGTATAAAACTTGTTATAATTATATATTATGAATAAAAACCCATTTATAAAACCTCCTGTTAGCATTAAATCTCGCAAAAATCCTAGAGGTGAGTACACCAACTTAAATACTGAAGATTTACTTGATGCTGTCAAACAAAGTGCGCACTCTACACATAGGGGTGATCTAGATATATTACTAGAGGTGTTTTTAGACAGGTATAATGCTCGGCAAGATGAATTAGATAAGATTAACCATTCCTTAGAAAAGCAAATAAAAACAGAACATAAACTCGCTCGTGCAAATCAAAAAAGATATGAACAACAGTCAAAAATGGCACTTATGGGAGAGATGATGGATGCTATAGCACACCAATGGAAACAACCTTTAAATGCTCTTTCCATGATGTCAGAACTTCTAGAAAGTGATTTTGATGATGGGGATGTAGATGCAAAATACATCCACCAATATACAAATGACACACATCTACAAATCCAACATATGACAAATACTTTAAGTGAGTTTAGAAACTTTTTTAGACCAAAACTTACAAAAGAAAAATTTACTATCGGTGAAGCCTTAAACTCTGTAATGACTTTAGTAAAAGATGAATTTATAAAAAACAATATCTATATAGAAGTATCAAAAAAAGAGGAAATCGAGCTAGTAGAGAGTAAAAACGAACTCATACACCTCATACTTAACATCATAAATAATGCAAAAGATGCCTTTAACGAAAGAGATATAACAGATAGAAAAATACTTATAGATTACTTTACAGATGATACAAATATATATCTAGCTATCACAGACTCGGCTGGAGGGATTCCAGAAAGTATCATCAAGGATATTTTTGAGCCTAACATAACTACAAAAGCTATTGGCAAAGGTACTGGTATAGGCTTGTACATGAGTATGCAAATAGCGAAAAAATTTCATGGCTCCCTATCAGTCAAAAATATAGAACATGGAGCTTCCTTCCTTCTAAAGATACCTTTATAACCACAAATTTGATATAATTCCACTCTTGATAATAAATGTAAGAGTGTGTTATCAAATAATTCAAGAAAAGGTTCATTATGAACAATGCTATACAGGGTAAGTATCGCCCATATCCACAAATAGATTTGCCAAACCGCGTTTGGCCAACTAAAACTATTACAACTGCTCCTGCATGGTGTAGTGTTGACTTAAGAGATGGTAACCAAGCGCTTATCAACCCTATGTCAATGGAGAAAAAACTTGAATTATTTGCACTCTTACTCAAACTCGGATTTAAAGAGATAGAGGTAGGTTTTCCCTCTGCTTCAAAGGTAGAGTTTGATTTTTTACGTAGATTAGTAGATGACAATCTCATACCTGATGATGTAACTGTACAAGTTTTAGTTCAAGCAAGAGAACATCTCATAGCCAAAAGTTTTGAAGCACTTAAGGGTGTAAAAAAAGCTACTGTTCATCTCTATAACTCCACAAGTGTTGCACAAAGAAAGATAGTCTTTGGCAAAACAAAGCAAGAGATAATTGCCCTTGCTTTAGAGGGTGTCGATATCATAAAAAAGTATGAAAAAAACCATGATGGGCAAATTTTTCTAGAGTATTCTCCAGAGAGTTTTACAGGAACAGAACTAGAGTTTGCTGCAGAGATATCTAATGCAGTAACTGCACGTTGGGGGATAAGTGAAAACAGAAAAGTTATCATCAACCTTCCTGCTACAGTAGAGATGGCTACACCTAACATCTATGCAGATCAAATAGAATGGATGTCAAGAAATCTTGAGGACAGAGAGAATGTAATCATCTCTACACATACGCATAATGACCGTGGAACATCTATTGCAGCAACTGAGCTAGCACTTTTAGCTGGAGCCGATAGAGTTGAGGGGACATTACTTAGCAATGGTGAGCGAACAGGAAATGTAGATATCATCACTTTAGCTCTGAACTTAACAACGCAGGGGATAGACTCTAAACTAGACTTTACAAATGTTAATGAAGTGATAGAGATAGTTGAAAAATGTACAGAGATTCAGACACATGTCCGCCATCCTTATGTTGGGGAACTAGTCTATACAGCTTTTTCAGGTTCGCATCAAGATGCCATAAACAAAGGTATGGCACACCAAAAAGCTAAAGAGGATGAACTATGGGAAGTCCCATACTTACCGATAGATCCTTGTGATGTTGGACGCACCTATGAAGATATCATTCGAATCAACTCTCAGTCGGGGAAGGGAGGAGTAGCCTTTATACTAGAGAAAAACTATGGCTATATACTACCAAAAGCTATGCATCCAGAGATTGGTAAAATAGTCCAAGCTATCACTGATGCTAAGGGCAAAATTTTAGAATCAAGTGAGATTTTAGATACCTTTGAAGAGACCTATTTTAAAGTTAAAGAACATATCTCTTTAGTAGACTTTACGGTGAGTTCTGTTAAAGGTGTATCTAAATGTACACTTACATATAAACATGATGCTAAGACTATAGTAGCAGAGGGTGAAGGTAATGGTCCTGTGGATGCTTGTAGGAAAGCACTTCTTAAGGAGTATAAAAATGAATTTTTCATCAAGTCTTATAGTGAACATTCATGGGGTGAAAAAAGTACAGCTAAAGCTATAGCATACATTGAGATTCAAAATGCTACTACGCTTTCATGTTTTGGTGTTGGTTCAGATAATGACATAGCTATAGCTTCTGTAAAAGCACTCTTTTGTGCTATAAACAGAGCTTTTAATTAAGTAGATTCCAGGTCAAGCCTGGAATGACGAATCTCCGTCATTCTGAACGCAACGCCGTCATTCTGAACGCAACGCCCTCATTCTGAACGCAACGCCGTCATTCTGAACGCAACGCCCTCATTCTGAACTTGATTCAGAATCTCCCTCGAACTACTAAAAAAGCAACTCTTCTTCAGGGTTGACTTCATTTTCAACCATAGGTGGTTTTGAAATTGGAGAAAAGTACTCTTTTCTTTTGCCTATTTTGACCTCTATAATACCCTCAGGCACCTCAAATTTTCTCGGAATTTGCGGATATAGTTTTATGAGATTATCATAAAAGTATTTAAATGCTGGACCTGCAATTTTCCCACCTGTCTCCCATCTATGCATTGGAGAGTTGTCATCATTTCCAAACCAAACGACCGTTTCTATAGTAGGAGAATAGCCTGCAAACCAACCATCAATGTTGTTGTTTGTAGTCCCAGTTTTACCAGCCAACTCTATACCCCATGCTTTTGCCCTACGACCAGTACCTCTTGAAACTACGTCACGTAAAATTGTAGTCATAATATAGGCCTGAGTGGGCTCGGTTATAAACTTTTCATTTGGAGTCTTTTCATAAAGGATTCTAGAATCTTTTTCGATACTTAAGATTAAATTTGGTTCAACTTGAACTCCATGGTTTGCAAATGATGTATAATACTTTGCAAGCTGAAGAGGAGAGAGAGATATGGTACCTAGGGATACAGATAAATCATGAGGTAGATTTTTAATTCCAAATTTTTCTAATTGTGTTAGAAGTTGCCTTAGTCCTATCTCATTTACTAAATTAATTGTTGCTAAGTTTCGAGAGTGAACAAGTGCCTCACGAAGTGAAATTAAACCCTTATAATTTTTTTCATAGTTTCTTGGTTGCCATCGTAACTCTTCACCATTTTTTTCATACTTATAACTTCTTGAAACATCTACAAGCTTCGTAGCACCACTAAAACCTAAGTCAACACCAACCTGATATATAAAAGGCTTAAATGCTGATCCTGGTTGGCGACGACCTTGGGTAGCACGATTATAAGGTGACTTTTTATAATCCACACTTCCAACCATAGCAAGTATATCGCCAGTAGCCGAATCAAGAGAAACTAAGGCACCATTTAACTGTGACAAGTTTACATCATCAGCTATGTCCCACATAGGATCTTTTAGTAAAATTTCTTGATCTTTTATCGCATAACCCTCTATACGTTCTAAAGATTTCTCATAGGCTATTTTTAATCCATCACGAGCTACTTTTTGTAATCGTAAATCTATACTAGTATAGATTTCGTAGCCACCTGTTTTTATATCGTCTATCCCTTTAGCGCGAATCCTTCTTACTACTTCATCCACTATAAAAGGAGCTTTATTCTGCGTAAGAGTCTCATTAAACACCTCTGGATTCTCGGCAACGCCAATTTGGTAATCAACCTCATCAATCCAACCAAGTGTGCGCATACGAGTTAAAACACGGTTAGCCCTACCCATAGATATATCGTAGTTTTTTGTAGGTGCATAGGTTGAGGGAGCCTTAGGAAGTCCAACTAAAATAGCCATCTCTTTGAGAGTAAGATCTTCTAAGCGTTTATGAAAGTAACCATCTGCAGCTGTTTTTATACCATAGTATCCATGACCATAATAAATCTCATTAAGATATCGCTCAAGTATCTGCTCTTTTGTTAAGTAGTTTTCAAGCTTTAAGGCATAGATAGCTTCTTTAATCTTTCGAGATAACTTCTTTTCTCTTGTAAGCAGTTTATTTTTAACAAGTTGTTGTGTAATGGTACTTGCCCCTTCAACAGCACTTCCCGCTTTTATAACCTTTATCACTGCACGAAAAATAGCGTCTATATTGATTCCGGGATGTTCAAAAAAAGTAGTATCTTCAATAGCGACAAGAGCCTCTATGATGCGAGGGGGAATCTCATCAAAAGGGGCATAATATCTATGCTTTTTATCAAAAAGATTTGCGATTTTATTTAGGTCTCTATCATATATTCTAGTTGTTTGGCTTGGTTTATAGTTCACAAGTTCAGATATGTCAAAAGTATGCGTGAGTAAAAAGTACCCTACTAATAAAAATGGAGACAATACTCCAAGTAAAAAAAGTGAAAAAATTATATTTTTTATTTTAAGATTCTTTATTCTTGCGAATAACACTTGCGTTTTTATCATTCTCTAAAATTCCTATTAGCAAAATTTGCTTCTATTAGTTTTTTCGTGTAACTTGCACTTGGTGTGCTTAATATCTCTCGCATTTTACCATACTCAACCACATTCCCATCTTTGATAACACAAATATCTTCACAGAGATTTTTTGCAGAGTTCATATCGTGGGTCACAAAAAGTATCTTAAAATCATGTTGTGCTTGTAGCTTTTTAAGAAGGGCAAGTATCATAACTCTTGTTGTTGGGTCAAGTGCCGTTGTGGGTTCATCTAACATCAAAAGTTCCGGTTCACTTTCTAAGGCCATCGCTATAACTACACGTTGCAACTGTCCACCTGAAAGTTCAGGAGCAAACCTATCTAAAAGATCTTTATCTAAATCAACTTGAGAAAATAACTCTTTGACTCTAGCATCATCGACAAAGAACTGTTTTCTTATCTTTGTTAAAGGGGAGAGTGCTGTAAAAGGGTTTTGCGGAACAAATGTTACACTCTTTCCAGCTATGAGTTTAAAATCACTATCGACCTCTATAGATGAGTGCATCTTGTTTGGTAACATTCCAAGTAGCGCTTTGATAGTTAAAGATTTCCCACTTCCACTCTGACCAACAAGAGCTAATGAGTTTTGTATCTCAAAGTTTATGTCTACTAAGGTTTTATTATCAACGCTAATATGAAGTTTCTTGATATGCATAAGACATTTTATCTAAATGTGACTAATAATTAGTTATTAAAACTTCATCTGTTGTTTCAAGGTTTTTATTTTTATTTTGATAATTACAGTTATGATAGCTATAAGATAGTTTATGCACCCTATATCTTTCACTCCACTCTATTAAGAGATGATTTTTTTTACTTTTACTTTGAAAAACATTAGATAATGCGAACTTAATCCCCTTAGCATCAAGAGCATCTATATACTCTAAAAGTTCTCTTTCTTGCTTTTCATCCCAGGCATTTTTTTCATTGTATGTAGCTTTACTTATAAGATAAGGTGGGTCTAGATATACAAACGAGTCACTTAGTATCTCTACATTTTTATAATCAAATGCACTTAATGAGATATCTATACTCTTGAGTTTATCTATAAATTTTTGTAAGTTTTTTTTAATCTTATCATTAAAATCCCGCTTATTTACAGAGGAGTTAAAATCCCCTAATGGATTAAATCGTATCTGGTTGTTAAAAGAAAAAATAATGAGCATAAACAACATAAGAGGGCTTTTATCTGCATTGTAATCGCTACGTAGTTTTTCAAATCCCTTTTTATTGTACTTAGCGACACCTAACATAGATGTTGTATCATACCTTTCAAAGCCATATCTAGAACTATTTGAAAGTCCATAATTTTGCACAAGTTGTTCTAACTTTTTTATAACCTCGTGTGAGGGATTCTCTTTAAAATACTGATAGATTTGTATCATTTTTTCATTGGTATCATTAGCGAGAATCTTTTTCGCATCAACATTAACGCTAAGGTTGCATCCACCTGCAAATAAGTCCACAAAGGTCTCTATTTTTGGAGGAAATAGTGGCAGTATCTGCCTAAGAAGATGGTATTTGCCACCTGTATAATTAAGTGGTGACTTGATGTACTTACTTCGCAAACTTAGCGAGTTTTTTGCACAACTCTATGAGCGCGACTTCACTCTCCCCCACTCTCGCTATAAGCCTGATGATGGCACTCGGAACTGTTGGTTGTCGGATGCCACCTACAGCAAATCCACAATCAAGCATCTCATTTTTAATCTCTAAAACTTTTTTGTTATCCCCTATGAGCATAGGGACGATTAAACCTTGCACCTCTATACCAAGTTCACGGGCAACTATCATCTGTCTGAGCTTTATTTCTTCTTTTATATGTTCTTTATTTTCAAGTATATACTCTAATGATTTATGCGCTAAAAGCGTGTCATATAATGACAAAGCAGTAGCATAGACTATGGGTTTCGCACGGTTAATGAGGTACTCTATGATGTGGTGTGATGCTAAGATGAATGCACCAAAACTTCCATATGCCTTGCCTAGTGTGCCCATCTTAATATGGTTTGCTTTTACCTCAACACCATAGTAATCAAACACACCCATAAGGTTTTCCCCTACCACTCCACTACTATGAGCCTCATCTACTATGAGCAAGGCATCATACTCATCTGCTAAGTCAAACACCTTAGCATCACAAAGGTCACCATCCATAGAGTAGATGCCCTCTACCGCTATGATTTTTCTCTTAGCATCATGAGTTTGTAAAAGCCTCTGTAACTCTTGCATATCATTGTGTTTAAAAAATACAACATTCACAGAGTCAAATTTTGTAGCCATCACCCCTGAGGCATGGTATAACTCATCCATAAAAACCATATCGCCCTTACGGCACAAAGCTTCTATGAGTGCTATGTTTGCATTAAAACCACTCCCCATCACTACACCATCTTCAAAACCATTTGCCACGCAGAGGGCATCTTCAAAATCTTTGTGTATCTGATGGTAGCCATTGACCAACAAAGAAGCTTTTGCGGAGTGTACATCCCCTGATGCTAAAACTTCACATGTCTGTTTGTGTAACTCTTTGTGATGTGCTAAACCAAGGTAGTCATTGGAAGCAAAGTCTTTTATACTATTATCAACTATCTGGCGTGCTCGAAATCTATTTGACTTTTTAAGTGCTGTAATCTCTTTTTCATAATAAAGCATGTAATATCTCCGTGTTTAAGCCCATTGCAGTAGATTCATTTCCTCTAACCTCTTGTATATACTTTTTACAAAAGCCCTCAACCATACATGCCCCTGCCTTCCCTCGCCACTCGCCACTTAACATATAAGCATCTAAATCGTCCATATCAAACTTAGAAAAAACATAATCCGTTGAAGAGATATCTATGATTTTTTTCTCTTTACTTTGGTATATCATACAGGTTATGATGCTAGTGATATTTCCGCTTTGTGTCATCAAAATATTTCTAGCATCATCTTCGCATCTTGCCTTTCGCAAGATCTGCCCTTGGCTTGTAACCACAGTATCTGCCACTAAAAGTGGGTACTCATCAAAGCCAAAAGCCTTCAAGTTTGCCTTATACTTTCCTAATGTAGCTTGGTATACAAAGTTCTTAGGCGATGATGCTACGATGGCATCTTCATCAAACTCCACACTCTCTTGGATAAATTTTATCTTAGCATCATTTAAAAGCTGCGCGCGAGTTATGGAACTAGAACAGAGTCTTATCATTGTATAGCCTTTAGCATCATATCTATTTTGTCTTTGTTTGATTCTCTGAGCCACTGGTTAAAAGATGGGTGTGGTACACGCAAAACCTCTTTAAAATTTGCCTCATTTACTACATTATCAAAAGAAGCTTCTGCAAATTTACCACATAATATTATAGTTTTATCAGTGTGTGATGTTAAGCGAGTTTTAAACGAGTTCATCATTGTATTGATAACTTTGTTGATGCTAAGCATTTTGTTTTTGCGTAGCCTTGGGTTTTGACGGATTTTTTCAAAGAAAACCATAGCATCTTCCATCTTAGCATCATCGTAAGCGGACATCTGTAAAGGGTAGTTAGATACATTGAGTATACCAAGCTTTTGTACTTTTTTCTCAAAGATGAGCTTACCCAAAGCATCGCCACCACCAAACACAACCCTAGTCATATCTTTACCGCTTTTTCCAGCCACAGGGTAGCCCTGCTTTACCTCTTCATTGTGAGGGGATTCCAAGACAAACAAGACTTTAGTATCTTCATAGATGAGATCATCGACAAAATAATCTTTTAGTTTTTCATATATCATCATATCTCTTCTTTCCAGCAACTCACTAACTCATCCAAAAAGACTCTTACGTCTGCATCATTCGTTTCATATGCAAATATCTCTTGTTTTGTTTGAACTATAGCATCATAACACTCATCTACAACATCTTTATACTCTTTTTCACTCAAACCACAACTCTGCTTTGCAAATATTTTATATGTTTTTTCTTTAAACCATAGTTTTGCATTACCAAGCTTTAATGCTGGTATATCATTTTTGATATATTTCGTAGTTGTTATTACATCATATATTGGTGCGAACTTGGCATCTTCATAGTCGTGTTTATATAAGATGCCATAGTTTTTCAAATGTCCATCTCCATTTTGTAAAAGATGGTTCATTACTATTGCTTTAAAAAATATTTTTAAGGTTTTTTTTCTGTTATGAGGGGGGATTATATCTTTGATTACTCTCGTTATCTCTTCATAACTTCCATCATATTTTTCCTCTGTTTGACGCGCCGTAAGCACACACATATCTTCAAAGCCCAAGTAAGTCTCATCTTCATCTACATCAAAGCGTTTCATTATAAACATAGACTTATCATCACTTAGATAAAACTCAGGCGTATGTAAACCTGCATTTTTTACAGCACGCATACAAAAGTACTCATTAAGAGCCAAGTTTGGGTAGATACTTTCAAAAGACTTCACTATAAAATGCTCAAACTTCATAGTATTCTTATTGTGTGCTTGCAAAAGCAACTTTGGCTGAACACCAGAAACTCCAGAGCGTATAGCAAATCTTTGCATCAATTCTTCAAAAAGGTCTACTTTATCACTCTTTATGATATCATCAAGTTCTAAACTATCGTTCGTATCTATAATCTCGTTAAATTTTACACGCCCCAACATATAAGGACCTATCAATCTTAGGAGATTGATATCATCCATTTTTTGCAATTTTGCAAAATGGTTTTTAATAACATCTTTGAGCGAACCCTCAGGCATATTCATCTCAAAAATCGGATGGAGTTTTTTACTTACCCAACTTGAATCTCTTATTGGCATAGAGAGGCTCACTAACTCTTTTGAATCTTTTAAATAATTAAAAACATAGCGCTCCTCTTCTAAACTCAAATCTCCATTGTGGGTTTTGTTAATAAATACTTTCAAAATATTTTTCTTTCAGCCTGTAATTCTTCTAGTGTTCGTGGGCGATTTTTTTCTCTGATGCTAAACTCGAAACCTAGTAGGTCTAATAGAATCTCTACTTTTTTTATCCCCACTTCATCTATAAAGCCATTTTCAATTTTGGAAATTGTTCTTTTGGTTATACCAGAGTATTCTTGCAAATCATTTTGAGAATAATGTTTACTTTTTCGCAAGTTTTTTATCTCTTGTCCTAGTTCTAGCAGTGTCAAAGTATCCCTTTTTAAGAAGTATATTTCCTATTGTAGCATATATTTGCATTTATAAGAAATATACTTCCTATTTTATACAGCATTTTTTATACTTTTTACCACTGCCACATGGACAAGATTCATTTCTTGATATTGATGATGCTAAGAGCTTTCCATCATCATACTTCCACTCATCATCGACTTTAACAAAACTACTTATCTCATGTAAGAGGCCTATAACTCCATCTTCAGTGTAGTAGGCTTTAAACTCTACTGTGTCCTCCTTAGCATCAACAACCTCTAGCTTAAGCCACTCGATGTTTTTGTATGCAGACATATCTGTTGGGGTTTCTTGTGTAGTTGTTTGAGCGAGGTACTCACCGTCCATTCGAACAAATGCGTCGTAACGACTTCGCATAAGTTGTTCGGGGGTGAGAATTTTATCCATTTTTAGATGTTTGAAGAGAGGTATGTACCTAAAAAGATGGCGATAACACCAAGGATGATGTTTGCAGGGACTTGATACTTTCCGATGAACTCTAGTTGCGTTTTTGCTAAAAGCACATCAGAATCAGCAAGAGCTTTCTCAGCACGGTTTCTTCTTTTCATCATAACGATTAGATTGATGAACATAATAGACCAGATACCCTCTTTAGCATGTCCAAGTGCTGAAAAGTCTGTATGTTTGAGATCATACCCTTTGAGCATAAACACCGCTGTAATGATGAGGATGATTACAAAAGGAAGGACGATTGTAAAAAGGCGTTTAAGTGCGTGAGCGATACGCTCTAGTCTTTGCCCAGGGGATTCTATGACCAAGAAAGATTGATGTGCTGCAAAACGCATAGCTATCATCCCCCCTACCCATACTACTGCTGAAATTACATGTAAAAATACTATAAGTGTTTTGTTGTCTAAAAATAGTTCTTGCATTTTTTTCCTTTATATTTGTAGATACTGAATTACCATACCTATGTGGTACAACTCGTCATCGTGTGCACAGTCCGTCATCGTGTGCACAGTCCGTCATTGTATGCACAGTCCGTCATTCCGTGCTTGATACGGAATCTACTTTAAAATCTCCGTTATAAACTCTAATGATTCTTTTTTAGCCTCAGGAAGCTTAGTCTTATCTTTACCACCAGCTTGAGCGAAGTCTGCCCTACCTCCGCCACCTCCACCAAGTATAGGTGCGATTTTTTTGATCCACTCCCCTGCCTTAGCATCACAGCCTTTAACACCAGCTGCTATGAGGACTTTGTCACCTTTTACTTGAAAAAGCATCGCACAAAGTTTATCATTTGCATTTTTTAGCTCATCTATCTTCTCTTTGATGTCGCCACTTGGTAACTCTTCAACTACAACGGCTACGCCATTGACTTCGTTAGTTGTTATTTCAACTTTAGAACTCTCTTGTGCATCTTTTAATTCTGTTTTTAGTTCAAGTAAATTTGTTTTTAGTCTTGAGATTCCAGCTAAAACGTCAAGGTTTTTAACTTCAGATTCTACTTGCTTGATTAACATTCTTTGCTCACAGAAATGCTCATACGCAGCGTGACCAACAACAGCCTCTATGCGACGAACACCAGCTGAAACACCAGACTCTTTAGTGATGATAAACGAGCCTATAGAAGCAGTATTATCTACATGACAACCTCCACAAAACTCTACTGAAGATGTGTCAAAACTTACAACTCGAACCTCATCGCCATACTTCTCACCGAACTGTGCTTTTGCTCCAGAGTTCTTAGCATCATCTATACTCATCACTTTTGTGACTTGAGGTATTGCGCGAGATATAAGCGCATTGACGCGTTGTTCTATCTCTACTAACTCTGCATGTTCGAGTGCTTTTGGATGTGAGAAGTCAAAACGAAGTCTCTTAGCATCATTGAGTGAACCAGCTTGAGAGATATGCTCACCCAACACGTCAAATAAGACGGCATGAAGCAAGTGCGTAGCTGAATGGTGCTTGATGATTTCTCCGCGTGAGGTATCTACCTTAGCATCAACACTATCGCCCACTTTTAAAAATGAGTTTACTTCTACATGACAAAGGTTTAAACCAAAAAACTTTTTCGTGTCTAAGACTTTTGCAAAACCTTCTAACTCACCCTCATCTCCAGTTTGACCACCAGATTCTGCGTAAAAAGGAGTTTTCTCAAGAAGCACCCAACCACGCGTGTCAGCTGCTAAAGAATCAACATTTTTAAACTCTGCGTCAAGCAAGGCTTGTACTTTCACCTTTGCTTCTAAGTTCTCATAACCGATAAATTCGTTTTCGCCAAACTTTTCTAATAACTCTTTAAAGTCACCACTTTCTCCAGCATCCCCACTCCCTTTCCAGGCAGCTTTCGCACGGGTGCGTTGCTCTAGCATCAACTCATTAAAAGTTGTGGTGTCAAGCTTTAAGTTTTTCTCTCTTAGCATATCTTCTGTGAGGTCTAGTGGGAAACCAAAAGTATCGTAAAGTTTAAAAGCTACAGCACCACTAAAAGTCTCTTTTGTATTTTTAAGTTCTTCGTTAAAAAGAGCTATTCCAGACTCTATAGTTTTGAAAAATCTTGCTTCTTCAAGTTGTATCTGCTGTGAAACCGCCTTTGCCTTAGTGTTTAAGTACTCATACTCCCCACCCATGATGCTAACAACAGTTGGAATAAGCTTGTGCATAAAAGGTTCACGAAAACCTAGAAGATACCCATGACGAACTGCACGTCTTAAAATACGACGAAGCACATAACCACGACCCTCGTTTGAAAAGTTTGTACCCTGTGCTAACAAAAAAAGTGCTGTTCTTATATGGTCAGCGATAACTCTATAAGATGCCCCAGACTTGTACTCATACTTTTTACCTATAAGCTCTTGGACTTGGTTGATGATTGGCATAAAAAGTGAAGAATCATAGTTAGAGAGTTTGCCCTCTTTGATGGCTACTACACGCTCTAAACCCATACCTGTGTCTATGGAAGGCTTAGGAAGTGGATTGAGTTTCCCATCGCTTGAGCGCTCATACTGCATAAACACTAAGTTCCAGATTTCTAAAAATCTATCGCCCTCACCACCAAGATAATCCTCTTCACCAGAAAAATGCTCCGCACCTTGGTCATAAAATATCTCAGAGCAAGGTCCACATGCTCCAGTATCGCCCATAGACCAAAAGTTATCAGCATCGCCAAGTCTTTTGATACGCTCAAGTGGTACATGTTTTTGCCAAAGTTTTTCAGCCTCATCATCACTATCATGCACAGTTACCCAAAGCTTTTCTACTGGAAGTTCTAAGTTTTTTGTTAAAAATTCCCAAGCGAAGTCAATTACTTCTTCTTTGAAGTAATCACCAAAACTAAAGTTACCAAGCATCTCAAAAAAAGTATGATGTCTTGCAGTATGCCCTACATTTTCAAGGTCATTATGTTTCCCACCTGCACGAAGACAAGTCTGGCATGAAGTTGCGCGAGGATTAGCAGGCGAAGGGATTTCACCTGTAAAGATGGACTTAAAAGGTACCATTCCTGCGTTATTAAAAAGTAGTGTAGCATCCTCAGGCACTAATGGTGCTGATGCTACTCTTGCATGATTTTTTGATTGAAAAAACTTTAAAAATTCTTCTCTAATATCCATAAATATTTCCTAGTGAGACCTATATCTCATATATAATTGACGCGATTATATCAAAAAATTACTATATTTAGCCTAAATAGCCAGCTTTTTCTGCTAACACTTCACTTACACTATTCCCTTATAATTACACTATAACTTAAAACACAAAAGGATATATGTTATGAAAAATTTATATAAATACAGTGCATCCGCACTACTTGCTATTTCACTCTTTGGTGGTTGCAGTAGCGACTCTACTTCAAGTGCAACCAGTGAAACTGGTTACTTTTTAGATGCTCCAGTTGAAAACTTAAGCTATGCTACATCATCAGGTTTATCTGGTGCTACAGATATTGAAGGAAGATTTCAATATCGTGTTGGTGATACAGTCAAATTTAGCATTGGGAATCTTGTTTTAGGGGAATCTGCTCCTAATGGAGACAATCTCATAACACCTACTGAACTTGCTCAAAATGATGCAAATCTTACAACTACTATCTTACGATTGCTCCAATCACTTGACAGTGATTCTAATACATCTAACGGAATTACAATATCTCAAGTGGTGATAGATGATTTAAAAAACAATTTATCAAATATTCGGGATATTAAAGAGTTTAACGATGATAGCGAGATACTCAGTTTATCGACTACACTAGCTGATGACTTAGATGAAAACAATGATGGAGCTATAGATGTAGATTCTACTGAAGCACTAAGACACTTTGAAAACACTATGCTTTTTTGGAATTCTCCAGATGATGATTATCATGATGACAATGACTATAGCACAATGAGTACTTACGATCACGAGATAGACATAGACTCACTTGCAACTATAGTGTTGACTGATGCTCAAAAGTACGCACTTGCCTATATGTGGAATGAAGAGAAGATGGCTAAAGATATCTACCTAGCGCTTAATGAACTCTATCCAACACGTCAATTTGAATATATTGCTAGCAATAGCGAGGAAAAGCATCAAGAGATGGTTCAAGAGTTAGTAAAAAAATATGATCTTAACATCACAAATCTTGTAGACTATTCAGCTTCTTATTCTGAAGCTGAACTTGAAGCACTTCCAGCAGGAGAGTTTGGTGTAACTGCTATACAAGATCTCTACGATACACTCTACACAGAGGGAAAAACGTCTAAAATAGATGCTCTCAAAGTGGGATGTAAAGTTGAAGTTACTGATGTAGATGACTTAGACACACGACTTATCGGTCTTGATACAAACTCTACAGATGTTGGTGTTGTATTTAACGCTTTAAGAAATGGTAGCTATATGCACTATTGGGCATTTGATAGAGCTTTAAAAGCTGAAGGTGTCGATGCGGGTTGTGCCTCATTGGGAGATGCATTTAGTAAAACAATCGATGAATACTCTGTAAAATAAACAAAACGGTAACCATTTCGTAATAACTCACTTGTAAAATTTCACAATCTACACAAGGAGTTATTATGATAGATGTTCAAAAAGAAGTGTTTAAAAAGTATCCTAAATATAAGGACAATAAACTAGTAAAGGCTTCCCTTTCAAAATTTGCAAAATCAATTGTTCACGAAGATACCATCAATGACTTTATAAAAGAAAATGAACATCTTATAGGTTTTGAATTTGTTGATGCTGTTTTAGAAAAACTCAATATCAACTATAATGTAGCAGACAATGAACTAGAAAATATTCCAACTACTGGACGTGTAGTTATCATAGCAAATCACCCACTAGGCTCTTTAGATGGCTTTATTCTGCTCAAGCTCATCGGTAAAATTCGACCAGATGTAAAGATAGTAGCTACTGACTTTTTAGCAAACTCTAAGTCTATGAAACCTCTTTTTATCACTGTAGACAACTTTAAAAATAGACAGTCCAAAGAGTCTATTAGCAACATATACAGTGCCTTAAACAATGATGAGGCTATCATCATATTTCCAGCAGGGGAAGTGAGTCGTATGACACCAACTGGTGTACGTGATGGGAAATGGCAAAAAGGTTTTTTAAAATTTGCGCGTCGTACAAACAGCCCTATATTGCCTATATATATAAATGCAAAAAACTCTAAAACATTTTATAGTGTCTCTACATTAAATAAAAAAATAGCAATGCTCTTACTCTCTCATGAGATGTTTAAACAGATGGATAAAACCATCAATATAAAAATTGGTGAGCTTATCCCAGCTTCAAATGCTGAACAAAATTGGCTTAACAAAGAGAGCGTAGTTGAACTTTATAAACAACAAGTTTATGGACTTAAAAATGGCAAATCTTTGTTCAAAACACAGTGTGCTATAGCACACCCTGAAGATCCACGTGCCATCAAAAAAGAGTTAAAAAATTCTGAACTTATCGGTAAAACAAAAGATGGAAAACTCATCTACCTCTACGAAAACACAAAAGAATCAACGACACTCAAGGAGATAGGTAGACTTCGTGAAATATCTTTTAGAAAAGTTGGAGAGGGTGCAAACAAACGCCGTGACTTAGATAAGTATGATAAGTATTATAAACATATAGTGTTGTGGGATGAAAACGACTTAGAGATAGTTGGAGCCTACCGCATAGGTGAATGTCAAAATATAGTAGAAGAATATGGTATTAATGGTCTTTATAATACTACTCTCTTTGATTTTAGTAAAAAATTCCAAGGAAAACTTGATGAGTCTATAGAGATGGGAAGAAGCTTTATACAACCAAAGTATTGGGGGACAAGAGCCTTAGACTACTTATGGTACGGCATAGGCGCATATCTTAACAAAAACCCTCATATTCGTTATATGTATGGCGGAGTATCTTTAAGTGCTAGTTATCCACAAACGGCAAAAGACATTATATTTTATTTGTATGACATCTATTATGGAGATAAAAACAAATCAGTTCAAGCAAGACTACCTTACAACTTCAAGTCTGATAAAGATTTAATGAAAATGCTTGATGAAACTCTACTTAAAGACAACTATAAAGAGGATTTTAAAACAGTAAAAGCCTTACTGAAAAATTTTGACAGTACCATCCCTGTTCTTTACAAGCAGTACAGCGACTTATGTAATGAAGGTGGTATAAAATTTTGTGATTATAACATTGATGAAGATTTTACCTCATGTGTAGATAGTTTCATCATTGTAGATGTAACAAAAATGAAAGAGACACAAGTCAAGCGTTACATAACATCTCATCAACAATTGTAACATTTGGATATTTTTCTAAAAAGATGTCTGTTGCTATGCCATTTTCATATTTTACTATCTCCTTAGCATCATTGAGTATAGGGGTAGTTTTGTATCCACAAGATGGGCTTTTAGACTTTAGAACTATCGCATCTACATTTTGATGCAAGTTTATAAAAGAGTGTATCTCATCTGTTAACATTTGAGTTACATCTTCGTTAGTTTCTTCTGTAATGATTCTCTTCTCGCCATCTTTTTGAACAACTGAAATACGCTGTCTTGGAGTACCAAAGAGTGGTGCTTCAGGACAAAATGGGATGATTTCATAGTCTTTGTATTTTTCTAAAATCGCGTTGTTTATTTTCGTCTTACCATCATAACGACAGTTCTGCCCAAGTAAACAAGCAGAGATGATGACTTTTTTAACAGACAATTCATCTCCCTAACAAATCACAACTGATTTTACTTCAGTCATCTCTTCTATGGCGAACTTTGGACCTTCTCGCCCTACTCCACTGAGTTTTATTCCACCATAAGGTTGGATATCAAAACGTAAAGTTGGCATATCATTTATCACTATCCCGCCAGCATCTAATTCTTCTATAGCTCTTTGCATTAAACTCAATTCATTTGTAAAAACTGAAAACTGTAAGCCATAAGGAGAGTTATTCATTCTTGGCATAGCATCGTCAAAGTTTTTGACTTTCACAAGACTCACTATGGGAGCAAAAACCTCTTCGCAAACTATGGCCATATCATCTCTCACCTCAGTCATTACACATGGGTGAAAGATACGTCCATCACTATAGGGCTCTAGCATTGCCACTGCACCTTCATCTATAGCACTTTGTACCCAACCCATCGCACGATTACAAGACTCTGCATCTATGAGTGGTCCCATAAAAGTATCTTCACTGTAGGGTGAACCAACTTTAAGCTTTTTCGTCTCTTGTGCCATTTTTGTAGCAAACTCATCATAAATCTCTTCGTGAACATAGATACGCTGTAAAGATATACACACTTGCCCAGAGTTAGAAAATGCACCTAAGGCACAACGCTGTGCAGCTAAGTCTAAGTCCGCTGTTTTACTTATGTAGGTTGCTGCATTGCCACCAAGTTCTAAGGATACTTTTTTTATGCCCGCTGACTTTGTGATAATCTCACCAACTGGGACACTCCCAGTAAAGCTAATCACTCTTGGTATCTCACTCGTTATAAGAGCTGAGCCAACTTCTGCATCTCCATAAACAACACTGAGTGCATCTTTTATAGCGTACTCGCTCTCTATGAAAAGTTTTGCAAACTTATAAGAGGTGAGTGGAGCTTCAGGTGTAGGTTTTAATACAACTGTATTTCCAGCTACAAGAGCAGGTGCTAATTTATGTGCAACAAGATTAAGCGGAAAGTTAAAAGGGGTAATAGCCACAACAACCCCAGCAGGGACGCGAGAAAAAAATGCAGTAGTTTTTTTCCCACTAGCCATCGCATCTGTGTTGATAGTTTCACCATGCATAGTACGCATAGTTTCAGCAGATAAAGTTACAGTTTCTATACATCTATCTACTTCTATGCGGGCAAAAGTGATGGGTTTTCCCACCTCATCGCAGATAGTCTGAGCTATATCCTCTTTTTGCTCACGAAGTTTAGATGCTACATCTAAGAGCCATGAACATCTTTGATGTAGAGTTGATTCACGTGCATCTTTTGTAGCATCTTGAGCAATTTTTAAAGCTCTCTTAGCATCATTAGCATCACAGAGTGGTGCTGTCGAAACTACACTCCCATCATAAGGACTTTTTCTTTCACTTATTTTGTCTTTTGTCTCTTGAGTAGAACCAAATAGTATCTTTGCGTGCATCATTCATTCTCCATTTTTTATTAAGATATTATATCACTTTAATTATTATCTAGTAAAATACGATTATGAAACACATACTATTTACATTTTTATTTATAAGTTCCCTTTTTGGGGTCAACCTCAACTGGGAACATAACTATTACAAAGCACTGCATGATGCTAAGGAACAGGGTAAGGATGTTTACCTCTTTATAGGGGCTGATGATTGTAGGTTTTGTGAAAGATTTAAAAAGACAACACTTGATAAAAAATATGTAATGGATAAACTCAAAGAAAAATTCATCCCGCTTTATATGTCACGAGATCAGCATAAAATTCCTAATAGATTTAAGGTAAAAGGGGTCCCTCGCCACTATTTCTTAACACCGGAGGGGAAGATAATTCATGAAGATCAAGGGAGTCGTGAACCAGATGGTTTTTTTAGCATCCTAGATGAAGTTGAGTTAAAAAAAGACTAAAAAGTTATGTTTTTCACTAACTCTATACTTGTAGGAGTTACCACTAAAGCATCTATCTGAAAATCCCCATCAAAACTATTTTTTTTCATATACACTTGCGCAGTTTTTATAAACTTTGAAAGTTTAGATGGCGTTATATTTTGTATAGCAAGCTCATAATCTTCACCACTTTTCACCTCAACAAAGTGTAAAACCTCATCTTTAGCAGCTATAACATCAATCTCACCAAAACGACTATAAAAATTTCGCTCTATGATGCTAAAGCCATCATCATAAAGAAAAGCAACCGCCCTATCTTCTGCAATATTACCTTTAGCTCTGCTCATTAACGTTTATCTTGCCACTTGAAAATATCTAGTATAAGAATTTTATCTTGAGTTACTTTATAAATAATTGTATAACCTTTATATGTTAAGTCTCGATATTTATCATCATCAAAATATATTGATTTTTTACACATTTGAGGGTTTGTTTTAAGTAGTTTTATTTTATCGTTGAGTTCTTTTTGAAATTTTTTAACTGGAGTTATTTTATCTTTTTTTATATAAGATAAAATCTTAAATAAAGCATTTAAAAATACGATATCTCTAACGATATTCATCTATGTATGCCTAATTCTTCTTTAAAAAATTTATCCATTAAGCGTTCATATTGCTCTTCATTTATACCTTCTCCACCTTCTATTCTAGACTCTGCCTCATAAACTCTCCGACGAACCTCTTCAACACTATCAACTATGAACTCTTTAGGCACTTTTACATCAAAAGGTAGACCTCTTTCAAAAACAGTTTGGGCTAAAAACATATTTACAGCATCACCCATACTTATGCCAAGCTGAGCAAATACTTTTTTTGCCTCTTTTTTTAACTCTTTATCAAGTTTTATACTTGTTGTTTCTCTTACGGCAGTCATAATAATCCCCTATAATACTTTAGTAGTATTATATCATATTAAGAGTTCACAACCTCAACCTTAACACTCTTAAACGCCGCCGTCAAAATTATCTCATCACTAGCATCACCAAAGAGTGCGTTTATTTTTGATGTGGCGTGGTGGAAGGTTACGAAGAGTGTTTTTGGTTGTACCTTATCGGTAAATTTGATAGTTAGAGGTGTTGTTTCTCCGAACTCTGACTTTAGTATCACTGTATCAGAGGTAAAGTCCTTAGCATCATCTTCGTTGACGAGTAAAATGTCTTCATCATATCGTTTGTTAAGTTTTTCACTTCTTTTTGTTTGTGCTGCGTTGTTGTAGTGGGCTAGTGTCCTTCCTGTTGTGAGGTGGTAACCTGTAAGTGTATTACTTCTTATCTCTTTTATCATCCCACGAAGTTTGTACTGGTGGTAGTGAAAATGCCCTAGTCCATCCTCTGTACGAAAGTCTAACTGATGGAGGATTGGGGTATCTTCTGTATGCACTGGCCACTGGAGTCCACGTTTGCGATGTTTTTCTAGTCTATGGTAGTCCGCTCCTGAAAAACGTCTATATGCCACTTTTTGAACCTCAGCCCAAATCTCTTGAGAATCTCCGTAGTCTGCATCTCCGCCCATTTTTTGATCCATCAACTGTATAACTTCCCAGTCATCTGGCAGGTCAGATTGTACAAGCGGTTGAGAAAGGTGGAGTCTACGCATAGCATTGATGTATACACCAGTTTTTTCATAGGCAGATTTTACACCTATGACTATGTCAGCTTTTTTCGCGACATCAGTCATAAAAAGGTCTTGAACCATAAGAAGTTCTAAGTGCTCAAACGCTTTGTTTACTTTGTTTAGATTTGGATGGATGTGTGTCAAGTCTTCACTGATGTTTAAAATAGCTTTTACCTTATCATCTAACATCTCATCAACCAACTGAGGTGTCATAAGTCCAACCTCTTTTGGCTCTTGATAGTCAGGGTCGAAGTATGGAAGCATTCCCATGTCACAAGCCCCTTGCACATTATTTTGTCCACGAAGTGGCATAAGTCCTGTTCCACTTTTTCCAACATTTCCTGTCATAAGAGCTAAATGCACCATCGCCATTACAGCGTAACTTCCATCTATATGCTCAGTAATCCCAAGTCCCCAAAATATCATAGACTTTTTCAGTGCATACTCTCGCGCTACTTTTCTTATCATCTTAGAGAGATATTCATACCCCTCTATCTCATTATAATAGTCTGGATTTGCATAGGGATCATTCATGATTTTGTCTTTAAACGCATCAAATCCAGCCGTTCTGTCTGCTATGAAATTTTCATCGTAAAGCTCTTCATCTATGATGACGAAGGCAAGCATATTGAGTGTCAAAAGATTTGCTTCATGTGGCATGATAGCCTTGTATTTTGAAAACCTATGAAGTTTTATCTCACGGACATCAAAAACCGCCAAGTTGTCATGATCACGTGCTACATCTATGATACGGTTTGCAATGATGGGGTGGGCTTCAGTTGTGTTAGAGCCTATCACTATCATAAACTCAGCATTATAGATGTCGTTGTATGGGTTAGTAGCAGCGCCTTCACCTATGGTACGCTTCATCCCACTTAGTGATGGTGAGTGACATACCCGTGCACAGTTATCTACATGGGGTGTGTTGAGCGTATGGCGGGTAAACTTTTGAAAAAGATACACGGATTCACAGTTAGTTCGAGCTCCACCGATAGATGCGATAGATTTGCGACCATATTGAGTCTGAATCTCTTTAAGTTTTAACGAGGCTGCTGTTGTAGCATCATCTAAGTTTGTTTCATACCAAGTATCGTCTAACGCAACAAGTGAAGTGCTTATAGCTTCTTTGATACTTGGATTTTTTTCTAACCAAGATTTTCTTATGCGAGGAGTTTTGAGTCTATCATCAGCATCTACAAAATCAAAACCGTATTTCCCTTTTATACATAACTTACCTTGAGATACTACTCCATCTGGATGAGCAAAAATCTTTTTAATTTTGTTTTCTTTAACATCTACATGAGCAGCTATATCACAGCCAACTCCACAGTATGTACATACGCTATCTATCGTTTGTATATTTTCCATATTTTACTTCCAAGAAATTAGTTATGTTCCGTCATTCAAATCCACTATAGATTCCGGGTCAAGCCCGGAATGACGTTTGTTTGCCATTCTGAACAAACGCCCGTCATTCTGAACAAACGCCCGTCATTCTGAACAAACGCCCGTCATTCTGAACTTGATTCAGAATCTATTTTATAAAAGGATTTTACTCTAAACGAGCTTAAGTTATATAAAAAAAATTACTTAGTTGTCATTGTAAGGACTGCTGTAAAGTCTAAGTCTGGATTTTTTAAGAAACGCTCGCACCTTTCTACATAAAAAGCATACAGCTTACAAGGATTCATCTTGTGTAGCTCTTCGTATATTTTAAGCGCATCAACAACATCACCTGCACGAAAATACTCTGTAGCATCTTCATAAAATCTAAGTTCACTTTCACTCACCTCTTTGTTGGCACATATTACCTCAAAAATCTCTACAGCTTCATGTTTCCCTTTTACCTCAACTAAATCTATAGGGCGGATGGTGTACTCACCTTTGAGTAAATCATAAGTAGCTCGAGATATAAGCACTTGTGCAGCGTATTGTTTTGTGAGCCCCTCTAGCCGTGATGCTAAGTTCACATTATCGCCTATGATGGTATAATCAGAGCGTCCCTCACTTCCCATATCTCCAGCAGTTACTACACCAGTATGTATACCTATCCCTATATCTATGGTTACATCATAGAGTGGCGTAATTATCTTATTTACTTCAACCAACATATTTATCTGCTCTATCGCACTTGTAACCGCAGAATCTGCATGATTCTCTATTGGTACTGGAGCATTCCAGTACGCCATAACTGCATCGCCGATGAACTTATCTATAGTTCCTTTATGATTTACGATATTATCAACCATCGGTGTCATGTAAGCATTGAGCATATGGATGAGTTTGTCTGGTGAGCCAATCTTTTCCGAGATAGTAGTAAACCCACGGATATCGCTAAAAAATATACTTGCCTCAACTTCACGAGAGGCAACAAGGTCATCACTCGAATGCTCTAACAAAAATTCCATAACAGCAGGAGATACTTTTTTACCAAGCATACGTTTTGCGGCTTCTTTTTGT
>JALSLR010000099.1 GCA_026988245.1 Sulfurimonas sp.
AGTCTCACCAGAGTATGCACCAATATGGAATTGTTTATTTTTAAATGCACCATTTAAAAGTGTTTGACCATTAAACGAAGTAGTTGTTGCAATATTTTGCGCCTCTTCTGTTAAACGGTTAATATCTTCTTGAATTTTTGCACGTGTTCCAAGTGTTTGACCATCTGAAGCAGCTTGAATTGATTTAACTCTGATAGTATCAATGATTTTTGTATACTCTTCAAGAGCACCATCTGCAGTCTGTGTTACACCAATCGCGTCATTTGCATTTACGATAGCTTGTCCTAAACCATTTGCTTGTGAACGAAGTGAATTGGCAATAGCCATTCCAGATGCATCATCAGCAGCTTTGTTGATTCTAAGACCTGAAGAAAGTTTTGCGAGAGAGTTATCTAAACCTAAGTTCGTTTGAACTGCGTTTCTTTGTGCATTCATTGCACCTATGTTTGTGTTAATTCTAAAACCCATAATAAATCCTTTTCTATGGTAGAGCCTTTCGCCCTTTTTGTATTTTGTTATCTTGGCTTCCTTGCCTCGATTATATATATATCGGTCACGAGAAATATTACTTTAATAAATTTACAAAAATATATTTAAAAAAAGACTCACTCATCATAGTTCCTAAACTAACAGCCATTGACAGTTCACTCATCATTGGTGCAAAGTTTATAGCCTCTGTGAACTACCCCGCCATAAATGGCGGAGCTTCCTAGAAACTCCAAACTATTGTTCAGATATTAAGAGGCTTTGACGGTAGTTCCTACCGCATTAAGAATATTTACACTGGCGTTATAATCTGCATTTAATGCTGTATGGCATTTAGTACAGATAAAATTAGCTTGTGATTGCCTATTCTCTTTTGATATATGTCCACAACAAGAACATTTTTGAGAAGTATATTTAGGGTCAACTTTTATAAGTTGTCCACCGTTTCTTTTCAACTTATATTCAAGTAGTTCAAAGAATTTCCCCCATGACTGTTGCAGTATTGAACGATTAAGTCCTGATTTTGCACTTGCTCTCATATTTGGATTTTCTATTGAACCTTTTGCTTTTTTAGACATGTTTTTAATCATAAGATTTTCTACTGCTACAGTTTGGTTTTCGCTTAGCTTTTTAGTTACTTTGTGTAAAAAATCATTTCGCTTGTTTTTGAGCTTTAAATGCTTCTTAGCAAGTTTTGACTTTGCTTTTTGTCTATTCTTGCTCCCTTTTCTTCTTCTTGATAACACTTTTTGAGCTTTGATTACATTTGCAATTTCCTTTTTAAGATTGATATGTTTTATTTTTTGATTATCACTTGTGTAAGCAAATGCTTTTACTCCTACATCAATGCCGATTTTTCGTCCATTGTTTGAGCCTACACTCTCTTTCAGTCCATCCTCGTAGTTGATACTTGCATGGTATTGTCCTGCTTCATAAGAGAGTGTTACTGTTTTAATCTTGCCGATGATTTTTCCACGATGAAATTTTGCTTTGACTTCCCCTATCTTTGGAAGATAAAGCTTGTTTTCTTTGATTGAAGCTGTAGAGGTTTGATAACTCTGATATGAGTTGTGTTTAGATTTAAACTTTGGAAATCCAACTGCACCACCTTGTTTAACTCTGCGAAAAAAGTTTTTATAGGCAACATCAATTTTGAGAACTGCATTTTGAAGTGCTGTAGAATCAACCTCTTTTAAAAACTCTCCTCCCTCTACATTTTTCATTGGAACAAGGCGTTTTTTGAGTTCATAAGCTGATAGATTATCTCCACATTCATAAGCTTTGATTTTTGCATCAAGTAGTTGATTATACACAAATCTACAAGAGCCAAATGTTTTATGGATAAGTTGTTGTTGTACTTTATTTGGATAAAGTCTAATTTTTACAACTTTTAACATTTATACTCCTTTGTAGATTTCTAGGAAACTTTTTTACTTCGTAAAACCGCATTTGCTAGTTTTGGTATTCACTTGAATTATAGCCTATTTTATAGTACAATGTCAAGCATATATTAAATAGGAATACATTAATGAAATATGAATTAAAATCCACAAGACATGCAAAATATCTACTGCATGCACACATTGTTTTTACTCCAAAATATCGCAAAAAGGTATTCACAAAAGAGCATCTTGATTTAATGAAAACAGTATTTGAAGATATTTGTAAAATGAACAATGCCACCCTTGAGGAGTTTGACGGTGAAGCTGACCATGTTCATTTGTTAGTGCTATATCCCCCAAGAATTGCCTTATCTGTACTGGTAAACTCTTTAAAAGGTGTGTCAAGCAGACGATTAAGACAAAATTTTGATATATTTAAAAAAGAGTATTGGGGTGAAAATGTAGCTTTGTGGAGTAGAAGTTACTTTGTAGCAAGTGTTGGTGGTGCCCCTATTGAAATATTAAAACAATATATTGAACAGCAGAAAACACCTGATTAATATTTGCTTCGCAAATGTTCCTTATATCCCCGCCCTTAACGGCGAGGGTTTACGGAACGGGTGCTAAAAAACAAAGTTTTCAAAACATCCAAAAAGCCTTATGCCAAAAACTAGAGTGCTAAACAATTTAACAATTTTGTGCTAAACTTCCAAACTTAAAAACACTATACTATATATAGGATTAGATTTGAACTTAATAATCGTGGAATCACCAGCTAAGGCTAGGACTATTACTAACTTCCTTGGGAAGAACTACAAGGTTATCGCCTCTAAGGGGCATATACGAGATTTGCCTAAGAGCCGTTTTGGCATAACAGTAGATGAAGAGACAAATGAGTTAGTACCTAAGTACTCCGTAGCTAAAGAAAATGCGGCCATAGTCAAAGAGATAAAAGACTTAGCCAAAAAAGCTGACACTATATACATCGCGACCGATGAGGATCGCGAGGGTGAGGCTATAGGGTGGCATATTGCCCATGCTATCAAAAAAGACCCTGCTGAGTTACCAAGAATTGTGTTTCACGAGATAACTAAGTCTGCTATCAAACACGCCTTAGAGTCTGCAAGAACTATAGATATGGATATGGTAAATGCGCAACAAGCACGTAGATTACTTGACCGTATAGTGGGTTATAAACTCTCTCCACTCTTAGCATCAAAGATACAAAAGGGTCTTTCAGGTGGTCGTGTTCAGTCTTCAACTCTAAAACTTGTAGTTGACCGTGAACGCGAGATAAAAGCTTTCATACCTGTTGAGTACTGGTCTATAGACACTATGTTTAAAAAAGATATAGAAGCAAACCTCATCAAACATAAGGGTGAGAAGATTGACAAGCTTAGCATCACGAATGGTGATGATGCTAAGACTATAGAAAAAAGCATAGCTAGTGATACATTTAAAATAAGCAAGATTGAGAAGAAAAACCGTAAAAGTAAAACTCCACCACCTTTTATGACTTCAACTCTGCAACAAACTGCCTCATCTAAGCTAGGTTTCACTCCGAAAAAAACTATGATGGTTGCACAGACACTTTATGAGGGTGTTAAAACTCCTGATGGAACTTCTGGTGTAATCACTTACATGAGAACAGATTCACTTAACCTAGCAAGTGAAGCTGTCAATATGGTTCGTGGTGTTATAGAGAATCGTTTTGGTAAAAAATATCTTCCAAACGAGCCTAAAGTTTATAACAAAAAAGCAAAAGGTGCACAAGAAGCTCACGAGGCTATACGCCCTACGATGCTTGCATTTACTCCTGAAGTTGCCCAAAGCTTTTTAAAACCAGATGAGATAAAACTATACCGCCTCATCTATGAGCGTTTTATGTCATGTCAGATGATGGATGCTGAGTTTGAGCAACAATCTATCACTTTTGTAGGCGATGAATCTACTTACAGAGCATCTGGCCGTAAGCTTACCTTTGATGGTTTTTATGCTTTAACTGGAGCTGAGGATAAAGACAAACTTCTTCCAACTCTCAAAGAGGGTGATGAGGCTAAACTGCAAAGTATAAAGCCAGAGCAACATTTCACAGAGCCTCCTGCTCGTTACTCTGAAGCAGCACTTATCAAAAAACTTGAGAGTGAGGGTGTTGGACGACCATCAACTTATGCTCCAACTATCGCAACACTTAGTTCAAGAACTTATGTAACCATAGAGAAAAAACAAATCATCCCAACTGAGATGGCTTTTACGGTTACAGAGATACTTGAAAAACACTTTGCAAACATAGTCGATATCAATTTTACAGCGAACATGGAAGAGCGCTTAGATGAGATAGCTGATGCTAAAGAGAACTGGCAGACACTCCTTCAAGGCTTTTACTTTGACTTTATGAAGCAAATTGATGCGGGAAAAGAAAATATAGTAAGTCTCAAACTTGCCAAACCATTAGGGAGACAATGCCCTAAATGTGGGGAAAATGAGCTTCTCCTTCGTTCTGGTCGTTTTGGAAACTTCATAGCATGTAGCGGTTTTCCTAAATGTAAATACACTGAGCAGTGTGATGAAGAGGGTAACCCTGTAGAGAAAAAAGAGACAACTGCAGAAGAGAAATGTGACAAATGTGGTAACGACATGATAGTGAAAAACGGTCGTAACGGCGAATTTTTAGCATGTTCTAACTACCCAGAGTGTAAAAACACAAAAAGCATAAATGTAGAGGAGATTGAGTCTAAAACTCCTTGTCCTGATTGTGGCGGAAAGATTAGCCAGAAAAACTCTCGCCGTGGACCTTTTTGGGGCTGTTCTAACTACCCTGATTGTAAGTTCATAAGCAAGTTTGAACCAACGACCATCAAATGTTTAGACAAAAAATGTACAGGTGTTTTAGCTCCAAGAACTTACAGAAACAAAGAGGTCTACGAGTGTACTAAGTGTAAAGAGCGTACACCTAAAGAAGAGATAGATAAGAGATAGGTATGTAGATTCCGTGTCAAGCACGGAATGACGAACCTTTGTCTTTCTCATCTATGCTCGTCATTCTCAGCTTGAGAGGGAATCTATCTATATATAAGGTAAAAAATGAAAATAGGCATCATCTCAGATACTCACACCAAAGCAGGCAAGACTAAGAAAGCTCTTGATATGCTTATAGAAAATGGTGCTGAGTTTATCATACATGCTGGAGATATAGTCAAAGTCGAAATTTTAGACTTACTCAAAAACTGCTCTAAAAGATATGTAGCAGTTTATGGTAACAACGATGCTCATCTAGCTCCCTACCATAACGAGTACAACCTAGTCCAAGAGCCTTACTACTTTAAACTCGCAGACACAAAGTTCAAACTTATGCATCTGCCTTTTTACATGAACAATGATGCTGATGTCATCATCTCTGGACATACCCATACTTTTCATTCCGAGTTTAAAAAAAATACTTTGTTTTTAAACCCTGGTGAAGTGTGCGCAAGAAGTAAACCTATATCTGAGTGTGCGATGCTTAACATCACAGACAGTAAATATAAGGTCACTCACTATACAAGAAAAAGTGGCGAAGACAAATTTAAAAAAGAAAATTATAATTATGAAAAAAAATAAAATATTTTTATGCTCCATCTGTAACATTAACAGCGGAACTTGTCTAGAGGACTGTAAGTTTTGTTCTCAAAGTGTCCGTTACAAAGCTGATATAGAGCGTTTTAAACAAAAAGATGCAGACCTCATCTTAGAAGAAGCAAAAGTAGCACGTGACAATGGCGCACTTGGTTTTTGTCTCGTAACAGCAGACAAAGGTCTTCACGATAAAACACTTCAGTTTGTTTGCGATACTGCAAAAATGCTTACAAAGGAAGTGCCTGAGCTCCGTCTCATTGCTTGTAACGGGACTGCGAGTGTTGAGCAACTTTTAACACTCAAAGAAGCTGGCATCAAAGCCTATAACCATAACTTAGAAACAAGCAGAGATTTTTACCCACAAATCTGTACAACCCACCCTTGGGATGAGCGTTTTGAGACCTGTAAAAATGTTAATGAAGCGGGGCTTGTTCTCATCAGCGGTGGTATATTTGGACTTGGAGAGAGCCAAGAGGACAGAGTGAGTATGTTAGCATCATTACAAGAGCTCAACCCTACCTCTGTACCTATCAACTTTTACCATCACAACGAAGCACTAGAGTTAAGTCCAAATTCGCTTACAACTGATGAAGCCTTAGGACTTATCAAACTCACTCGTGAAACCTTAGCAGATGCAGATAGAATCATGGTAGCTGGTGGACGTGAACTTATCTTTGGCGAGAGACAAAACGAGATTTTTGAGTATGGGGCTAATTCGATTGTTATAGGAAACTATCTCACAACTTCTGGTAGAGTTATGAGTAAAGATTTGGAGATGTTGAAGTCGTTGAATCTTAGTGTTGCAAAGAATGTGAAGTAGATTCTGAATCGAGTTCAGAATGACGAGCTGTGGTTCCCAATGACGAGCTGTGGTTCCCAATGACGACTACCCGTCATTCCGTGCTTGACACGGAATCTACTGTAGATTCTGAATCGAGTTCAGAATGACGAGCGATGGATCCCAATGACGAAATAATCGTCATCCTGAACTCGTACCACAAGGGTATGATAATTCAGGATCTCATAAATACAGGAGAAAAAAATGAACGAAAATGTACTACTAATTATCACCATTTCACTCATCATTATATTTTCCCCATTTTTTGCACGCCTTTTAAAACTTCCTACTACACCTATTGAGATTATCTTAGGAAGCATCTTTGCTTATGCTGGCTTTTTACATGATGAACACCTTTTTGAACTTGTTGCAGAGTTTGGTTTTTTGTATCTTATGTTTATAGCAGGGACTGAGATTAACCTCAAAGATGTCATCAAAACACCCTCAAATATTATGAAAAAAGTTATGGTATATCTTATACTTTTATATATATTTTCCATCTTTTTAACTCTCTATATGGGTCTTAGCAAAATCTTTATGGTTCTGCTTCCCCTTATCTCCGTTGGTCTTGTAGCTACGCTTTCAAAAGAATATGGTAAAACTCCATGGTTAAGCCTCTCTATGACTGCAGGTGGGATAGGCGAAGTTGTAAGTATTGGACTCTTAACCATAGTCTCTGCTGGACTAGAATCTGGCTTAGGAATTGAACTCTTAAAAACCATCTCAGCATTAAGTATATTTCTTGTGTTTATGTTTGTACTTTTTCGTACTATGGGTCTTCTTACATGGTGGTTTCCCGCAATATCTACCTACCTTATGCCACATCAAGACAACCAAGAACAAGATATAAGACTCTCTTTGGGAATTTTTTCTTTGCTCGTAGGTGCTATGCTTTACCTCAAACTAGAACTTGCTTTTGGGGCTTTTTTGGCTGGAATGTTTATCCCAACTTTTTTCACACATAAAAAAGATTTACCTGAAAAACTAGAATCTTTTGGTTTTGGTTTCTTAATACCTATCTTTTTTATCCATATTGGAACAACTTTTGACTTAAACTCGCTCTTTATGCATGGGCTCATCCCTATAGCACTCAAAATAGCAATAGCTATGATACTCATCCGTGTCTTATCAGCCTTAGTCTTTTACAAAGAGAGTGGGCTGATCAACTCTATCCTTATGGGTCTCTCTCACTCTATGCCACTCACACTTCTCATAGCGATGGCTACACTTGCTTACCATGCCAACTCTATAGACTTACTTCACTACTATGCTTTCATCTTAGCATCACTGTTTCAAGTCATTAGTGTCATGATAGTCATCAAGCTTATAAATACTCAAATAATAAATCAAAAGAAAAATTTGGTATAATAGTTTACAATCTATAAGGAGTCGCTATGAGTCGTTCAGTGTTGTTACAGATTGCCCGTGATTCTATCCAAGAAGTATTACAAGCTGAAGTAACTATAGACAGGGATTCACTAATCAACTTACATCCACTTTTAAATGAGATGATAAGTACTACAGTCAACTTATACATAAAAGATAAATTACGAGGTAGCTCTGATTCAAAAGAGCCTACACTTTCTCTTATAGATGATATCATCATAAATGCAAAAAAAGCAGCCTTTCAAGATACAAATTTCAACCCATTAAGCACTTCAGAATATCTTGAATGTGAGATAGAACTACTCCTTAACACACCAGATGGAATCATAAGTGAGAAAGATCCTTCTATACTTAAAACAACAACTTACAAGATAGAGAATGAGCTTTAATGTACTATGTTATTAAACAGCAACATACCACTCCACTGCATCATTTCATTGGTTTTGTAGTAGAAAAATACATCGCTTCTAAAAACAATGAACATATAATCTTTGAATTTCAAAAAGAGAATAAAACTGAACGAAAATGGGTAAAAAAAGAAGATATCATTCTTCTCACAGAAGATAAAACCTTTTTTCTTGAAATACTCAACCAATTTAAAGTAACCCAAAATGCCCAACAAGAGTTAGTCAATCTTGCAAAAGAACAACTTGAACAAAGTATGACAAATTTTTCAACTGTAATGAATGAAGAGATAGATAAATTTAACGAATTGAAACTCTCTGATGATGTCCCATGCATCATAAAAGATTTCTAATCAACAAAAATGCCAAAAATAGATAATGAAAAGTTTTACATCTCAGCAATACAAAAGCATGGTGTAAGCGCGAAAGGTGTCAACTGGGCATCTTCACACTCTCAAAAAACACGTTTTAGAGTTATATGTGAACTTTTGCCATCTGACTTGAGCTCAGTTAGCATCATAGATGCTGGATGTGGTTTTGCAGACTTTTATACCTACTTACAAAAGAAAAAAAACTTACCAAAAGCATACATAGGTATCGATGCCCTAGAAGATATGTCTGCCATAGCATCCAACAACACAGGTTGCCAAATCATTACAGCAGATATCATTAAAGAGGAGATTCCTCAGGCTGATTATGTTGTGTGCAGTGGGGCGATGAATGTTTTAGAAAAGTTTGAAACCTATCAGTTCATCCAAAATTGCTTTCAAGCATCTACCATCGCATTTGTCTTTAACATACTCCACGGTGACAAAGAGAGTCAAACATATAACTACTTTACAAAGCAACAACTACAAAATATCGCCAATGATTTAAACGTTACACAAAGTATCTATAAAGAGGACTATATGGAAGATGACATCACTGCCATTTTTTTTAAATAATGTTATAATCTCCAAAATATATTCTTTGGGATTTTAATGTTAAAAACTCTATTACTTCTCTTGGTATTTCTCTTAAGTGCCTGCACAACACGACCAGCTATTCCCCCAAAATCTCATGCAAACGATTTACCATGGGGAGCAATAGACCTCAATATAAATTCAAATAAAAAATATTCTATTAAACACTCCTTAGGCTCTATTTTAACACAAAAAGCAAATAGATATAGCGATACAAATTCATCTGTACCTTTTAATATCCTCACCCTTACAGGTGGTGGTTCACGTGGTGCTTTTGGAACAGGTTTTTTACTAGGTTGGACAGACAAAGGCGATATCCCAAAGTTTGATATTGTCACGGGCATCTCTACTGGTGCCGTGATGGCTCCTTTTATATTTTTAGGTGATGAAGAGCTAGAAAAAGTAAAATACTTTTATACTCAAAGCCACACGGAAGATGTTTTTGTTTCTTCGTGGCTCCACTTCTTTGGATATGGCTACATTATGAATGCCAAACCATTGAAAAAGCTCTTTAAAAAAACATTTAATAAAGCATTTTTAGATAAGGTTACACTTGAACATAAAAAAGGACGCCGCCTTTACATCGGAACAACCAACATAGACACAGGGCAACTAACAGTTTGGGATATGGGTGCGATAGCTTCTAGTGATAGAGCTGACAAATACGAAAGATTTTGCGATATCATCTACGCCTCAAGCGCTCTGCCCGTCTATCTACCACCTCAATACATAAGCATTGATATAGAAAATAAAAAATATTATCAAATGCACATAGATGGAGGGATTTACTCGCAGGTGTTTATGATAGGTTTACTTGTTAACTGGGGCGAAATATTAGATTTTAAAAAAGATGCAAATACAGACTTTGATGTCACACTCTATACAGTTGCAAACAGAAAGTATAGACAACGTGATATGTATGAACCAGTCCAGCAGGCTCCCTTTAGCATCATAGAGGCGTATGTCCTCACTGAGATGGATTTACTCTTTGATAGAAGTCTTTACCGACTCTACAAAAGTTGTCAAACAAAAGGTTTTAAGTTCAAAATGGCAGCCATTCCAGATAAACTTGATGCCATTGTCACCAATCCAACCGAGTTTGACCCTATGCAGATGACACAACTTTATGAATTAGGTTATAATCTAGGTCATGGGGATATAGAGTGGAAAAAGAAAATAGAAATGGATGAATATGACATCAATAAGTTTCATCATTAAAGATGTGTGCGATTTTTGGGGTTATTGGAGAGTATGATGAGGCTAAGGCGAGATCGTCTCTTGCTAAACTAAGCCATCGTGGACCAGATTTTTGTAGCATCACACAAAGAGAGAATCTTTTTTTTGCCCACCAACACCTTAGCATCATAGATAAAACTTCTACAAAAGAGCAAATACATAAAGAGAAAAACTTCTTAGCATCATTTAACGGTGAGATATACAACTACAAAGAGTTGGAGCTAGAGTTAGGTGCAAACTCTGAACTAGAAGTTATCGCTCTTGGTTTTAAAAAGTGGGGTGTCAACTTTGTAAGTCGGCTTCGTGGTATGTTTGCAATAGCCATCATGGACAATGGTACACTTTACCTTTTTAGAGATAGACTTGGGAAAAAACCTCTTTTTTACACACAGAGTCATTCGACACTTGATGGGGAATCTACTTTTATATATGCAAGCGAACTCAAGGCAATTGTCCCTTTTTTACCCAAGGTGGAGATGGACAAAGATGCCCTGCTCTCTTACCTTTCTTTTTTGGCACCAACTACCCCCTATACTTTTTTCAAAAATGTAAAAAAGCTTGGAATGGGTGAGTACTTAGTATACAAAAACTCGCAAATAAGCATAAAAACATACTTCAATCTCCTTGATGCTAAGCCCTCTCTTATAGTAGATAAAGATGAGGCACTTCATCTGCTAGAGGCTAAACTAGAAGAGTCAATCTCTATACGTTTAAAAGCTGATGTACCCTTAGCATCATTGCTCTCAGGCGGTATAGACTCTGCAACTCTCAACTACTTTGCTAAAAAAAATGCACTTCATTTACAAACCTATACATTGGGTTACAAAGACCATGCCAAGTATGATGAACGCAATGATGCTAAGAGAAGTGCTGAGATATTAGGACTTAAAAACAAAGCCATAGAGATAGGCTTAGAAGATTATGCCTTAGCATCACAAGAGGTCTTAGCCAACCTTGATGAACCACTCAACGATCCAGCTGCCATACCACTGCACTTGCTTTTTAAAGAGATTAAAAAAGATGGATATAAAGTTGTTTTAAGTGGTGAAGGGGCGGATGAGTTGTTCTTGGGTTATAGGCACTATTTTAACTATCTTGACGTCGAGCAAATGAAAAATATGCCAAATAAAAACTGGCTCAAGTCCTATTTACGCGCCAACTATAACCAAAATAGAGAGTGGGAATGGTACAAACGAGCACTTGAGGACACTACTGTTTTTCGCACCTCAGGGGAGAAGTTTACAGACTTGCAAAAAAATAACCTCATGAAACAAAACATCAAAGACAACCAAGCGATAACTTACTTAGCATCACATCGTAAAAACTTCTTAGCATCATCACATACAGACGAGGCGACTTGGTACAGCTACATCGACTTACAACATTTTCAAGCGGAGCATTTTTTAACAAAGCTTGACCGAGTGAGTATGGCACACTCTATTGAAAGTCGTACACCTTTTTTAGACCATGAATTAGTTTCATTAGTCTTTAGCATCGACCCAAGGTTGCGTTATGAAGATGGACAAACAAAAACTCTTTTAAAGCAGATAATGCAACCACACTTAGGCGATGAGATCATACAGCGAAAGAAAAAAGGTTTCTCTAACCCATACATAGAGTTTTTACTACAAAGTGGGCAAATCAAACTCATAAAAGAGGTAAATGATAAAACAGGTTTATTTAAAAGTAAAGCGTTAGATCAACTCCTTCAAGGTGCAAAAGCAGGTGCCTTTAAACACCATATCTGGGGACTTTATGTGTTAAGTGTATGGATAAATAAGTGGCTAGTTTAAGTTAGGCTGATTTTAAAATACTAGGAATATTAATCTCATGGGGATTTGACTTCACATTTAAAACCTCAACGGCTACAATCTCATCATTTTTATTATAATCAACTATAGAACCATCTGAAAGTTCTTGACTTTCAACTATATCATCATCAAGCAATGTAATATATATACTATCTGTTTCATTATCATATAAAATTTTCATCTACACCCTTTCTTTCTCATATCTCTATCAAAGTAAGCTGTCACTACAATCATTGAGATAGGATTGAGCACAACTTTCAAACATCTGTTTTCATTTTCTATAATTAAAGCAAAATAATTAACTTCATTAGACTTTTTGATAACTTTTGCGCTTGGATTATTTAAAACATAATCAATCCAATCTATCTCTATATTCCTAGAGTTAAGCACATCAACAGCATGTTTGCTTAGTTTATAATTCATAAAATATTATAGCATAGTTTATACGACACCTATTTTCCTAGCTGATAAAAACAGATAATCTTTTCCAGTTATGACAACTCTATACCCTTTTTGTTGCAAATATTTTTTACAAAAGTGTATGTCTTTTAAAACCAAAGACATTTCTGAAAAGTTATAGTTTGGGGTCATCGCTCCGTAGACCATTTCGCAATCTATCCATCTACAGTTTGGAAAGCCTAAGATGATCGCTCCACCATTGTGTAGTTGATTTTGATAGATAGACATAAAGCGTTCGTTGAAGTTTATGTTGGAACTTTGCAGGGTCCCTATACTTATTATCATATCAAACCTGCCAAGATCTAATGATGCTAAGTCGTTTATGTCACCACATACTAGCTTAGCATCATGAAACTTTTGTGAGGCATACTCTATGATGCTAGGGCTATAGTCAACTCCAACTAGCTCTTTATTCCTAGCATCATCGCCTAAAAGTTCGTAGATAACCTCAAACTCATCACCCTTGTTTATCCCTAAGTTTAAGATTCTATTTTTACTATAAACATCACAAAATTTTAAAGCCTCCTGATAGTGGTACAAGAAACTCGGTTGCATAATCTTGTCAATCTTAAAAAATGCACTCTCTAAACCATATTTTTCTTCACTTTTCATATCTTTATGAAAAGATTTGTCTAGATTCAATTTCAAAAAATGTAACTCTACCTTAGCATCATCTACCGTTTTTGGCGTGAGCATTTTATATTTAAATATCTGCGCTACATCTATAAAGGCTTTATAACCAACACTCTCTAAGAAAGTATTTTCAACTTCAAAGGAGAGCGTAACATCATCTTTATGGTCTTGAAAATATGCAATTAATCTGTATGGAGTTTTTACTATCTCTTTTTTCATAAATATATTATATAATAACCCCATGATTAAAAGAATTAAAAAATTTACAACGACCAATACTCTTGTTATACTCGGCATTATTTTAGGTGTCCTCTTTGGTATTTTTTTACCTGAGTTAGCGCTCAAACAAAAGGCTATCGGTACAGCTTTTATATACTTTTTAAAAATGCTCGTTATCCCTCTTGTTTTTGCTAGTATCTATGTCGCTATCCTCGGTCTTGGCTCACTTGAAGAACTCAAACGGATAGGACTAAAAACGATAGGACTCTACCTCTTAACTACAGCTCTTGCCGTCATAGTAGCTATACTCGCTATAAACTTTTTTCCCATAGGTGAGCATATATCTACGGATGGATTAGAGTTTGCAAAAGCAAAAACCATAGCACCCTTTTCACTTGAAGCAATGCTTCTGAGTTTCATTCCTGTCAATATATTCTCCTCATTTTCCCATGGTTCGATGATGCAAATCATCGTTTTTGCTATCATGTTTGGAGTAGCCTCTTTGTACTTAAAACCAAAAGAGCAAGAACCAATGGTAGAGTTTTTTAACGGTGTTGCAAATGCGATGCTCAAGATGGCTGAGTGGATTATACTTATGACACCACTGGGTGTATTTTCACTCATATCTTACGTTATAGCTGACCAAGGGATAGAGGTGATCTTAGGACTTTGGAAATACATCTTACTCGTAGTTGGCGTTATACTTTTTCATGCAGTTGTAACCCTTCCTGCTATCCTTGCCTTTTTTACCAAAGTCAATCCATACAAATATCTATCCGATATTCGTGAAGCTCCAATCATGGCATTTTCTACAGCATCTTCAGCCGCAACCCTCCCTGTGTCTATGAGAATAAGCCAAGAGATGGGTGGTGTCGATAAAAAAACTGCCTCCTTTGTCCTACCTCTTGGCGCTACTGTCTCCATGGATGGGACTGCAGCGTATCTTAGCATCGCAGTTTTATACATCGCTAATTTAGCGGGAGTGGACTTGTCATTTGGTGACCAAGTACTTCTTGGGATTACCGTTGTTGCACTGAGTGTAGGTGTTGCAGCCCTCCCTAGTGCTTCACTCGTCATGATGGTGGTCATTTTAAACCAACTCGGACTTCCAACTGAGTACATAGCCCTTATAGTAGCAGTTGACAGAATCCTTGATATGTGTCGAACCTCCCTCAATGTCACCTCTGACCTCGTCGTTACTAAAATAGTAGATACTCTCATAAAGAGATAAAATGAAGTTAAAAATTGCGCTCTTAGCTTTTGGTGTATTACTCTATCTTTACCCAACTCCAGTTGGTCTTAGCGACAACGCTTGGCACCTTTTTGCCATCTTTATAACATCCATTCTAGCTGTTATAACAAATGCGCTCCCTATCATCACCTCCTCCATCTTAGCTTTAAGTGCCGCTGTTTTAACACACACTAACATCAAAACAAGCATATAGTGGTTTTAGTGAGGACTTTATTCTTCTCATCATTGTCGCTTTTCTCATTGCACGTGGTGTTATCAAGTCTGGTCTTGGAAAACGAATAGCCTTTCTCATCATAAAAAAGTTTGGTAAAAGTTCTCTTGGTCTTGCTTATTCCATCATCGCTGCTGATATGTTCATCTCCCCAGCTTTTCCAAGCAACACAGCAAGGAGTGGAGTGCTTTACCCCATTGTCAATGCCCTTTCTATAGACAGCGGTTCAAAAGTAGCTGATGGGACAAGAAAAAAAATAGGTGCATTTTTGATGATGTGTTCCATGGCTGGACTTACCCTCTCCTCCACTTTATGGTTAACTGCCATGGCAGCCAATCCTGCAGGAGCTGCGATAGCTAGAGAGTTTGGAGTAAATATCAATTATGGAACTTGGGCATTAGCTGCATCTTTACCCGTCATCATACTCTATATACTTGTCCCACTTGTAATCTATAAGATATATCCACCCGAAACAAAATACACCCCAGAAGCGCCAAAAATTGCCCATAACGCTCTCACAAAAATGGGAAAATTTTCTAAAAATGAGTGGATAATGTCTCTCACTTTTATAGGCATGGTTGTCTTATGGATAATGGCTGATACCTGGAATATCAACAAAACAGCTGTTGCATTTTTGGGACTTGGCATCTTAATGATTACAAATATTTTTACTATAGTTGATATGAAAAATGAAGGAAGTACTTTAGAAACACTCATCTGGTTTGCTATACTTTTTTCACTAAGTTCTAATCTTAATAATTTTGGTTTTATGGAGTGGATTGGAGAGTATATCATTATGTGGGTCAACGGCTACCCTTGGCAACTTGTATATATACTCATAGTAGTATCTTACGTAGCTATACACTACTTTTTTGTCTCCCAAACTGCTCAAATGCTGGCCCTTTACTCTATCTTTTTAGGAGTAGCGGTTAACTCTAAGGTCCCTGCTGAACTGATAGCTTATATGCTTCTTTTTGCCACTAACTTTAGTGCTATCATCACCCCTCAAGGATCCTCGGCAAATGTTATCTATGCAGGAAGTGGCTATCTAAAATCTGAAGAGATATATAAGATAGGTGGTGTCATAACTGCTCTAAATACCTTTGTCTTTCTTGTTATAGGCACTTTTTGGATACTTTTTATCACCTAATTTTGATAGTTTAATAACTATTTAACATTAGATAGTATAATATATATTATCAATTAAACATATAAAGAAGAGATTATGAAAAATGTTACAATACTTGGTGGTGGTTTTGCTGGTGTAGAGGCTGCGATATATTTAAGAAAAGCTTCTTATAATGTTACCCTTATCAGTGATAGGGAATATCTTTATGTCTATCCTACATCGATTTGGATCCCTGTTCACGGCGCTTCATTTGAAGATAACTGCTTAGACCTTATGAAACTTAGTGGAGTTCATGGTTTTGAACTTATCGTTGATAGCGTTAAAAATATCAATGCAAAAAACTCTTTAGTGACACTCTCTAGCTCAAAAGAGATATCGAACTATGATCATCTTATCATCGCTATGGGTGCTTCAAAAATGAAACCAAAGGGGATAGAAAACACTCTTTCCATCTGCGGTACTCCTACTATGTCACTAGAGATAAGAGATAAACTTGATGCCTTAGTGCAACAAGGTCATGGAGAGATTTGCTTTGGTTTTGGAGGCAATCCTAAAGATACATCAGCCGTTCGTGGTGGTCCTGCTTTTGAGCTTCTCTTTAACACTCACAATTACCTCAAGAAAAAAGGTATACGTAAGAACTTTAAACTTACTTTTTTTGCACCGATGGCAGAACCTGGAAAACGGATGGGACCAAATGCTCTTAAAATGATGGCTAAATATTTTAAGATGCTAGATATTCATGAACATTTTGGTAAAAAAATCAAAATATTTGAAAAAGATGGGATAGTTTTGAAGATGATTCTAAGCTAAAATCTGACTTCACTATGTTTATACCAGCTGGCAATGGGCATGATGTCATAAAAGATTCTGATCTCCCAACAAATGAAGCTGGATTTATAAAAATAGATGACTTTGGTAATGTAAAGTTTGATGATGACACCTATGCAAAAAATATATATGCCATAGGGGATATCTCAGCACTCGAAGGTGCGGACTGGCGTGCAAAGCAAGGACATATCGCAGAAGTTATGGCGAGAAATTTAGCATACAATATACAAGAAAAAGACAAAGGTGGCAACAGCTTCAAAGGCTACAGTGAACACATCAATATTCTTTGTGTTATGGACACTGGCGATGGCGCTTCATTTATTTATCGTGATGCAAAAAAAGCGTACATGATACCTATGCCTATAATTGGGCACTGGCTCAAAAAAGGTTGGGGTGCTTACTTTAGACTATCAAAACTAGGACGTATTCCAAGAATACCTGGAATGTAAGAATATATTTATCACACTCAAGCTAAAATGCTAATAACAAATAATTCGGCTAAATATTATTCCCAGGGGGATTCATGTCAATAAAAAAACTATCAAAGTCAGATGCTACAAAAACTATAACCAATATAGAAAAGCAAATAGATGAAAATGATTTCATCATATCTAAAACAGATACTAAGGGTTCTATCATATACTGTAATGAGATATTTACAAAAATGGCTGGTTATGACACACAAGAGCTTATCGGTGCGAACCATAATCTTATTCGCCACCCTGATATGCCTCGTATAGCATTTAAAATTGCATGGGATCTAATACAAAATAAAAAAGAATTTTTCGGATTTATAAAAAACCTTACTAAAGATGGTGGCTACTATTGGATATTTGCCTACATAACAGCGGATTTAGATCTCAATGGAAATATTATTAGCTATACATCAGTAAGAAGAAAGGCACCACAATCAGCGATAGATACTATCACCGCTATATACAAACTTCTCATAGAGGCCGAAAAAACAGGTGGGCTAGAAGCTTCGAGTAAACTACTCAATGAGTATTTAAAGAAAAACCAGACAACTTACGATGAATTTATCATAAATCTTCAAAAAGGGGTAAAAATATGAATCTTTTTTCAAGTACAAAAAATGATGATGCAAAACTTATGGAAGAGATTTCAAAAGTATTAAAAGATACTCAAAATGGAAAACTCTCTTCAAGAATAAGATTAACTAAAAACACTACTCCGATAGAAGCAATAGCGTGGGACATTAACAACTCCTTAGATCAAATGGAAATCATCTTAAGAGAAACCAGATACACCATAGATGCTGTTAGCAATGGAGATATGCATAGAAGCATGTTTCCTGCAGGACTTAAAGGGGAGTTTGCAACTACAGCTAATGCTATACAAAAAGCTATAAATTCCATGAAAGCAAATGAACGATATAAAACCATGGGACAACTCTCCACAACTTTCAATACATTTAATAATGGTATGGAAGGAAACTTAGATATCATTATGTCTGATATTACAAAAAATGAACAAAATTTTAGTGCTGTTACTTCAAAAACCACAAATGTATCTCTTTCGGCAGAAAAAACATACGAAGCTGTACAATTAACTAATGAGCAGATATCTTCATTAAGTCAACTCATACTCGCAACAACAGATTCTATCTCTGATTTAAATAATAATGTTGAGGATATCTCCACAATTGTAAACCTCATTAAAGATATAGCAGACCAAACGAACCTATTAGCACTCAATGCAGCTATCGAAGCTGCACGAGCTGGTGAACATGGTCGTGGGTTTGCAGTAGTTGCAGATGAAGTAAGAAAACTAGCAGAAAGAACTCAAAAAGCTACTTCAGAGATTAGCATCACTATACATAACCTTCAACAACAATCAAGTTCCATAGGTGAAAATTCTGAAAATATGAATGAAATAGCTACTTCTACAAGCACTAGCATGGAAGATTTTGCTGGTACTATGAATCTCTTTAGAGATGAACTCTCTTCAGCTAGTGCAAACTCTAGTAAAAGTAGTTTTTCACTTTTCCTATCTATGTATAAAATACATCACATCATATTTAAATCAAAAGCTTACTCATCTGTCGTAAATAACACTGTTAGCTCTACACTACAAAAAGACCATAAAAGTTGTGGTTTTGGAAAGTGGTATTATGGTACAGGTATGAAGATGTTTAGCGAAAATAGTACTTTTAGGAAAATGGAGGTAGAACATACAGCCTTTCATGCTCTTATCAACAATAATTTAGAATGTGTTATTAAGGGTAACTGTATGTCTAAAAACGAAGAAAAAGAACAGATTATGAAAGATTTTCAAACTGCTGAAGAGCACTCAAACGAACTCTTCTTGCTACTTGACAAACTCGCAGATGAGATGGGTGACACCATAAATATGGAAGATGTCTTAGCTTAAACTAAGCCTCTCTTTCTTTACGCTTTTGCTTCATCTTTATCTTTGCTAACTCACGCATATCTTCATTTGCATCGCTCTCATCCATAATCTCTACACCTAAAATGGTCTCAACACAGTCTTCGAGAGTGACGATACCCTCAGTCTGATCGTAGTTGTCCATCACTAAAAACATATGATCTTTTTTACTTATGAAAAGATCTAGTGCTTTACTGACAGGGATGTTTTCATTGATAGAAAATATCTCTTTTTTTATAGATTTTAAGGTCACACTATTGTCTTTTATAGCTTGTTGAAATAATTTTTTAGTTAGAACTATGCCTGTGACATCTTCTATAGAGTCATGATACACAGGGATGCGTGAAAAGTTAAATATCTCCTCTTCATTATCCATGATATCTTTTAAGGTTCTCTTCTCATCAAGAGCAAAAACAACACTTCTTGGCGTTAGAACATCTCCTATTTTGATGTCATCAAGCTTAAGTATATTTTCTATGAAATCAGACTCTTTTTCATCTATAACTCCATCATCTTCACTTAAAAGCATAGACTCTAGGAGTTCATCTTTCGTAAGAGAGTTTGCATCTTCTTTTCCAGCTGATATTTTATTTGTGATTGCTAATGTTGTTAAAATGATAGGGTAAGTAATCCAAATAAAAATACGAATCAATTGTGCTGAAAATGGCGCCAACTCTTTCCAATACACAGCTCCTATAGTTTTAGGAATAATCTCACTTAAAAACAAAATAGCAAAAGTCATAATCACTGAGATGATAACAACCGCTTCATTTCCAAAGAGAATGGATGCTTGTGCACCAACTGCCGCTGCACCTATAGTATGTGCAATAGTATTCAAGATAAGTATCGACGCTATTGATTTGCTGATATTTGTTTTATGAAGTCGGAGTAATCTTCCAACCTGTGGTTTTTCTTTTTCTAAGACTGAAATATAGGACATATTTACAGATAAAAGAACGGCTTCTAAAATGGAGCAGACAAAAGAGATGCCTACAGCCAAGAAGAAATAAAGTAGTAGTAAATCCATTAAGTGTTAAAAACCTTTAAAGTAATATCCAAGTCGCAAGCCCTAAAAAACTAAAAAAGCCTACAACATCGGTAATAGTAGTGAGTATCACTGTACTCCCAATAGCTGGATCAATGTCCATTTTTTTCAAAAACAGAGGAATTGATGCACCAAAAAAGCCTGCTATTAAGAGGTTTATAATCATACTCAAGGCAATAACAATGCCTAAATAATCTATCTTAAACCAAAGCGAAGCAATAATTCCTATAATTATAGCGAAGATAAAACCATTTAACAAAGATATAGCTACTTCTTTTTTAATGATACGATACGCATCACCTTGAGAGATATCTCCAAGTGCTAACTGACGCACGACAACGGTAAGAGATTGTGTCCCTGCATTCCCACCCATCGAGGCTACAATGGGCATCAGTATCGCAAGAGCAACCATGCTTTGCAAGGTATCTGCAAACAAGGCTATAACAAACGATGCAGCAATGGCTGTGAAGAGGTTGAGTCCAAGCCAAGAGGCTCGTTTACGACCAGCTTTAAGTATCTCATCATCTTCCTCAGCATCATCATCTACCCCAGCTAAGTTATACATCTGCTCCGTTGCATGTTCATTTATGATGTCAAAAACATCATCAGAGGTTATACGACCAACAAGGACGCCATACTCACTCACAACAGGCATAACAGAGAGGTCATACTCTTCAAAATAATGTACAACATCTTTTATATCTTCACGATCAACTGCAACTTTAGGCTCAAATTTTTCAGCAGAGTTTTCTATGTTTTGATGGAGTGTTTTTTTAAAGTCAAATATGAGTAAATCATCTAAACCGATAGTATAACGGAGCTTGTTTTCATTGTTAGTGATAAAAAGATTTTGAACATTTTCAAGCTCATTTGCCTTACGCATGACAGCAAAGCGTTTGATAACATCTTCAACCACCTCATCTTTTGTTGCAGTGAAAACTTCAAGCTGCATATGTGCACCAGCTTCATTTTCATCATATGACTTTAGCTTGGTAATCTCTTGCTGATCTTCAGCATCGAGCGTCTCATAAACCTCAAGTGCTACATCTTCATCTATCTCATGAAGCTCTTGCATGAACTCATGTTGGTCATCTGATTCTAGTTCCGTAACCGCATGGGAGAGTTCATCTACACTCAGATTTTCTACAACATCATCAAAGAGTCTATCTGGGAGTGCAAGGGCTACATCTCCCACTAAGTCTTTAGGGACTAACTTTACAGCATCCGCAAAGTCTGCATCGTCTAACTGTTTGAGTATCTGTGCTATATCCGATGGGTGCATCTCACTTACGAGGTGAGAGTCTATGTATTCTTGTAGTTTTTGCATATGGAATTATAGCTTATTTGCCACTATAATTAGCACCTTTTATATCGCCAAACTCACCTATAAAGATATGTAAGTTTTGATACTTTGTTTTTTTAATCTTTGGATTATGATAGATAACTACCCAATCATTGAGTAATCTATATCTTGTTCTTTGTATTTTCTCATCTTTAACTTCTAAGAAGGTCTTACTTACTTTTTTATTTTTCACGAGCCTTTGAAGTTCTTGACGTGCTTTTTTAATGAGCTTTTCTTTGGTAAGTTTCTTTTTACGAACTATTTTTCTTTGGTCAAGTGCATCGATTTTTTCGTAAACACCATGTCCTTTAGAATCTTTAACCCGATGTTGATATTCACCTGCATCTAAAGAGGTGATACTTATAAATAGAACGATTAGTAGCAATATTTTTTTCATTTTTTAACCTTTATTTTTATGTTAAGAGAGAGATCTCTCTATCATCTATGATGCTAAGCAGTGCTGGAAGCGCTAATAAGTCTACTATCACCGCTATGATGAGTGCTGACGCTGTCACTATACCAAAATGATAGTTAGGATTAAACGAGCTAAACATAAAGACTAAAAACGCAGCACTCAGCACTATCGTTGTGAAAATTATAGCACTTCCTGCATAACGCATCACATATCTAAGTGCATCTTCTAAGTTATCGCCTCTTTTTCTTGCCTCTATGTACTTCACCATAAAGTGTATCGTATCATCCACAGCAACGCCTATGATGATAGCCCCAGCAACGGCTACTCCCATATCGATGTCGATACTTAGCCAACCCATTACCCCAACAACTAGCACAAGAGGAAGCAGATTTGGCGCGATGAAAAGCGGTAACATCCTAAAGTTTTTAAAGATAAGCAACATAATGAGTGAGATAAGAATAACCGCTAAAGTGATAGACTGTATAAGCGTCTGTGTTATGTCGTGTTGCATATGTGCAAACATTACAGTTTGTCCATTTATCTCAACACCATAAGGAGTCTTAGCCCACCAATCTTCAATCCATGCGATCTGCTCTAAATCTTTTGAGGTATCTACCATGTTGATAGAGGCGCTCACACGAAGGAGTCTTTCATCTATATCCATCTTATCATTTATCTCCATACCTTGCGGAAGGGAAAGTGAGTAAAGTAGTAGATATTGTGCTACTAGATTTTTATCATCGGGGATACTTTTATCTCCTGCTAAAATATCATTAAAAGTTTTTACAGTATCCATAAGTGAACTAATATGTCTTACATCTGGAAATTTTTTATAAAAGTCCATGTAAAAACGTTCTACGGTTTTTAAAAACTGAGGCTCTTTGATACCATCCGCCTCTTTGGAGTCAACGATGATTTCATAAGACATAGGTCCCGTAATATTATCTTGCAAATACTTAGTATCTGCACGAAAAGGGACATTTTCTTTAAAATAGCGCACTGTATTTGAGTCTACTTTCGCCTTCATAATCCCAGCACCGATAGCTATAAAGAGAAGAAGAGAAACCAAAATGATTTTTTTATTGTTTTTGATGATAAAGTCTGTAAAAAAGTCAGCTATCTTATGGTTACTTTGCTCCTCTAGCTCCCTTTGTGTAAGCTTTACTTTTGGGTTAATGATGGCAAGTAAGGCTGGAACAAAAAGTAGCGTGAGAACAAAGGCTAAAAGAGCAGCACTTGCTGTTGCTATGCCTAAAGTTTTGATGGGGATAACATGGCTAATACCCAGCGAAGCAAAACCAATAGCTGTAGTCATAGAGGTTAAAAAAAGCGCCAAGAAGTTTTTTTGTATGCTGTAATGAATCGCTTCATGATTACGCATACCTTTTTTTCTTGCAAGCATATATATCCAGATAAGATGCATCGCATCAGCTATACCAATAGCCATAACAAAGACAGGTATATTTGCAGTGAAATTATTGAGCTTAAAGCCTAGCATCACTTGGAGAGAAAGCACTATCAAAAAAGTAAAGACAACGACACTGATGCTAAGCATCGCCGTAGAGAACTTTCTAAATATAATCACTAAGAGTACAAAAGCTATAAGCATCACAAGTGGAGTAAATATTCCACCATCGTGCTGGGCTATCTCTATAAAAGAGGTGTTGATGATAGGTCCACCATTGAGATGAAACTCAAAACCATATTTTTGCATCTCTGGAGCTATGATGCTAAGGGTAGCATCACGCAAGTTAAAAGCGACCGCTGGATCATCCCCCGCTTTTGGTGTCATGCGTCCAACTATCATCGTAGTCTTAGCATCTCTTGAGATAAGCCGCCCTATAATCACATCTTCACCCATCGCAATAGTTCTTTTCTTGAGCAAGTCCTCTTGAGTTAGAGCATCTATGTCTTCTATAAAATCTTCAACTAAGACCTCATCTGGATACTCTTTATCTGCGTGAACATACTGATAATTAGTGATAGAATCAACCCGCGCGATATACTCAGTTTGCCAAAGTTTTTCAGTGATGTTTTGAATAGATGTGAGAGCCTCTTTTGTAAAGATTCCATCAGGATTTGTAAAAGTGATGGTGATAGCATCATCATTGCCAAAGATAGCACGAAAGTCATCGTATTGATTAAGAATTTTAGAGTCCTCACCAAACCAAATTCTATAACTCCCCTCAAAGGCAAGGTTTTTAAGTCCGCTTGCCATCATAAGAGTTATAAGAGGGATGATTATCGCTATCGCCCATCTAAATTTTATGATTTTATCTACAAAGTTTTTCATCTTTTTCCTTAAAAATACCAAGCTATATTGAGCCCAACTCTTTGGTGCTTGCCTAGGAACTGATAGGCGGTTGGAAGACTAAGGGTTTCTTTCTTTGATGGGTTTATGTAATAATAATCAGCTTGCACTTTAAAACTATCATACACCCTTGTATCAAACTTACAAAAATAGCTTTGTTCATTATATACCACATCTGCTATAACTCCCCCTAAAAGGCTTGTCTCATTTGCATTGTTCACGCTATATCTAAAACCAAGAAACAGATCATTTTGCATCGTCTCAAAAAGTTCCAAATCTGTATATTTATCATCTTCATAAGTATCATAACGGTAATATTCTACAAGTAAACCAAGTCCAGCTTCACTCCCCATAAGATTTTCTATAGTATGCTCTACACCCAAGGCTATGTGAGAATAATCTCCAATATATACATTATCATCTACTTTCGCGTACAGTGCCTCTAGTTTTATCAGAGTTGCTCCTACTACCAAAGTATTATAGGTCATAAATTTGTTTGCTATATAAGCATACTGCTTAAACTCTGTAGGGTCAGTAAACGTAGGGCTAGTTGGATTAAGATTTTGTGGGGTATCTGTTATAAAATAACGCTGAGAATCATAACCATTTTGATATATAAAGGCATAATCTAGTGCATACTCAGTGTCGGTTGAGCCACTATATGTTAGAAAGATACTAGGTCTATAACTATCTTGTGCTTCATGTAATCTACCATCATAGGATACAAAATATGGAAAAAAGTAATACACATAAGGTTGCGCTGCCATCGGTTGGTCTACTTCATCGAGTTTAACTATAAGGCTCAACTCTCCACTCTGTGTATAATGCGAATAGGAGATATTATAGACACCAAACTTATCTGCGTTAAACATATCTTGTCTCAAATCTCTTGGGTTAAATCCATCAACAATATTTCGCACCTCTAAAGAACCCCAAAACTTTATGCTCTTTCCAGCTTGAAGCATATCGTTTTCAAAGTCATACTTGAGGTAAAGCTCATCTAACCTAGCAAAAGTTCGTTCATTTTTCTTAGCATCATCACTGCTTAAATCATAAGAGTCCTCTTGTGCATACAGCTTTGAGTAAAGAGTGAGATCATCTTTTATGTACTTTAACTCCAACTCTTGAACTGCGGTAAAGTTTTGTTTATGTTTTTGGCTCGGAGCACTAAGGTAGGCTTGAGAATCTAAACCTACACTTCCACTAAAACTAAACTCAGCAAAAAGTGTTGTAAGCGATAGTAAAAATAATACAAAAAACTTCAAGATTATCTTTTCAAGTAGCGTTTATGAAAATCTCTATCTTTGAGTCCATTTTTTATAGTCTCATCACTCCATACTAAGATGGTAGTTTTATCATTTTGAACATTTTTCATAGTGATTTTTGTCATTCTATACACATCGCCATACTTTTTATACGCACCAAAGTAAGAAGTTTTTAAGAGCTTTTTCTTTCTATCAAAATACTCCACTTTACGCGGTAAAAATGTCTTAGCATCAATGTAGCTTACTAATTTTGTATATCCTGAGTACTTTGACTTTGGTACACTTTGCCCAACATATACATCTGCACCATCAAGCTTGGAGAGCTTAGCATCACCACTGTAGTTATACTTTTTAGGGTTAAAGGCACTTAAATCCTCGTAAGAAAACTCACTTCCCATAAATGAACCTGACTTATTTTTACTCGCTATACGTTTTACCCGTTTAAGTGCTGGAAGGTACAACCACTGGTCATCATCTTTGTCCACATGCTCATAACTTAAAAACTTTGTCCCCTTCACATCAGCAGGAGTTAAAAACTCCATCAAAGACTTATCTTCATCCTTACCCTCTAAAATTTTCATATTCATAGTACGGACTTTTTCTTGTCCACGGGCATTGATAAGTGTCATAGTCATTTTTGAGATTGCATCTTTATAGCCACTCATTTTTGCTTCACTCTTAAGTGCTACCTCTAGGTTAGTGAGTGCAAAAGTATTGCTAATAAGTATAATAGTAAATAATATGCTCTTCATAAATATCCTTAGTGAAATTTTAGAATATTTTAGCATAATTAGTATTAAAAGAAGTTCTTCTTTTTATTTAATAGTACGTGCTACGTGTTTTGTTACACAGCCACTTTGTGATGCTCAATTTGCATAATTTTATCAGCCAACCAAGTTTTAATGATAGCTTGACGACTTACACCAATATGTTGTGCCTCTTCATCAAGTTTTTTAACCATCCAAGTAGGAAAATCTATATTAATTCTTTTAGGTTCTAAATTTGGTCTTCTGATTGTAGATAAATCAAGGTATTCAATAATATCCTCTTCGTTATCATCAAATACTTTATCAAATTCTTCAGCTTTCATAAATTTCAATCTCCTTTTTTCTTGCTCTTCTGGCAGATATAATTCTTATGCTTTCTTTGCGATAAGTTGTAACTACTGCATATGTCTTTGCAGTAATTTTTCCAATTGTGATAAATCGCTCTTCATCTTCATAAGATGTTTTGATTTCAATCATTTTGTCATCGTTCCAAAGAAGTTTAGCTTCTTCAAAATCAATACCATGCTTTTGCTTATTTGATAAGCTTTTCTTTATATCATATTCAAACTTCATATAAGAAGTATATCATTTTTATATTAAATTGTAAATTTTTAGATGAGTTTGCGTGGATATTCAATCGCAGGGGTGCATCTTTAAGTTGAAAATCATAGTAAAGCTTCTATATCACTTAGGCTTGAAAACTTATGCATTTTTAGATTAAATTGTTGTACTCGATAAGAAAGATTAAATTTTTGCATCACTTTATCAAGCATTTCCTTCGCCTTATTTAGCTTGAGTTTACCCTCACTTAAAAGTATGAAATCATCACCAAAAACTCGAAATACTATTGCACCTTTTATCTCTTGCGTAAGAATATATGCAAATTTTTGAAGCAAAGCATCCCCTTCTTTCCAGCTGTGAAGCTTATTAAATGCTGTAAATTGCAGCAAAGAGAAGATTGTCATATTGTTATAAACAGAATCATGTCTAAGCAAGACTAGTTCTAAATAGTTTTGATTATAAGTCTTTGTTAAAAAATCTTTATAAAAGTATGCAAACCGTTCCTCTTCTAATTTTGTCTTCGGAAGTTGGTTTATATTTGCATCAAGGGATACATCTTTGAGTGTGACTAAGGCACTCTTTATCACCTCTGGATGAAACTGCTTTTCACTCATATCTTCTAGCTCTTTTAGTGCTTCAGAGATGTTTTTCCTTCCTTTATAAATCCTGTTTGTTGTCATCGCATCAAATGCATCTGCAACTATCATGATTTGCGAGAACTTATTGATAGCATCTCCTTTAAGTCCATCAGGATAACCTTTGCCATCGTAACGCTCATGATGTTGTTTGATTATTGGAGAAAGAACTTTTAACATCGGAATAGCATCAAGTAGCTTATAACCAACATTTACATGTTCTTGTATCAGCTTGTATTCTATGTCGTTCAACTTACTTGGGTTAAGAAGTACCGCATCTGGGGTCTCTATCTTACCCACATCATGAAGAATAGCAGCTTGATGAAGAAGCGTTATATCCTCATCACAAAAACCCATATGCTTAGCAATCATCTCACAATAAAAGGCTACACGCTTAGAGTGCCCTGCAGTATATGTATCGCGTTGTTCAATAAGTTCCACCATCGAATAAATAGTCATTTCATAGTTTTCTTGCATCTCTTGCGTTTGTTCTTGTAGCATCTCTTTAAGATGGAGTTTGTACTCTTCGTTTTGCTTATATCTACTAAGTTTATCGGCTATTTTATATAGCTCCATATTAAGCATATCAAAATCAAATGGCTTCATTATATAACCATCTACATGTGTCTGTATAGCATCCATCAAGTAGCCAGACTCTCCATGCGCAGTGGTGATGAGTATAGTCTGTTCTTCATCTATGGCTTTTATCTTTTTTATCATCTGTATCCCATCCATACGAGGCATAGAAAGATCAGTGATAACAATGTCATACTTCTTTTTTGTAAACTTTTCTAAAGCGAATACACCATCATTTGCACAATCAACTACTTGAAAAAATTTCTGCAAATATAAAGCCATTTTTTTCTGTATAGAGCTATTATCTTCAACATATAGTACACGAAGATTTTGGGTTAATTTTTGTAATCTTTTAAGATTTACTTTCATCAGCTATACCTTCCCCCCCCACAATCTCTAAGGGCAACTCAATAGTAAAACAGGCACCTTCATCACTATTTGTGGCACTGATACTTCCTTCTAGGTGTTTTTCTATGATTGTTTTACTCATGTAGAGTCCTAAACCTGTGCCGTTTTTTGCACTCTTTGTTGTAAAGTAAGGGTTAAATATCTTTTGCATTATATCCATATTTATTCCACCACCATTATCGCAAATACTTAAGCTTACCTTAGATTCATTATGAGCACAATGAAACATTATTTTTCTTTCTTGTATCTCTTTTTCTACTAGAACCTCTTTCGCATTTTTTATAATATTTATGACAACTTGCATCAACTCACGCGAATATGTACGTATATTGATTGGTTTACATCTATCTATCTCTATAGCTATATTGTTGTTCTCAAGCGCTTTGCCTATAACAGCCAAAGCATCAGCAATAACATCTCTGAGCAAGACCTCTTCTGTATCTCGATTTGGCTTAAAAAACTCTCTAAAGTCATCTATGGTCTTAGAGAGTTCCTGCGTTTGCGAGATAATATCTTTAGATGCTTCACTCAGTGTTTCACTTGAGAGCATATCTAACTCTATATCTGCCAAAATATTGTTAGCATCCATAGCTATAATAGAGATAGGTTGTCGCCATTGATGGGCTATCATACTTATCATCTCACCCATGGCAGCATGGCGAGACTGTGCCATCATTATCTCATCTTTCTTTTTTAACTCCTCTTTTAAGTGGACTTTCTCATTAATCTCTATTTTAAAAGATATATACCCATCAATCTCTCCATCGGCGCTAAAAGATGGCATAATTGTTGAGTCCTCCCAAAATATACTCCCATCTTTTGCTTTGTTTTTTATCTCACTACTCCAAACTTTTCCTGATGTTAAGTGAGCCCACATTTTAGAATAGCTCTCTGCAGAGATATCTCCAGACTTCACAATTCTAGGATTTTGACCAATGAGTTCATCTCTTCTATAGCCAGTAACCTTACACCAATTTGGATTGACATAGGTAATATCTCCCGATAGATCAGTCATGATAACAGATATATTACTTCGATCAAATGCAGACAATACCCTCTGTATCTCTTTCGTGGCTTTATGTTCCTTCGTAACATCTACAGAGTTCCCAACAATCCCTACAATATTTTCATTTTCATCCCGAAGAGGTGCTTTCGTTGTTAAGAGATAGACTTTGACACCATTAGGATAGTTCACCCACTCATAATTATTTTTTGTTTCGCCTGCTTCTAACATCTCTTTGTCTTTTTTTCTAAAAAAACTTGCCAATTCTTCATCAAATAGGTCAAAATCATCATGCCCTATAATTGCCTCTTTTTCTAAGCCCACAAAATCTGCAAAAGCACTATTGCACTCTATATACTTAAAATCTTTATCTTTTACAAAAATTAAATTTTCAAAAGAGTGCAGTGTATTTTTAAGCAGGATACTTAAGTTTTTTATCTTCTGTTCTTGCTCTTTGAGCTCTGTTATATCTGTATGAAACCCTATCATACGAATAGCTTTACCACTCTCATCAAAAAGTGTCTGCCCACGGTCAAATATCCATACCCAGTGACCATCTTTGTGACGAAGTCTATGGATAATTCTATACTCTATCTTGGGATCACTATGCGCTAGCTCTATCATTTTTAAAGCACTATCCAAATCATCAGGATGGACACGACTCTCCCAAGTCTCAAAACTATTCTCAAGCTCGCTCTCTTTATAGCCTAGCATCTCCTTCCATCGGGCTGAGAAGTAAACACTCTCCTCTGCAATATTCCAATCCCAAAGTCCATCATTAGTCCCCTCTATTGCAAGTGAATACTGCTCCAAGAGTGCTTTATACTCTCTCTCACTTTCACCAATTAACTTGAGATAATTTCCTATTCGTTGGCGGATATAAAAGAGAAAAAATAAAAACAAAATGAGGGTAACAAGAGTAAGCACAATATTTACATTGATATAACTCTTAAAAGAGTCATCTGCCTTACTCTCAAACATATCCGCTTTTGCATTTGCATACTTGTTGAGACTCACAGCAACAGTCTCTAAGTGTCGTACATGCAGTGCACCCTCCTCACGTGTAATTCTAACTGCCTCTTGTATGTTGTTTGACTCTACAAGTTTTATAACACCATCGCGAATACTTTTCCAATCTTTAAAGAGCTTATATGTCTCCTCATAAAGTCCATAGCCCTCTTTTCCAAGGACATTTTTTTCTATTATTTTGAGGTACTCATAGATATTTTTCTCCTCTGCATCCACTTTTTTACTGATTTTTTGAACAGATTTTATAGAAGTTGTAAGGACTATATCTTTCATATCTCTATGGATTTTAAGTACCCCTTTTTGGACATTAAGGGCAGCATTTGAGACTTTAAGTGGGTGTTCGTATATATCTTCAGTCACTCTGTGCATAGTATCAAGATGAATATAACTCACTAAATTGACAATCAAAAAGATACCCACAGTAAAAAGAGCAAAGAGCTTGATGATTTTCATCTCACGTGCTATCTCTGTGTGTCTGTTTTGCTCCTGCATTAGTAGAGCTCTTCTAGTAAATCACTTCCACATTTAAGCTCACTCAACCATGCCAAAAAGAGCCCTACATCTGCATCCTCAAAGACATAGCCATGCTGCGGTGCGATAATTTTTACATCTATTCTCTGTATCTTTTCTACCCAAGCACGGCAGAGTTTATTTGAACCCATATAGCGTTTGTGAAAACCTAACAGATGTTCCTTATGTTGCTCAAAATTTGTCACCTTTTTGTAATCTTCTGGAGCATTTAAGATAGCTGCGCCAATATCTCCAGAGAAAAGTACCTTAGAGTTACTATCATACATAGACAAGTTCCCTGGCGAATGTAAAAAATGCGCAGGTATAAACTTTAAAGTGCCATCACCAAACTTGAGTTGTGCTCCATGGTCTAGCAAAGTCATCACTCTATCCATTTGCGTGAAACCATAATGCGACATAAAACGTACCCATAAGCTACTCATGATAAACTTTGCCTTTGTACTAATAGCCCATTGGGCAATAGAACCAGAGACATCGGGGTCTTGATGTGAGAAAAAGATATATTTTATATTTTGTATCTCAACATACTCACTCACCGCTTCATAAAGTTCATCAAATATCGCCTCACTCCCAGGATCTACTAAGACTCCAATACCTTGATGTACTACAAGATACTGATTTACTGAGAGAAAAGCATCCTCATGTGTCTCATCATCAAAACTAAACATAACAACCTTGTGTGCATCATCTTCATATATAATTTTACTTTCATCCATTTTGCATCCCTTTTATCTCTCTAATTAACGCCATTTGACGTTTAGTTATATACTTTACAAGTCCATTTTTAGAAAAATCATCAAATAAAAAGACTATATAAAAACTATGGTGTGACTCTTTTTTTCTATACATCTTCACAGTGGTATTTATGATGAGTGGCTTATTGTCTAGTTCAAGAACAATATCAAGGCTAACATCATCGCTCTCACCACTCAGACCAGCCGGTAATGCTTGCATCTTTAACTTAACAGCATCTAAAGATATATCTTCTATCTCTATCTCTCCATGAAACTTATTTTCGCCTAAAAAAAGAGAGACACTCATCTTACCATCTGGCACAACTCGAATAGTTTTTCGCATTATTGGTGAGGTATTCATAAAATGTAAGCTTGAAACTTCAACCTCTTGCTTTTCAAAGCTCATTTTTATAATCTCAGCACAATGAAGTGTTTTAGGCAGTGCCTCTGAGACTATTAAAAACTTTTGTTCTATTTGCATCGCTTTGAGTTGTATATAACTTGTTTTTATACTTATTTTATCCTCGCCAATATGAGATATAACAGCATCATTAGTTATGCTTAATCCTTTATAATAATTATGTACTGACACCTTTGCACTGTTTCTTTGTATGACACCTAAAAGATCAAACATCTCTTTGGAGTTTTGCATCTTCATATCAGAGTCACTTTCTTGAGAATCAAAAAGTTTCAGTAAGTTTAACTCTGTGACATCATCAAAAGAGAGTACACCATAGTCATCTTTTTCTGGAATATTTTGATACTTAAGAATGAAGTGACGCATAGAGCCACTTTTATCTTTGAGCTTTGCATGGAAGAGTTTTCGTGGATTATGTTGTAGAGTACTAAGAACATCTACATCATTATGATTGTATAAAAAGCCATCATGCGCTAAAAAATTTGCACTCAAATCTATCATAGTTTTTTGACGTTGAGCATTTTCTTTTATCTCAAAAAAATCTGAAAACATCTCATTGGCGATACTTATTTCCATATCATGAAGCATCGCCACCATAGAGCTTTGGTAATTAAAAACATTTTGAAGATGCATGTAAAAAAGCTTTTCATGACGGGCATGATTTATCTCTTTTATCATTTTAAGTAAAGTTTTCGTTAGCTCTTCAGCATTAACGGGTTTTGTAAGATAATGGGATATACCAAGCTCAATGCTTTTTAAAAGATAATCTTTCTCATCAAAAGCAGACATAATGATAACTTTTGTCTCAGGATAAAGTTTTTTAATCTCTTGAGAAAGTTGTAAACCATCCATATTTGGCATTCTAATATCAGTAATTACGATAGGATATTCATGTTCTTTCAAAAGCTTTAAGGCAACTACACCATCACTTGCGCTATCGACACGCTTGAAAAATTTCTTTAGAAAGGTTGAAGCCTTTTGCAGTAAGTTCAGATTATCTTCTACATATAATATTGTAAAATCCTGAGCTTCTTTTTGTAGTAATTTTAGATTTGACATAAACACCCCCGATAGGTATATTCTAAATTATATCGCATATTCATTAGACTTCTTGCATAACCCCTTAATCCACCTGAAAACCTCTATCAAAATTGATTAAAGCACAAATGAGATTAAATCTCAAACCAAATCGTTTTCTACGGTTACGATATTTATGAGCAACTATTTTAA